>CANRVY010000017.1 GCA_947643405.1 uncultured Mycoplasmatota bacterium | reverse complement strand
ATATCGTTTACAACTGTCCTTATAAAAATTGTCTAAAAAAATGTTGACAATCCAGTTTGATAGCAAAAATATTATTATGTATCAACATAGATTTTGAAAGGAAAAAACTACTAAAGAGTTTTTAGTTCTTTAGTAGCTTTTGATGTTATTTTTTAGCAATTGAGCGTAATGCTTTGTTTGCAAAATTTCTCATATCTTGAATATTAGATTTTGAATATTTTATAAAAATATCTTTATATTCTTCCTTATCTCTATAGCAAACTAATGCTTGCATAGCTTGAATACATTGTGGATTCCTTTCATCTTCTAATACCTTTAACAAATCTGGTATTATTTCCTTTATTTGTAATTTTCCACATGCTAATAATATATAAGCATAACTATTTACGAATTTTTTATTCTTTATTATCTTTATATATTCATTCTTATACTTTATATTTTTTATAATATATAAGTTATTTCCTAAACTATCACAAATATATGCAGTATCTAATTTCCTTCTTCTCCAGATTTTTAATTCCTCTATTAAGAATGGAAATAAATCGTTATTTTTTTGAACTGCTAAACATTTTATATAAAAACATTTATCACTTAATAAGGTAGCACTTTGATAAAATTTTAAAATTGTTTCTTTCACTTCTGATGCATTGTTATGACAAAACCGAATAATGTCAGTTTCTGCATCAAATGAAATATTTAATGCTTTCTTAAACTCAGAAATAGTGCTCATTTGTTTATCTTCTTTAAAATCAATTATTTTATCTTCAAACATTTTATTTGTAATATCAAATAAATAATAATTATAGTATTTGTCATCATTTTTTAAGAAATTAACCTTTTGGTTTTTATATTTTTTTAATGCCACTACTGCAACATCATGCTCTACATAATTGCTAAGTCTTATCATTTCTCTTATTGTTGAGTTTAAAAGAGGTTCTTCCAAATTATATTCACCACATGTCATAATAAATGGCCATATTTCTTCACCAAAAAGGAACTCCCATACTCCGTTAATATATTCTTCTTTCCATTTTATATCCCTTGTTATATAAATACAATCTAGAAGGCATTTAATAAAATATTCTCTTTCTATAAACAAATCTGTATATTTTTCATATTCTTTATAAAAGAAATCAAAAAGCTCACTATTCTTAGGTGAAAATAAACAACTTAAATAAAATGATTTTTCTTTTATATCTTCTGTTAAATAATAATATTTTAATACCATTTCTTTTGTCTTTTCTGGATATAATTGGCAAAAATAATCTTGATCTACATATTTAAATGTTCGAAATCCTAACCGTTTTAATTCTTTTCTAAAGCTCGGATACGTTCCCTTTTCAGATGTGGGACTTTTTAATACTTCTATTGCATTTCCCCATTTTACTAAAGTAAAAATTACATTCCCAAATAATTTCGCTACTAACGATTCTTTTCTTTTTGTCATTCTATCACCTTTTATTTCAAATGATTATTTTATAAAAATTTACTACCATGGTAATCGTTTAATAATAATTCCTATAATGTCTTCCTAAGCATTTTCCAAATAGTAATAATGTTTATAATTGTATCTAAATCCTATTAGATAATTATTTTCATCTCTCTTATAGTATATCATACCTTTATAATTATTTTATAATATTCACTTTTTAGATTTACTTTTTCTATATGTTTCTGATAAGGATAGATAACAAAAACGTTTTGCTTATTAGCAGAAATTTATGATAAAAAACAACTAAAGAGTTTATTGTTCTTTAATCGTTTTAATTTCTATTATTTTTCTAGCAGTTCATCTATATCCATTATAAATTGCTTTTTCATTTTTTTATATCTGAAGATTGAAAATCCTTCTTCTTGAGTTGAAATATACAATGTTTTTGAAGCTAATGATATTCCTACTGGTAATACTGTAGTCCAAAAAGTTTGTTTAACATTTCTTTCTATATATTTTGAAAATGTAGGGGTTACTCTATCTACGGCAATGAGATATGTTATATCTAATTTGTCTTTTGGTTCGATATCTTCTAAATTTAGAATTTGTTCTACAAATATATGTTCTTCAAATCCATACATCAACTCTTCTGTTATTTTTTCTATTCTTATATATATCACTAGACTGACTACAGAATGATTTTGCCTTATCATATAATCAATTTTCGCATTATTATATTCATATTTTGTTAATTTCCGATATCCATTGTGTTCATATTTTTGACATAGATTTTCTTTAATCATTTCATAATTATTATCTTTTAATTTTAATCTCATTGGTTTAGCTTTTTCTGGTCTTATATCTATTTTACACATTAATATAAGCATTACAATTGTATCAATTGTACATAAAAAGAGCAAGAAATAAGCTAACTTATTGAAAAAGTCATTGTAACTACCATATAAAAGCATTTCTGATGTTATTCCTAAAAATAAAGATGATATAAATAACATCCCCCCAATTGCTATAACAGATTTGACTAAAATTATTTTATATTTATTTTTCATTCAATCCCCACATTTCTAATTTACTTTTTCTAAAAAATATTAAATCCAAATATATTCTTTATATCTCTATTTATAGAATTAATTTGTTGATTGACAACGGAAACAACTGTTTTTATATCATTAGCAACAATAGGGCATGATGCTCCATCTGGAATTTGCTTCGGAATATAAACTGTGCATGAATTGCTACTCTCTACAGTTGATATAGATGATGGAGCCGTTGCCCCTATATTCATTATAGCTTGCACTATTGTGTTTTGAGTTATCTTTTTCGTATAATTTCCTGTGAAACTTGTTTTAAATTTCGTTGGCTTGAACCAACCTGAATTTATCTTTACTAGCTTATTAGCTACTTGCCCAGTAAAATAATTAATTGTTCCATTTAGCACTGTATCACATGCTACAGTTTTTAATGGTATTCCTTTTCCATCAGCTAAATTATTTACTACCGATTCTGTAAGTGCACTTGCATATGAAGCAGTTACTAAATCTCCTGTTGTAGTAGCTATTACTCCAGCTACTGCTCCTCCTGCCATTGCTCCCCATATTCCATCGCTCCATTTTTTTCCAGATGTTACATTACTTACAACTTTTGCTGCTCCACCAACTAGGCCACCAACAAAAGCTCCTGCCACTTGAAACCAAAAATAACCACTCAAATCAGATCTATTTATCGGATTGTTTTCAGTATATGAATACATATTATTTCCAGTAAGTCCTTGCCCTGTTGATACAAAGGCATCACTATTAATAAATCTACCAAATAAAGGATTATAATATCTAGAATTTAAATAATATAGTTTTGTATCTTCATCATAGTAATAGCTTCTATATCTAAATGGATTGATATAAGCGATATGATTGGTATCAGTGATTTCTTTCTTCTCATTATCTGTAATAGAAACTACTTTACCATATGCATCATATTTATAGTTTGCTATTACATTATAATCACTATCCATAATTCCTATAATGCCTTCTTGTGCATTTTTTATATAGTAATAATGTTTATAATTGTATCTAAACCCTATTAGATAATTATTCTCATCTCTCTTATAGTATATCATACCTTTATAATTATTTTATAAATTTATGTTTTAGCTTTGCTTTCTTTTATGTGTTTCTGATAGAGTTTGATAACAAAAAGATTATTATGTATCAATATAAATTTTTATAGTTTCACACTATATTTATTTTCACCAAACATTATAAAATAATCATTTTTTGGATTTTTTAATGTTGTATATTGATAGCATATTATTCCCGATTTAAAAGAATAAAACTCTGAATTGTAACTATCTGATATAGGAATACTTTTGGAACATGCATATGTAATTAAAATCAAATAAATTGATCTATCATAATTATTATTTAGTGAAATAATATAGTCTTTGTAAACACCTCCATGATGCTCATTATTTTTTTGATAAAAAATATTTTTATACTTCCAATAACCATTCTTATTTTCATAATTCATTATAGATATATCGCCATCACTCTGTTTATACAAGATAAAACCAGTATCATCTACTATTATACTTTCTTTTAATTTATATTCAGGAAAATTATAGACAAATGCCTGTCTTAAATTTTTAAAAGCTAAAAATTTCATTTCTAGTAAGGATATTCCTGTTTCTAAGAATATTACCAATACAATCATCCCTATTAGCAAGTTTCTTCTTCCTTTTCTTGATAGTTTGATTTTCTTTTTTCTTATAACTAGAATAATTAAAATTATTACTATAATATCAGCTAATCTTTTAATCGTTACTGTATTCAAATATGCTGTCATTTTTCATTTCCTTTCATAAATTGCATTAATGCACGGGAACTAATGCCCCTCCCCCCTGAAGCGCTGCTGCTATAGTTCTTATAATAGGACCACCTGCAAATACAGCAATAGGTATCCACGCATTCACATCAACTCTTGCATAAGTATCTACACTACTACCATCACTATTCGCTAAATTATAATTTCCTTGAGCAAAAACAGTAAATTGCTTTATAGAAGCACCTAGTTTGAACTCATGAAATCCTGTCTTTTCTCTATTCGAATATATTCCATAACTAATAGGAATACCATCGAATCCAACATTGACCGTCTCTTTAAAATATCCTAAATTTAAATTTATTCCTATATTTGCATCGTTATTTGCTTGCGAATAATAACCTGAAATTGGCTTATTTGAATCACCAACAGAACTAATTGGAATATTAATAGAACTCCCAGTTATCATTGACACTCCAGCTTTATTAAATATTGGGGACTTATAATCTTGTTTTACAGTTGTTGATGCCCCTGCTCCAAATACAGCGCCAATACAATTTCCAGCTCCTTTCACCATTTTATCTGCTGCTTTTAATGCTGGTTTAGCTACAGCTTTAATACCTTTAGCAACTACTCCAAAAAACCAATTTCCATCTTCATCTACTCTACTTACTGGATTATTGCCACAATATAGATATAGGTTATAAGCCAAATCATTTCCAGGTCCAAGCAATCTATCTGCATTAATAAATCTACCAAATAGAGGATTATAATATCTAGAATTTAAGTAATATAATTTTGTATCTTCATCATAGTAATAGCTTCTATATCTAAATGGATTGATATAAGCGATATGATTGGTATCAGTGATTTCTTTCTTCTCATTATCTGTAATAGAAACTACTTTACCATATGCATCATATTTATAGTTTGCTATTACATTATAATCACTATCCATAATTCCTATAATGCCTTCTTGTGCATTTTTTATATATTAATAGTGTTTATAATTGTGTCTAAATCCTATTAGATGATTATTCTCATCTCTCTTATAGTATATCACATCATTATAATTATTTTATAAACTTATATGTTTTTAGCTTTTCTTTCTTTTATGTGTTTCTGATAGAGCTTTATAGCAAAAAGATTATTATGTATCAACATAAATTTTAATATTTCAAATAGTTAAAATAATTACATAGAAAAAAGGAAATACTATAATTTAGTAAATTCCTTTTTCAAATTATTATTGATTATTCCTTGGGGCATAATCATGGTAATATTCCAATCGTTCTGACTCCATGTTCATGACTTGCTCTATTACATCATCCATAAGCTCTTCTTCTGTTTTTTTGAACCTAGCTGGTATTTCATAATAATAATCATAATTATTTTTTTTACACCATTCAGATACTATTTCATATTCTTTTTTACGCAAAAATTCAATATAATTGTCTAATAAATTATTATCTCTGAGCCAATAGTCAAAATTTTGTATAATATCATCTTTATCATCATCTTCGTTATAAGTATATGTTGTAATATTATTTTTTTCTATATATTCATCTATAATTTCTACTACATCCTTCTTTGTAAATTTAGGAATGATAATATATTGTTTTTGAATCTCTTTTGGTAATATATGATAATCATAATCTTCTATAATTTCTCCTGTTTCCTTATTAATATACATATCGATAAAACTTGAAAAGGCATTATCTAAATCAAACAGATTAATTTTATTCATATTAAAAACTCCTCCTTTTTCACTATTTGCCGCTCATGTAATAGCTATCTTATTTTTCATCCCATCTTACTGGGCCTCCATACCAAATATGTACTCTATGAAGTTTATCATGATAATGACCATAATATCCATTATTATGAACTTTTGGTAAATCATCTCTATCAGCACCTGTAGCAATAGCTAAAGCTTTAGCATGTTCTTGTGAAGGTGTATAAATTCCATATTTTTTATTGTATGAGTTTTTATATACTCATCCATATAGTCATTTACTTCTTTTGGTAATTCATTTTTTTTCATATTAAAAACCTTCCTTTTCTTATTTTATCATACTGGAAGGTTTTCTATTTACACAACTTTTTCTATACTCTCCTTTTAGTAGTTTAAAATTATAATTAATATATGTCTTAATTTTCCTTTTTGTAATAGTCTTTATAAATATTTAGTTTAATTCCATTAATTTCTACATTTTCATTATCTATCCATTTCATATCTACCTTAAATTGATGATATTTATAATAAATATTTATCTTTTTTTTAGTTTTATTATTTTCTAACTCTACTCTTAAACTCCAATCCATAGTGGCTCCACCGCTATAACGATACGCATTTAAAATATAATTTTTATTTGGAGATGCTAAACTTGATATGTATTCTCCTTTTGGCAATCCATACATTATCAGTCTACTATTACATGCAGTATATAATATCATTATTAAACAAATAATAATAATTTTTTTATTATGCTTTTTAATTATCTCTATCATAAGCTATCGCTCCTAATCTTATATAATAATTATCTCTAGGATCATCACATGTATAAAAACTTAAACAATTCGCATATGTTATTGGTTCTCTATAATGTTCGTAAAATTGATAAGCTCCACCGCCTGTTGTCAAAAATGTCGTATCATATCCCATTGCCCTTCCAATATAACCAAAATGATAATTTCCTATATCTTGAGGCTCCATTATATGATTGTCAAAATATATATCTCTTTGCCATTCAGCTTTTCTTTTTAAATCATATTGTCCACCACTTTTAACATTTGATATAAAATAATCTAATTTCTGTGTAACATTCATATTTTTAGTTTCTTTTTTTACTGTACTAGCATTATTCTTTAAAGTATTCTGAAAATTTTGATTTTCTTTACGTGATACATTTGGTTTTTTTTGAACTTTTTCTATTTCCTTTTGAGCCTTATGACCTCGATAAATTGTATTTCCTATTATTATAGTCCCCACAATAGCAATTCCTGCCATCAGCCCTAAAGTTATCCAATGACCTGTTTCATCAACATAGTTTATATTATTATTACAATATGTATACATGTTATAACCTAAGTATCCACTATCTGTAGATACATAATTATCAGCATTAATAAATCTACCAAATAAAGGATTATAATATCTAGAATTTAAATAATATAATTTTGTCTCTTCATCATAGTAATAGCTTCTATATCTAAATGGATTGATATAAGCGATATGATTGGTATCAGTGATTTCTTTCTTCTCATTATCTGTAATAGAAACTACTTTACCATATGCATCATATTTATAGTTTGCTATTACATTATAATCACTATCCATAATTCCTATAATGCCTTCTTGTGCATTTTTTATATATTAATAGTGTTTATAATTGTGTCTAAATCCTATTAGATGATTATTCTCATCTCTCTTATAGTATATCATAGCTTTTGGACTTTCTTCAAATATTATATTATTATTTTCTAGTAAATATTTTGTTTCTTTTCCATTTACTGTTTTCTTAGTCCTGATTCCATCTTTGTTATACTCATAAGTAATTGTATTATTTCCATCTACAATACTTTCTAACTGTCTTCCATTTATCCATGTTAATGTTTTTGTTCCAATGGTTAATGGATTTCCTATTTCATCATAAGTAATATTTTCATCATTAAATTTCGTTAATTGATCTTCCCAATTAGTGTTATTATATTCATAAATATCTTCATGTAATAATCTTTCTGTTTGTAATCGATAATCTTTTTTAGATATGATATTTCCTACATTATCATAACTATAAATAGTTGTAATGCCACTTTCATAATCATCATCTTTTATTAACTGATTAGAATTATCATATTCATAATGATTGATTAAATCTCCATTTTTATAAATGTCTGTTATATTATCTAAACTATCATATTTATATTCAAACTCATTAAAGTTGTCTTTCAACTTATCTAATATAAATGATGTTCTCTTTCCTTTTGTAATAAAATGATAATTTGTTTTATAAGTATCATTTAAGTTCTTTTCTGTCACTCTTCCTAATTCATCATACTTATATACTAATTCATCTTGATAAGGGGTATTGTCTTTTGTGTCTAATGAATTATCAAATACTATTTTTGTTACTGCATTATCTTTATTGTATTCATAATGAATATGATGAGCAGTCTCTAAACTATTAAAGTATTTATCTTTTACATTACTTGTTTCGTCATATTTATATTTGATTCTAAAACTATTATATTGATAATCTGTTAATCGCTTTAATAAATCATATTGGTATCTATAAATTTCTTTATCATTAAATGCAATTCTAGCTACATTTCCTAAATTGTCATAATAATACGTGTAAGTTCCATTCATTTTAGTAATTGTTTTTACCCGATCAAATTTATCATATGTATAAGAAATCGTATCATTGTTTCCATAAGTAGAAGAACTTAAATTCCCATTATTTTCCTCATAATTATTGGTAATTAATAAATGATTCCCAATTCCAATTGTTTTAGTATTTAAAAACTCATCATAAGTAAAATTGTACTCTTTTGTTCCATGTTTAATTTTAGATAATAGGTTCTTATCATTATATTCATATTCTACTTTTTTATCATCTTTTTCTACTTTGGTTAATTGTTCTTTGCTATTATAAGTATAATTTACAGAAATCCCTTTTGAATCTGTAACACTTTTTGTTAAACCTGTTTCTGTATCAATATCATAAGTTGTTGTTCTTCCTAAAGTATCTTTTGTAGATTTTATATATTTTCCATCTTCTGTATATTCAGCAGTATTAACTACAAATAAATGATTTCCTGCTTCTTCTAAATAGAAGTTTTGATTTGGGTTTTCTATTTCTTTTTTCTCTAAAACTAATTTTTCATTATCAAATGTGACATAGATTTTAGGTTGTTCTTCTACTCCAGATATTTCTTCATTTTCATCAATTTCTTGTTTTAATTTGAACATATAACTTCCATTTTTATTTTTAATGAGTTCAAATAAAGAATATTCTGTTTTACTTAATGTAATTCTTTCACCAAAATGATGAATTGCATAATTTGGATTATCAATTGGAATTATTTTATAATAATTATCTTCTTTTATGAAATTGTATCCATCATGACTACAGCAATCTTCTCTTAAAGAAATCATGTTGGCATAAAAGTTATTATCAAAATATTTCTTTGTTCCTTTCATACGAATGTGGTAAATACCTTCTATTGCTTCTCTTGTGTTTTTATTGGTAATTTTGGTAATAATTGGATTTCCAAATTCATCATATTCAATTTCATTAGAAATTCCAGTTGCACTGATTCCTTTTAACACTCTTGTCTTAACTTCATTATCGTATTCATAGACAAAGTTAGAACCTTTTACATCTAACATTCCTACTAATTGGTTATTCTTATCATAAGATAATTCTTTTGGACCTGAAAGAGGATCATGAACAGTTGTTACATTTCCATTAGAATCATAATCATATCCTGTACTTGCAATTGGTTTATAAAGTCCAAAATTCGTTAAATATAAATTGTTTGCATTACAATCATTAAAAATATTCAATTTAAAATTTGTATAATCATATTCTGCCATAAAAGTAGCTTCAAATAAATGCCAAGTTGTATTATTTTGCGTAAATGTTCCTCTTGGAATTAAACAATGTGGATCATCTACTTCTCCATAATCAAAACTAATTAATACTCTTCTACGTGTAGTATAAACATCGTTCACTGTTTCTTCATTTTTATACCAGAAATAAATCGTATAAATATCTCCAGCTTTCCCACTTACAGGAAAAGTCTTTTCAATTGCTTCACTTAAATAAGGACTTCCTGTTATTTTTAATGCCTTTGCATTTCCTATATCTACAACATTCATAGTTGGAATTTCTTCTGGAGCTGGAGTTTCAAAAATTCTACTATATCCTAATGAAAAACCATTCATTGTTCCATCGCTAAAATCTGAATTATCAATTAAGTTATAAAGATTGGCTGTTTGCCCATCTTCTATTTGAACATCATCAATATAAATATTTCCTGGATTTTCAATTTCTAATGATATTGTTGATGATTTATCTTTTATGTTTTGTAAAAAAGAAATATCATATCGTGTAAATTCTAGGTTAATTGGAATTTCTATTGCTTTTCCTTGTGATCCACCTACAGAATCTGCTAAAGACACTGATGTTTTTAATTTAAATGGAACATCATTTTTTACATACATACTAAATGTATAAGCATGTATTGGTTTTCCTACAAATGCTTTATTTAAAATCGCTTTTTCATTCATTACATTGGATTTTATATATAAGCTTTTTGATCCTGTATTTGCATAATCAGATGAAATTGAAATTTGAACATTCTCACTATCTGTAGTAAAAAATAAGTCATTTGTATCTTGTTCAAAACTAGAATTTTGTAAATAGTTTTTTACAACTTTTACCATAGAATTTTCTGATACTAATTTATTAACACTTCCAAATGAAGTTGTATATTGATCTTTAGAACCATAAATCATCGATTTTCCAAATGCTTCGTTTAGATTTTCATCTTCATCTAAATTAGTAATTCCTACTGTATTTCCATTATTATTAAACGTATAAGTTTGGCTTCTGTTTTTATTGTCTTTTACTGTTGTTACATTAAATCCATAAATGAATTCTAAATAATTTCCTAAAGTATTATTTATTCCATATTCACTGATCTTTTTTACTCGATATGGAATCATATCATAATATTCATAACCAATACTTTTTCCTGTTATATCTGTAATTTTAGTAATGATTTTGTTACTATTATATTCTATACTTGTTGTTCCATTTTTTGATACAATACTTTTTAATAGATTATTTTCATAATTTAGTGTAACAGTTTCATTTGGACTTGTTACTGTGATTACATTTGTTCCATAAGTAACCGTAATTTCTTTTTCATTTCCATCAATCACTTTCACAATTTTATTATTCAAATATTCTATTTTTATAGTACTTTCTTTTGTATCTTTGATTTCTGTTAAATACCAAATATCCCCATTTTTTGTAAAATAAGAAGTATTGCCATCATTATCTTGCATCATAAAATTGTCATTATCTTTTGTAATTACCAAAGATAATCCATCTTCGTCATAATAAGATTCTGGGTTTCTTTCAACAACATCAAATTCATAGCCTTCTACTGGAGTAGGTGTAATATCACTTCCTTTATAAAAGTAATGATAGGTTCCATCTCCATCTTTATATCTTAGCATGATAAGTTTTTCATCTTTTTCAAATTCTTCAATGGTTTCAAATTCTAATGTTTGATGAAGACTCAGTTGTTCTCCTAAACCATATCCATAATTGGTTTCTAAAATGATATCATTGGTATTATAAATAAGGTCTAAATTAACGGGGAACTTTCCTGATACTGTTTTCCCAACATTCCATACGGATACTAAGTTTCCATTATATAAATTCGCACTTGTACTTCCATCTGTAAAACTCTGTGTTTGATAATCCATATAACTTTCTAATCCATTTTGATTTCTATAATGGATTAATAGATATGGAGGATTTGCTTTCTCATCATTTTCACTAGAATAAATTAGCAAACTATTTATATCTGGATCATAGACTTCATAGTAGCTTTTAATCATAATTCCATTGTTTGGTTCTCCTGAATACCAAGATTTTACCAAGTTTGTAATATCAATATGATTATATTCTTCTGGTCCCCAATTGGATAAATGTAATGATGTTCTAAACATACTATAAGCTTCTATTCTAGAGTCATAAGCATTCCACATCGTTTTATAAGTTGCTGTATTTTCATCCCATTCTTTGTTGATTTTATGAACTACAAAAATGTCTTGTTTATCATATGGATTTCCAAATGCTAGCATGACTGCTTCAGCTCCTATAATTTGACTTCCTGTTCCTATTTTAGGCAAATTAAATTTGAATAATGCACGATACTTTTCTATTGTTCCATCATCTTCTTTATGTACTCCTAGCCATAATTTTTTTGAGTGTCCCCTTGGGTAGTCTTTATCTCCTTCAAAGATATAGGTATCATATGTCACTCCGCCATCTTTATAGTTTGTTATAGTTGGATCAATAATCACTGGAAATTTAGCTTTTTCTAACCATTCAGTATCTAAATATAGTATTACATCATAATGATTGCTATGTTTTTCTAAAGTGTAATAAATATTATGATTTTCAATATTGTTTGCATCCATCATATAAGGAGCTTCTATTACAAAGATAATTTCATTGTTATATTTAGCTTCTATTGTTTTATCTTTGATACTTAATTCTAAATCTGTTTCAATTACAAATTCTAACTTTTTATATTTGTTTTCTT
Organism: uncultured Mycoplasmatota bacterium; assembly: GCA_947643405.1. Taxonomy (GTDB): domain Bacteria; phylum Bacillota_I; class Bacilli_A; order RF39; family UBA660; genus MGBC102946. Next base: position 21,667 of record CANRVY010000017.1, on the reverse strand, counting down.
TTAAAAGAATCGCTTCTTTTACTTTGTTAGATAATACTTTATAAGTAACATCAATACTTTCTAATAATTCTTGATAACAAATTTCTGTATTCTTTACATTTGGACAAACTTCATTTTCATTTTTTAAACTCATTGAAAGTTTATGTCCATCTCTTTCCATTTCTAATAATTTATTTTTATCATTTTCACTAAAAGATGCTTTAAATTCATTGCTTTTATTTTGAATTTTATTTCCTTTTTTAATTAATGTATTATCAATTTCTTCATAAATACCATCTTTTAAATAGTGGATATTTTCTCTATACATTTTCGCAATAATTGTTCCATCATCTTGTAAAAAATGTTTTTCGTTTTTCTTTCTTAAATTTTTTAGTTCTTTTTCCATATCATCACTCCTTTTAAAAATTTAAGAGGAAAGAGAGCTAAGCGACTCTCTTCCACATATAAACTGCCAAATATGGAGGCATATTGTTATGAGGTTGTGAACCTCCTGTATCATTATTAGTTGCGGTTGTATTGCCAGTATAATATTTATTGGATATTCCATTTCCAGAATCCGCAAAATAATAACCTGATTTAGGAACCCAAGTATTATTAACATTCATCCAAGTATCAGGATGTTGTGTGTGACTGTGTGGGTTTTGAGTATGAGTATGTTTTGGCATTTCTTCTTTTGTTAATTTATGCTCTATTTCGCCTTTCATTTCTCCTACTTCATATAAATCTCCTGCTCCAATTAAGAATCTATTTTTTAACAATTCCCAAGTTCCTCCAAAAAGCGTTGTTGGTTCTACCAAAGCTGTGTTCATATAAATAGAACCAATTGGATAAATAGAGTTAAAATCAACTGTTGTATTTGGATTATCAACTACTGTTGTGATACTATTTACGGATAAATTTCCTTCACTATCTAAGTGAAATTTGTTTTGTTTTGAAGTAATACAAGTTACTTCTAATTGATTAATGGATGCATTTACTCCATCTTGTGTTTCTGTAAAAACAGAATTTATTGTTTCGTTCATTTTTATTACCTCTTTTCTAATGCTTCTCTTCTATAGAAGCCTGTTGTTCCTGTTTCATTTCCTACTTGATATGGATAAGGTCTATCTTCCCAAATTTTTAATATTTTTCTATCCCAGCCAATTCCATAAGCTATATTTGAAGTTCCTAAACTAGAACCATTTCCTGTTTTTATAATTTTTACTTGGTCTCCTACTTTTAAAGGAAGCGGTTCTTTATTAGATGATGTTTCTAATACAACATCTTTTAAGTATTTGATTTTATAAGTACTTGGAATATGATTTTTACTTAGTTCTGTTTCATCAAAAAAGAATACTTCATCAATATTGATTTCATTAGGAAAACATGGATTGCCATAAGAATTATATTTCCAATCTTTCGCACTATATAATCCTTTTGCACACTCAATATGAGCATGAACACCACTTGCTTTTTTGTTTCCTTTATGACCAATTAATTCTCCTTGTTGTCTTTCCGTTCCAACTGTTGTGGTAAATGAATTATCATGTGCTGTTACAAAAGTAAGATAATCAACAGAACCATCTGTAAAACGAACTTTGTTTATCGATTGCCACATAGCTTGTCCATAGTCTTTCCATATATGAATACATTTAATATGACAAGGTGCATAATATGGTTCATATGGATTTCTAATATCTTTAAAACCAATATCATTTGCCATTGTTCCTTGATGAGAATAGGCTCCATTTGCTGGTTGGCTAATTCCTACATATTCAAATGGACAAAGTAAATCTTCTACTCCATTTCTAATACTTGTCATTCCTTTTTTCATAAAATTCCTCCTTTTCTATTAAAATCATTTAATCCGTTTGCTCCTAAACTAATACTAATCGCACTTAATATATATAAAGTAATATCTAAAACATGAAATGTATGAAGTGCGAAATTAGTAATCGTCAATAAAATCAACGCGACTAAAAAACTTACATATTTTGTTTTTATTTTTTTTACATATTTTAATTCTTTAATAAATTCCACTACCATAAATACAACAGTTACAAAAGTTGCATAAGTAGTTAAAATTTCCCAATTCATAAATTCTTGCATTTAATCACTACCTCTCATTAATTTCTCCCACTTGTCATGAATATAGCTATTTCCCTTTAAATCTTTTACATAATGATCATAAACATCATAAGCTCTTTTAATTTCAACATCATCAAAGTTTTCTCCTCGTTCTATGTCTGCTAAAAAGCGTACCAAATAATTCTTGCACTGATTCCTATCTAAATTTTCTATACTTTCTTCTAACGGTTTTAATTGTTTATTGAATATTGTTTTTATTCCAATTAATAAAGTTCCTATCGAAGATATAAAAGTAATAATGAAAATTAATAAATTTGATAATTCGTTTAATGTTATATTTTCCATATCTATGACACTCTTTTCCAAACATAAACAGCTAAATATGGAGGCATATTGTTATGAGGACTATCTCCCCCAGTATTGTTATTGGTAGCAGTTACGCTTCCTGTCCAATAATTATTCGAAACACCGTTTCCAGAATGTGCATAATAATAACCTGATTTAGGAACCCAAGGATTATCAACATTCATCCAAGTATCAGGATGTTGTGGATGACCATGAGGATTTTGAGTGTGAGTGTGCTTTGGCATTTCTGAAACTTTTAAAGTTACTTGTGCTTCTCCTCCCACACTACCTGCTGTATAAGTATTTCCAGCACTTAATAGAAAGCAATCCTTAATTTGTTCCCAAGTTCCCCCAAATAAAGTACTTGGATTCGTATTACTAACACTCATATAGATTGAACCAACTGGATAAATATCAATATATTTTCCTTCTACTTTAATATCACCATAAAGATGTAAAGACCCTTCTTTTAAACTAGTATTTGGTTTTCCTCCTATTCCCATAATCTTCTTTTTTTTCATATGCCAAAGATATGGCTTCGCACTATTTAAATCTAGTTTTAAACTATCATTTGACAATTGATCTTCAATTTCAATAAAAATTTCATATTCATTAGATACATCAAGATCTCCTAATACATAATTATTTAATTCAAAAATTCCATTTGCATATTGAATAGCATTAGTAATATCTTCTTCTATATAATCTACAGAACTTCCTTTTATTCGATATTTACAAATACATTTTGTAATACCATTATTTGCATTTTCAAATTCATAATAAGTACCTTTTAATGTTAATAATGTTTTCTTTTCTACATCTGCTTCTCTTACTACTTTAGAATTTTTTTTATCAAATAAAATATTTTGATAATCTAAAATTGTCATTTCTTTTAGGCAAATCGTTTCATTTTTACGTGAGTCAATAACTGTTACTACCAAATCTTTTCCATAAATATTTGAAAAAGTTTTTGAAACCGGAAATTCATCTGCTTCATTAATTGATTTTCTTTCAAATTCATTTTCTGTAGTAACTTTTATCTCATAAGATCCATCTTTTAAATAAGCATATTTACGAGCTACTGCTTTTTCTAATAATGTAACTTCAATATTAGAATAATTTTGAATTAAAATTTGATTATTTCCAGTTAAAGCTAATGTTTTCTCATTTATATCTTTATATGTAAATTGTGTTTCTGTATAAACAGGTCTAATGTTTTCATCTTTTAAATTTCCTTTGGTAATGACAACGCTTGAATTTCCAATAGTTGTCATTTTACTAGAATTAGAATAAGTTGTTAAAACAAATTTAAAATCCATTGTTTTCGCTCTAGTCGTTACTTGATAAATCATTTCCATTTCATTTGTAGAAAACTGAAATAATCCTTTTTGAAAAGATTCTCTAGTTGCTATTTTTTGATAAACTTCATTATCTCCCCAAATATATACTTCTAATACATCGTAAAAACTTGCTGGTTTATTAACATTAATATTAACTCCATCTTCTACTATAAAATTTGCATCTATTTTTTCTAAAGTACTAGCTCTAGGAATATTTGGAAGTTCTACAGAAAAGCTATCAAAATTTGCTTTTGGCAAATAAGATACCGTAGCATTTGGATTATAATTTCTGCTTACTGATAATGTATAATTTCCTGCATAATCATGTTCTACATTACCTGTCCATGTTGCAATTCTAACCTCACTATTTAATGGAATCTCTCCTACTGCTACCTCTGCTCTTGTAATTCCATTTTGAATAAGAATCTCTCTTGGTGTTTTATATAAAGAATAGGAACCATAAATACCTTTTGCATAAGAATTAATTGTAATATTAGAAGTTCCTGTTATACTGTTTTGAGAATTTAATATTACTTCCAATCGAAATTCATATTGCTTTGCTTTATTTTCTACATTGACTACGCTAATTGTGTTATTATATAATACTGGCATTTTCCACCTCCTAATTTACAATGACATTGTCATCATCTATTTTTCGTATGACTAAACCACACATTTCAAATGATGTTTTTACAAGCCCTTTTTCTACCTGCATATTATCAGCACCATATTCTGCTTTTAAATTGTTTCCTTGATAAAAAGTTAAATTATTATAGTCTAAATTTGCTTTCTCGTTTGATTTTCCTAAATCATAGAGTTCTAAATCTGATTTAGTTAATTTATGTCCAAGTCCTCTTGTTTCTAATGCATTTGGAGACCATTCTGTACTTGTGCCACTTTGAATAATAAAATCACTCATATAAAATTCATCTTGGTCTGTTTCTATTACTATTTTTGCACTACTAGTAGGAGCTATAAAAGAGTAAGCTTTATTTGTTCTATTAATTATCGCACTAGTAAGTTCTAAAACTGTTTCAAATTCACTTTCTGTCCAATACATTTTAATACTTGATTTTCTAGTATTAATTCCATTTTTTTTATATTTAAAAGAAATTGTATATTCTTTTCCCACTATTAAAGAGATATATTGAGATAAAATCCCATTCTTTAATATCAATTCTGTTTTATTAACTGTGTTATGTTCAATATCATGTCCAGATGTAAGAACTTCTAGATTTGTATTTTCACTTGTTGTCCATCCGTCTGCTTCTTGATAAAACTGAGAATTTACAAGTAAATTGCTTCCACCTGTTTGACTAATTAAGTTTGTTGTCTCTTCTTTGTTTTGAGTAATTTCATTTTTCATTTCTTTCATAGTTTCATTGGATGTATCAACTTCTTTTACAATTGCTTCTATTTTTTGATTTTGCTTATCTACTATAATTTGTGTATTTTTTAATGCTTCTTTTAAAGTAACATTTTGTTTTGTTTTAATTTCTTGTTCTGTTTCTAATGGACTTTCTATGGTACTTGTAAAAGCACCATTAAATGTAAATTGATGTTTTAAAACATAAGTTTCTAGAAATCCATTATCTGTTTCTATCTTTATTTTTGAACCCATTTTTAAAAATGGTTTTCCATAATAAGTTGTTAACTTCATATCTACATAAGTAAGTCCATTTAATCGTTCAAAGATTTTATCAATTGCCTTTTTTCTTAATTCTGCATCATACAAAATATAGTCCTCACTAATCACAATAGAACGCTCTATTTCTACATTTTCTGCTTTTTTTGTAACGTTTTCATCATCCACTTCGCTATTTTTTAAAACCACCGTATTGATAGGTCCTAAAACAGTATCATTGCTTTCTAAAGTAGAATAATCACTTTTCAAAAATGTATAATCTAAAGTGTCACTTAACCAAGATAAATCAATTTGATTATTTTCATCTATTACTACAAAAGAACAAGCAACTGTTGCAATTGCTTTTAAAACAGTTCTATTGGTTTCATTATTGGTAAATGGATTATTGAATATTTCAATATCACTATTTAAAAATTCAATTGTTTTAGGAGTGAAACCTAAGTTTCTACAAACATCTTGATATAAATCAGATACACATATTTTGTTTGTTTCATCTTGTTCTTCATAGTTAATTCCACATACATATTTTTCATCTATTTTATCTATCAAATAATCATAAGCTTTGATACTACTAAAACTTGAAGTTTTTTCATCTTTTGGTTTCTCTACAATATAATTTCCTAGATGACAAATCGTTTCGTTTCTCTTTATCCCTACTTTAGCTTCTATCCTTTTTTCTAACAAACTTTCATTTAAATTTACAAATTCACCTGTCAAACATTTGATATAGATAGCTCCTATGATAGAACCATCTACATAACAGCTCTCTTCTACTGTAAAACTTTTTAAAGAATCACTTCCTGTTATTTCTCTTTCTCCTATTTTTAATATTCCAAGTCTATCTTTATTTGCGCCTTTTTTACACGCTTCGATAAAATCATTCATAAAACACCTACAGTTCTATAAAGGATTGTGAGATAGGACTATATAGTTCTACTCTATCCTCTGGTGTTTCAATTGGGTACATCGCTTGTACCCCTCTATCTCCTCTATAACATCTGGTTTGTTTCCAAGTTCCTGTAAAAGGATTATAGAAATCAATTGTTACAGTGGGATTTTCTAGTATTTCTTTATAAAAATCGATTAGTTCATATTCTAATAATGGTCTTGTAACTAAGTCCAAACGGTATTTTGTATTGATGACATTAAATACCATGGTTCCATCTGCATTGGTAGCATTTGAATCGCTTGTTACATCATACCAACCGATTTTTGATTCATTGGTTAAATATTTAGAAATGTCAACACCATTGATTTTTACTTTTGATATTACAGTGGCTGGACTTCCTAATATATAGTGATAATTTCCATTTATAAATTCTTTTATCATAAATTCACCATCTTTCTTTTTCTGATAAACTTTGATACAATAAAAATATAGGAGGAAAGATATGAAAAAGTTTAGTTTGTTAGTAATTTGTAGTCTGTTATTATTTACTGGTTGTGGTGAAAAGAAAATAGAAAACGATGTTACAAATACAGCGAAAAAAAGTTGTTGCCAACAATATGGTGGAAGATGGGAAAATAATAATTGTGCTAATGCTGAATTTGATGGTATGGAATTATTTTTTGATGAGTCAGGATACAAAGAATGTGTTAAAGATTCTACTGCACAATAGATTTAAAAATAGTATTAATAATATGTTTTTGCATATTATTTTTTATATTGGAATAACAAATGGTAATGAGCCAGTCTGTTTTACATGTTGATTAATTCCCTTTGATACTTTTTCTACAATTAGACTTTATTCTATAAACATCATTTTGCAATTTAATAATTCATTTCTATTTAGCTTCATAACCCTCTTTAATTATTATTATATTTTTTTCTTCCATACCTTTTTTAAAAGTCCTATTTGTAACTTCATCATTCATTTACTTTTATCATATATTATGATATGATTAATAAATAATTAAGGAGGAGTTAGTTCATGAAAAAGTTTTGTTTATTAGCACTTTGTAGTTTATTTTTATTTACAGGATGTGGTGAAAAGAAAAAGGAAAAAGCGTGGTATTTAAATTTCGAAGCTACTCCTTTTAAATGGGAACAAAGTTCTACTGGACTAGCTATAGCAGTCGCTGATATTACTAATACTAGTCCTAAAAAATGCAATTCTATAGCAATTGATTTAATTTATAAAAGAAATGGAACTGAGATACATAAAACTTGTCTAGAATGGCCAAAATTTGATAACGGAGAAACTTTTACTGCAAAATGTATGTATATCGGCGATTATGAAGATATTATTACAAAATTCAAAATTAAAATTGCTAATATAAAATGTCGGGATGACGAACTATAATGCACTATAGTGCATTATTTTTATATTGGAATATCAAAAGGTAATATGCCTGTTTGTTTCACATATTGATTAATACCATTTGATACTTTTTCCACAATTAGTCCTTCTTCTGCATATACTCTTATATCTTGACCTTTTCCTCCATACTGACTCATAGCAGTTGCTACTGCTGTATATATTGCACTTGCTATCTGAGATTTATTTAAAACCTCTGTTCTTCCATTAATATGCCCTACTATTTCTGCTCCTCTTTCTCCTGCTATAAACATCGTTCCATGATTTGGTAATCCACCATTAGCATATTGTGGAATTTTCAGCCAAGAACCATTTGTATAAATGCCACCACACTCTTTTTTAAGAATCCATGCTCCTCCTATTACTGATCCTAATACTCCACTTAGCCAGTTATTAGTTTTTCTTTCTGCTTCTCTAGTATCAGCATCAATTAATACAGTTGCTTTTTCTGCTTTGGATTTTATAACGATTTCAGGATTATTTTCTTTTAATCCTTTTTCTAGCTCGTTACTGATGTCAAATCCTTGCTGTTCCATTTTATCAATTATATTTTGTCGCACATTTTCTGGTATTTTATTAAAATACTCTAAAAACTCTTCTGTACTACCTTTTGACAATTCTCCCCACGCTTCTATAACACTTGGAGTTAGCGATTCTACACTTGTTGTTTGTCCTAATAAACCATTTCTTGTAGATTCTAGTGCATAATCTGCTCCTCTTTTTAAAGAATCTGCTATTTTTAAATTTTCTTCTTCTGTTAAATCATAAACCTTATTATGATAAAGTTTTGCTTCATCTAGCATTTCTTCTTGAGTAAATGCTATCATATTTTTCCCATCATAATATGAATTAGTTATTCTGTTTGTATAATATTCTATAGCTTCAGCATCCTTATTAGCAATTGCAGTTTGGAGTCCTTGATAATTCATTCTAGCTTGTATATTAGCATCATAAGCTGCTTTAGAAACATTTAATGTTTCTTGTGTTTTTATTGCCAAATCTGTTACTTGCTGATAATATTCATTTTCATCAATCATTCTTTTGGTGAATTCTTCCAGCGATTCACCTTTTTTACCTTTTCCTTTTCTGTATTGCTCATTTATTTCAGTTTCTATTTCCTTCTGCTTATTCAATACAATATTATGCTCTTCTTCCGCCCTTTTCAGATTTTTATATGTTTCAACTTTTGTTTCTAACGCTAACTGATATTGTTTTTCAGAAGCATTCAAAACCATTTCTTGTTTTTTCATTGTTATGATGTCTTCAACAGACTGAATTTCTTCCTTATAATTTTTTATAGTGCCATTAATCAAACCCATTTCTACTCCATATGCATCATTAAGAACCGATACAATAAATTGTGCTCTATCTTCATATCCTGCTTTTACGTTGCCATTTTCATCAACGATAGTTTTTAATTCTGAAGCTAACGCTTTATGATTGTCTATTAAAGCACTCTCTTTTGACAAGCTTTGTGTAATTGTATCATAACTACTTAATAAATTATTTGCAAATGTTTTAGTAACATTAGACAATTCTAAAATTGTTGTTGACAATGATTCCATTTGGGCTTTTTTCCCCACTATATCGCCAAAAAGATTTATATCTGCCGCATCTTCAAGCATTTTTACTATTCCCAGTACTGGTCCTAATGCACCACCAAATGCATTATTTCCAATAGTTGCATACTCTGTTACTGGATCCTGCCAACTTCCAAATAATGCAGTATCATTAATATTTCTATTTGGTTTATCTCTTAATGATGTTTTTAAGTTCTCTTTGGCATCTGACCAACTAGTTGATGATGGAATACTTTGGTTCATTTTTAATTTATCTAATTCTGATATAAAAGTTTTAGTAGAAAAATTAATGAAAGATTTTTGAAAATCTGAAATAATATCTTTGCTTCCATCTAATATAATTCTAATTTTATTCAAATTATTTAATATTCCACTTTCTTCCACTTCAAATTTATATTTTATTGTTTCTTTACTCATTCTTTCACCTCCTCAGGTGTATTATCCCTTTCTGGAAGTGCTGTTTTTATTTTATTGATTTGTTTTATTCTTGCTTTAATTTCAGCTACTTGCACTTCTAACATCTTTTCTTTATCTTCTTCTACTTTTACTCCATAAGGTAATTTAGAATAATTTAACTTTTGTTTACTAAAAGCATTAGCAAGTGCAATCGATACTGCCTCATATATATAAGCCCCTTGTAGCCAAGCAGTTTGATTTTTATCCTCATTTTCAAACTTAATTCTTTCAATATAAGAAAAACGGTATGCCCAGAAAAGATCGGGGTCTTCTTCCCAGAACTCTTTTACAGACATACCATATGTAATTGCCATAGGAAGCAAATCATAAAACCAATCTGTCAAGTTCTTATATTGTTTTCCTACATTTCTGTTATCGTCGCTTTTTTCTTGATTGATTTTGTATCGACTAGGGCATTTATAAAAGCGAGATATTCATTTACCATAAACGAAGTAACTTCTGCTGGATTTCCTTTTTCTTTTCGATAAGTATCTTGTAACTTCAAAATTTCTTCTTCTGTAAAATTAGGATAATTTGCTAAAAAACCAACTGTCCATAATAAATCATAATTTGTAATTGGCGTTTTATTAGAATTTTCATATACATATCCTTTTGCCTCTAACCATTTAATCCCATTACGATTTAATAATAGCTCATAATCTTTATCACTTACATTTATTGTAATCTTTCTCATAAAAGCCCTTCTTTCTATGCTTCTACTGCCATTAAAGCGGTTACTTCTGTTGCAGTTTTATCAACTACCTGTGCACTTGGTACAGTATGCAAAGTACATTCAATAATACCACCTACTGATACTTCATTTCTCCAAGTTTGGCAAGTACCTCTATACATAGCACCTGTTCCATCTGGATATTTAATCATAATATCTTTTGCAACATTATCACAAATTTCTTTTACTGCCGCAAAATTTTCTGCTGAATAATTGTAAACAAAATCCATAGCACCTGTATCTGGTCTATCTGCAATATATACTTTTACAGGATCACTTGAAGTTGTTGTTTCAACTGTTCCTGCTGCTTGTCCACTTGCTGGAGCCCCTTTCACTGCTACTAATGGTAATTTTGGAAACTTCTCTTCTGTTGTTTCCTTAACAAATAATTCAATTCCTAAATCTAACATTTTAATCATCCTTTCTTCTAATCCCTTTTTAGAGTGCTTTTATTCTTTGTAGTCTTCAAATGGGTAGACAATATGATCTTTCATTTTTCCAGTTACTCTAATATTATTTTGATAAATACTTTCGCTCACATCTAATTCCAATCTTAAAGTTAATCGAAAGTTCGTTCTAAAATAATCAATTACTTTATTGGTAATTACAGTAATATCTTCATTTGAAAATATTTTAATATCAATCCCAAATATGTAAATTTCTTCTTCATAATTCAAACTGCTATATTGATTTTTAATTGGAAGCAGTTTTACTACCACTAATGGATAGCTATCTATTTTCTTTTTTGACACTAGGGCATTTGAATTCGATTCTACATACTCCTTTAAATTTGGAAAAATGGTTTGTTCAAATAAATCTGCTACTATCATTTTTAACACCTTCCTAAAAGTTATATGAATATTTTTAATTTGACTAACATAATAATTAATTCTTTACTTGGTTTATCCCCATTGGATTTTTAGTAATTAAAAATTTCATACTTTTTCTTAATTTGAGAAACATAACGTTTCAACAGCACTTTATGAACAAACAGATAAGGGATAAAATCCGCTTGTTCGATTACATTTATACATGGACTTTTGAATTCATACAATGGATAGAGTTCAAAACTCGAAAATATTTTCGAGTTTTCAGTCAATAACAGATTTATTTTTTATCATCATTATTTCCATTTAAAGATTTTTTTATATTTATAAAACAAGATTATTCATGATTGTTTTTTACAATCATAATGGTTCTACTTTTTCCTTGTTTTGTAGAGACATATCCTTTTTTTTCTAAATTCATGACAATATTAAATATATTACTTACATTTTTCACATTTAATAAATCCGCTATTTCTTGATAAGTTGGCGAGTACCCTTTTTCTTCTATCAAATATTCAATTGCATTGAAAACCTGTTTTTGTTTGTTTGTTAACATCCTCTTTTCCACCTTTCCTGAAATTCACAAAACTTTACGATATCTTCTTCTAATGTCTGATAATACATAGTCTCATTATAATTGCATAACTCCTCATATAACCATAATAAATAATCATCTATAAAATGAAATACTACTTGATGTCTTCTATAACTATGAGACATAAAACTAACAAAAGTAGATTGTTTATTCAAGCGCCCCATCTTTATCTTCCTTTCCTGTTTGAATATTACTATATAAAATAATATCTTCTTCTAATGTTTGATAATACTTTATCTTATTAGAATTTGAAAAACTTCTATATAACCAAAACAAATAATCATCAATAGAATCAAATCTCATTTGATACTTTCTAATTAAATACACAATAAAACTTGTATCATTTTTATCTATATACATACAAAAAACCTCCAAAAAAAAATAATAGTTACCTATTATTAAAAAAGAACTCCTATTTAGTAATAGGAGCACATTTATTAATGACCTAATAATGTATTTAGTTCATCATATTTCTTTATAGCAGAGCCATCATGAGAAGTAAACTCTGTTCTAAATGAATTATAGTTTCCAGTTGGAGTTATTACAATATCATAAAAATCATAATATTCACTATATAACTCTTTAATTTTTGCTTTTATTTCTATCAGTTCACTATCATTCTCGTCTGGTAGACTTAATAACTTTTTATAATCACTTTCAATGGTAATTTTATTTTTATTAATAGTTTCAATTAAACTCTTGTTTTTATTTAATGCACTTTGCACTGCATCATCAACACTTAAATACTTTTTATTATAAATATAATCTCTCCAATAAGAAGATATATCATTTCCAACCGTTTCAATCTCTGCAAGTGAAATTAACATACTAAGATTAAATAAATAAGCATCTTCCTTATATTGCTTTACTGCCTCTTGTAAAGCTTCTTGCTTTCTAATTTCGTCATTTTTTATTTTTAAAATTACGCCTAATGCAATACCTGCTACTAACAATATAGAAACAACTACAGCAACAATAATAGCTACTTTCTTATTTTTTGATTTTTTTTCTACTGGCTTTTCTAATTTACTCCCACAAGATAAGCAAACGTCCTGATCACTTTCTAATGGCTGTCCACAATTTTCACAAAACTTCTTTTTCATACAACTACTACTCCTTACTAAATACATTATAACACAATTCCTTTTTTCATTAACTAATTACATATTTCTTGCATAAACTATGATCAATCCACGTCAACTAGTCCAAAGTGAAGGGCTATTTTCACATAACAACTTTTTTTAATCAAATGCACTGTTTTTGAAGACTTATGCAACAAATCACAAAGCTCATACTCTGTTTTTCGATCTTCTACACACCATTTAAAGACTTTCTTTTCTTCTTCTGTCATTGTCAATTTTAAATTTTTAAGTTTCTTATTAAATTGTTCAACTTCTGCTTTTAAACGTTCTCTTTTTAAAGTTGCAGCAAAAACTGGATCACTATGATGTGGCTTCATGCGTTCTAAATGTATCGTTCTTGATAACGTTTTTTCACCATATGCTTTCATCATAAGTTTTTTTGCATTATAATCATTAAACAATTGATATACCTCTCGGACAATATCTCTTAGGTTATATTTTTGTAAGTTCTCCTTTGGAAGTAATAATTTCATACCTCTCCCCCTGACTAATTGACACTTATTTTAACTGATTTCCAAAAAATGTCAAGTTTTTTTGCACAAATTCATGCGTTTTTGCACCTCCAGAAATAAAAAAATAGAAATGTTTCGTTAAAATTTCTATTTATATCAATTGTATCATGACAATCATTAAAATAATAGAGCTAAAATTCAGGCAATTTTTTAGTATTTTTTCAGTACTTTAAATTTTAGTTTTTCCTTTCTAAATAAAGAAATAAGTAAACAATGTATTGTCTAATATAAAAAAATTTTCTAAATTATCATTTTACTTTTCAAATCATCACAAAAAAAACATGTAAATTACTTCCCATGTTTTTCTTCATAGCAGTCTGTAATGATTTCACTTCCTGCTGTATTTTCTACATAACTAATGAGCCTTTCAAAATATTTCATTGCAACGTTATAATTTTGAAATACCTTTTCTAATAGCCCCTCTTTCTGGTCAATTGTTAAACCAACGATATAATTTTCTTGTTCTTCATCTATTGTTACAGAAAAACATAATCCATTTCTAATAAAATCTTTTCGGTTGATTGTATTTGCTTTTCTATGAATCCCTTTTATTCTTTTTAATTTCTTTTTTGTATTTACCCTTTTATTCTTTATTTTATGTAATAATGTATGATATAGTCCTTCCTCTAAAAAGTCTGGATCAAAATCATCTAATGTTACTATAATTTCTACTTCTTTTTCTTCTTTTATTTTTTTCCCTTTTATTCTTTTTCTTTTTCCATTTAATAGATGAATGACATCATTAATTTTTAGTTCTACAAAACTAACGATTTCTTCTTTATCATAATTTTTAAAATTCAATAGTGAAAAATGATGGATGTCTAAATAATAAAAATATTGAAACTCTTTTATAATATAATCCTCTTTTATTCTTTTATCACAGATTCTTTTTTCTAAAAAAGTAAGATCTTCAAATAAGACGTTTAACCCCGTTTCTTCTTCTATTTCACGTACCCCACCTTTTAATGTTTCCCCAGACATTAAGTGGCCTCCTGCTGTAATTTCTAAATATTCTTTTTCATGCACTCCATTATGTTTTGGATTTTTAAGCTGGAAATATATTTTTTCTTTGCTTAATACGAAACAACCAATAACTTTGTGAAAAAGTCCTAGTTCATGCGCTTTCTTTTTTTCTGAATAACCAAGATATCTTTCTTTTTCATCATAGATATCTATATATTCTGCTTTTTTTGGTTCAAATCGACTTAAGAAACCATTCGCATCTTCTACCATATCCCCAAATTCTTTTATCATATCTAAATCATATTTCATAGCAATATTATAAGTAATTATAAATAATTTGAAAATTCGTTCTTTTGCAAAATCATAACTTGTACGATATCCAATTCTTTCTTTTTTGAATCGACAATTACTCATTTCCATAATCACTTCAGAAAGTTGTCCTAGAAGAATTGGAAGACCATTTACATCTTGGTAATCTTCTTTCTCAAAAGATTTGATTTCATGCATATCAATATTTAAAAGATCAGCTAAATTAATCAGTTGTAGTAATACATCTGATAACTCATCACCTAAATTATCAATTTTTCTATTTCTTTCATTCACATATGGATCACCATACAAAACATTATAAACATGACCCAATTGTACATAAAGTTCATTTAAGTAATCTTTTGCTTCCCATTTTTTTTCTTTTGTTTTATCAAAATCATGTACAAGTTTTATAGCACTTTCTAAATGATGATCTAAAAACTCAATCATATTATCTTCCTACCTTTAAAACAAGAGGAGTGGCTCCATTTAATGTAGAATTATAAGTGTTCGAAACGATGTTGTTTGTTTTTATATAAACTTTTACTCCTAAGACATAAGATAAATAAGAAGCATCGCAGATTTTTAGCTCAATATTCTTTAGTTCTAAACTTCCATACTTATCAAACACAAATTCAACATTTGTAATATCAAAGCCAAGTTTCTCTAATAATCCAGAACACTTTTCCTTAGTCGATTCTTGATTGATTTCTATATGATGTTTTCTACATCTTTCCCTTTGTTCTTTACTACAGTGATTATAATTTAAACATTCTTGTGTTCCATAATACTGAGGAGAAGGTCTATTTAACTTTGCATTTAGTCCACATGTATTCGTTTGAAATATTTGTTGGGTATGATTATAATTATTTTGAAAATAATCCCAGGCTGTATCAGTCCAAACGCAGTTAGCTTTTAAACACTGTTCTCGATTTGCTTTAATTGACTTCCAAAAATCAATTTTATCAATAAAGGTCTCAATCAGTGCAAGTCCTGTTGTAACAGATACATCTGTATATAGACTTACTTCATCTAATATTTTAGTGATTTTTTCAGGGCTTGAATTATCTGGCAAAAAAGGTCTAAAGTAGTGAATTACATCAATCCCATTTTCGGCAAGCTTTCTAAAGTTATCTAATAAGGCTTGTTCTGAAATGCTTGGTTCATATTCTTTTCCAAGACCAGAATAACTAATATAGAAAATAACATGTATACCTTTCCTTTTTAAATCAAGTACTTTTTCAATTACAATATTTGGAATTGCACATTTGGTAATAATAATCAATTCATTTTTTACTTGATGATTTTCTATTTCATTAAATAGTTCAAATAAATAATTAATATTATGAAGGTTTACAAAAACATCTGTATTTGGGAGTAAACAAACAGGTATCGCTTCATCATAATATTGAAATTTTAAAAGTTCTTCTACAGCTTCCTTTGGAGTTGCAATTGCTTTTGGAATACATTTGTTGTGCCCCGTTGCTTGTAATAAACAATATTCACAACCATTTGGACATCCTACTACAGAATTGATTGCTAACCAACTAGAATGCATTTCTACTACTGCCATATAAATCACCTCACTAAATTGCTTTTTATAATAACACACTATATTAGAAATGAAGTGATGCAATTTTACAATCGATTCTGCGTGAATGCAAAAAAACCATTGAGATAATGGCTTTTTCATAATATATTCATAATTCGTTATTTTATCAAATCAAATTCTTCTAGTAATTTTTTAGCTGCAGGGCAAAGATTTTTTTCGATATAGGCAACTGATATTGTTTTTATAAGATCAATATCAACACTCAACAATTCTTCTTTAACGCATCGTTTTGGAAGCAAAGCAAATCCCAAACCACTTTTCGCATATTCTAAAGCAAAATGATAATCATCTACTTCTAATGATATATTCTTATTGATCTCTTCTTTTTCTAATATTTTGTCAAATTCTGATCGTTCCTTTTTCGCACTAATTGGGAGAATTAATGGCAAATTATCTAAATCCTTTATTGATGTAATTTTTAAATTATAAAGATTTTTAGAGTATGCAATACAGAATGGTTCTTTTCCCAGTTCTTCCATTTCAATATTTTTTACCTTTTGAATGCTGTCAATTGGAGTATCTATAATAAAGTCCATATAAAATTGCGCTAATTTATCATACAAGTCTTTGGTTGGCAATACTAATATTTTAATGACTACATTTGGATACTTCTTTTTAAATAATTCAATCTTTTTATTTACAAAGCTTGGATCAACATCTGAAGAAAGGCCAATCGTAAGTCTTCCAGTATTAAGAGATTTTCCCTGTCTAAAGTTTTTTTCCGCAGCAAACATTAAATTATAGGCTTTTTCATAGTCATCAAATAATTTTCTTCCATCCTCAGTAAGTTCAAATGTTTTTGAATCATTGTTTAATAATTTTGTTTCATAAATAGATTCTAATGCAGCTATATGTCTAGATACATTGGTTCTATCTATATCAAGCTTATGGGCTGCATCACTCAAATCTTTTGATTGCCCTACAATTACAAATGTCCTTACTAAATTCAGATTCATGACTGGAGTTTGGTATTTTTCCATAATGTTCCCTCCCATTGATTTTATATTATACGAGAAACCTTAAAAAGTCAATGAGTTTTCTTTACTTCAATAAAAATATAAAAAGTTATTTTTAGGTTTACACTTATTACCATTCTATATTGCTATTACAGCTTAGAATATGATATTATATAATAAATGGGAAGAGGTGAATATTATGAAAGACGAATTTTTACAATTTGCGCAAAAAAAAGAAGGAGAGGAAACTTTACCTACTACTACAACTTTAATTGTGGAAGGGATACCTTCCCAAGTAGCATATAATTTGTTGATAAATAGTTTAGGATCTGGAAAACCAATATCACGAGAGGAAATAACGCATAAAACAAATAATTTATTATATGGAAAAAACATTACTTTTTCTTATTCTGAAGTTGAAAATCTTTTTAGTCCTGATGCTATGACAGAACAGGATCATATTACTATAGAGCCTAGTCAAAACCAAGGTCAGATCCCAGAGGAGCGAATACTTCCAGAGAAACCAGAAATTCTAGAGATAACATTTCCAGAGAAACCAGAAATTCCAGAGATTCCATTTCCAGAGGATTCTTCTGAAAGAGAAGACTATGATCAGAATCCAGGAGAAACTAATCCAGTTGAGCCTTCTTGGTTACACGATTGTCATGAAATAGCTGGTACATCACCAGGTGAGTATGTTGAAAATTGCCCTTTTGAAGACTGTCCCTCAAGACATATTCGTTAATCAAAAGATTGAATTCGTTTCAATCTTTTTTGCTATATTTTATTTTCAAAAAAGAAGATTCCAAAGTTACGTCAATATTCTCTTCATTATATAACATATACTAAAAAAATCCTGTAAATTTTTTATTTACAAGATTTTTTTCACAATCATAATGGCGGAGTAGGAGAGATTTGAACTCTCGCGCCAGTTACCCGACCTACACCCTTAGCAGGGGCGCCTCTTCAGCCTCTTGAGTACTACTCCATCTGACATTTACCATTTTACCTAATTTATATGGTAATGTCAATAGAATTTATTTGCTTTCTTATTCTTTTCTAAAAATATTATTTTGAATAATTTTCTGATAGTTTCCATTTTCTGTTTCAATAAACTCTTCAAATGGATAGGCAATATCTCTTGTTGGTAATACTGGTAGTTTATAAAAACCTCGATTGTAATAAATTTTGGCTTTTCTCTGTATTGAATAACCTCTTGATAATAATTCTTCAAATCTCTTATGGCAATCACTTCTTGCTGTAATAATGATATTTTGCCCAGAACATTTAATCAAACTATAGTTTTGATAGCGAATCAAAAAATCTGTTACAATATCTCCAAATTTCATTGCTTTTTCTAGAAAAACATCCTGTACTGGAATTTGGTATTTATACTTTTGCAAGAACAAATAAGAACATAATTCGCTTTCTACTACAATAGTTGCTAATAAATCGGCAGGATTAAAAGCCGTCCATGAATACTCTGGATAATACTCTAAAATAAACCTTACCAATATGGAAGCAATTTCTCTATTCTTTTTTATTTCTTGTCTTGTTAATAAGTTTAAAAAATACCATTCGTGTGGAACTGATATATCATATCCCATTTCAATATTAATTAAGTCATGGTAAACTGAAGTATCTGTATCTTTATAATTTATATAGTCCATATAAATCTCCTTTTTCTAAAACGCTATTTATTATATCATGAGATAAAAGAAAAAGCATCAAAATTATGATGCAATACTATTTTACTTCTTCTAACTCTTGTTCATATAAATCTCTATATAAGTTTGAATGATGCAACAAGTATTCATGAGTTCCTTCTTCAACTACTTTTCCTTCATCAATGACAATAATACGGTCACTATCAATGACTGTGCTAAGTCGATGAGCAATCATTAATATAGTATATTCTCCTTGCATATTTTTTATAGCTTTTCGAATACTATTTTGCGTTTTATTATCAAGTGCACTTGTAGCTTCATCAAACAAAATAATTTCTGTTTTTTTAAGAAGCGCTCGAGCTATTGCTAATCTCTGTCTTTCTCCTCCTGATAAAGTAAGCCCACCTTCTCCTACTACAGTATCATATCCATTTTCTAAAGTCATAATGAAGTCATGTAGACAAGCCATTTTACAGGCTTCTATCATTTCTTCATCTGTTACATCTTCTTTTACTATTTTTAGATTTTCTCGAATTGAAAAATTGAAAATATAAGGATTTTGAGTGATAATGGAAATATTATCTCGAATAGAATCTTTATCTAAAGTATTTATATCATGTCCATCTATTAATATTTTTCCTTTGTGTACTGGATAAAGTTTGGTTAATAAACTAAAAATCGTTGACTTTCCTGCTCCACTTTTTCCTACAAAAGAAACAGTTTCGTTAGCAGATACAGAAAAATTTAAATTCTTTAAAATTGGTTTCCCATTAGCATAAGAGAAGGAAACATTTTTAAATTCAAAGTCTCCATTAATTTTTCCAATATGTTTTTCTCCAAAGATTTCCTTTTTAAAAACGTCTTCATCCAACACTTGGAATACTCTTTCTGCTGAAACATTAAAGTTTTTATAATGCTCTAAAAATTGTGTCATATAACTAAGTAAATTATATACTCGTGACTGATACATATAAAGAATTACAAAATTAGATATTGTTAAATTATGAATAGAAACAAGATAAATGCCTAAAACATTGAATAAAAATGTTAATACGTCTTGGAAGGAACCAGTAAGCCATTGATATCGTCTCATAATTCCACTCATTTTATATCGCTCTTGATTGGATGTAGATAGCTTATTTCTCAGTTTGTTTAAAAATGTCGTACCTGCATTCAGTACTTTAATATCTCGCATTCCTCGAATCAATTCACTTGTAAGTCCTGTGTTTCGCTCATTAATTTTTCGAAGTTCTTTATCTAATGTAAAATACTTTTTCATTTTAATTCGATTCATCAAATATAGTATAATTAATCCAATCAAGAAATACAAAAATACCCACTTATTAATAATAAATATTGCTGCCATAACTCCAATATTTGATAAAATATCAGTAATCGAATAATTCAATTGCGTGAAAATATTGGCAATATCACCAGTATCTTTGGTAAGTCTATCTATAAAGGTTCCAGTAGAATGATGATCAATCTCTTCTGTTTCCAACTTTAACATCTCTGTAGCCATTGTATATTGAATTTGTAGTAATGTTTCTCTAAAAAAGATTTGACTACAACGCTGAGAAAAAAAGTGGCAAGTATTTCTTGTAATTTCTACTATGAGTATCAAGGCAGCAATTAAAAATAAAGAATTCCATTTCCCTGCTGTCAAATATAATAGTCCTTTGGCATCTAGCATAGGTGCAATCGCACTAATCAAGCAAAGCCCCAAAGATAAAATAAAATATCCAATTAAAAGTTTCTTTTGTTTTCTAGCAAATTTCCATGCTTTCTTAAAATTATAAATGGATTCTTTGAATGCTTCTTTTTTCATCTATTCACCTCCAAGAAAAATAAAAAACGAAGGTATTCTTCGTTTTACTCAAATTTGGTGACCTGTACGAGATTTGAACTCGTGAATGCATGCGTGAAAGGCATGTGTGTTCAACCACTTCACCAACAGGCCAAGTCATAATTTATAAATGGTGGGCCTGAATGGACTTGAACCATCGACCTCACGCTTATCAGGCGTGCGCTCTAACCAGCTGAGCTACAAGCCCATAAATAAATAAGACTATTACAGTATAACCTATTTTATGCTTTTTGGCAATACTTTTTGCAATAATTTTTCATAAAAACTTCATACGCTCTAAATCCATTACCAATTATACTATATAAAAACTACTTTTTCAATAGTTTTTTTAAGAATTCAAAAATAATTATTTACTTCTTAGTCTGGAATATGCTATAATGAATATGTCCTGGAAGCAAACACAAGTCCACTCCCCTACAGAGTCAATTAAGAGACTTGTACTCCCTTCCCGGACAAAGGAAGTACCAAATTCACTTTTATAGTGAATTATAGAAAACACATAGTAATATGTGTTTTTTTCTCAAAAAACAGGTTGAAATTAAAATCAAAAAATGTTATAATGAAATTGTTATTGATTTGTCTTCTTAGCTCAGTTGGTAGAGCAACTGACTCTTAATCAGTGGGTCTAGGGTTCGAATCCCTAAGAGGACACCATTATAAAATTAAAAGCCTTTTTAAAGGCTTTCCTAAATTGAAATTTGAACCGCACCAGAAAGGTGCGGCTTTTTGATATAAT
>CANRVY010000016.1 GCA_947643405.1 uncultured Mycoplasmatota bacterium | reverse complement strand
TTTTATTTTACCATGTCCTTATTTTTTCTGTCTAATTTATTATAACCTATCCAAGATTATCTGAAGCAGATGAAGGGAAATCTTACGAATCAGATAGTGAGAGTGTCCTTAATCAAAGAAATATACTAATGAATTATGTAAAAGAGAAAGGTTTTATCTTTATAGATGAATATGTTGATGATGGTTATTCAGGTACTAATTTTGATAGACCTGGATTTCAAAGATTAATTGATGACATAAAAAGTAAGAAAATCAATTTAGTTATCGTTAAAGATATGTCTAGATTAGGTAGAGATCATATCCTAACAGGTTATTATGTAGAAAATTTCTTTCCTGAAAATGGAATAAGATTTATTTCTATGCAGGAAGGATATGATAACGCAATTAATCAAGCTAGTAATGATTCATCAACATTTATATTTGCTTGTAATGATTATTATAGTAAAAAAAATTCTATTAAAATTCGTAATGTTCTAAATGATAAAAGAAGAAATGGTAAATTTATAGGCAGTATGCCGAGTTATGGATATTTAAGAGATCCAGAAGACAAAGGACACCTAATACCTGATCCAGAATATGCACCCGTTGTTAAGAAGATATTTGAAATGGCTTATAATGGAGTAGGATTATCAGACATAACTACTTATTTAAATGATAATAAAATTAAAACACCAAGTAGTTTAAAAAGGAAAAATCCTAATTCTAAAGGTAAGTACAATGAAATGTGGACTATTTCTTCTGTTAAAAAGATATTAAAGAATCAGATGTATGTAGGTGATATGGTTCAAAGTACGCAGACAAAAGTATCTTATAAATCTAAAAAGAAAAAGGCTTTGCCAAAAAGTAATTGGGATATAGTTCCAAATACTCATGAGGCATTAATTGATAGATTTATATTTGAAAGTGTACAAAACAATGTTAAAAGAACTACTAAATCTAATATTACTAATCGTGATAAGAGATTATTTGAAAACTTATTATATTGCAAAGAGTGTGGTAACACTTTAACAGTATCTTATAGAAAAAATCATAATTATTGGACTATTAACTGTAATAAGTATTCTAGAGATCCTAGAAGAAGAATGTGTGAGCCACATTTTAGCCCATATGATAAACTAGAAGAAGCTTTGTTAGAAGTTATTAAAAACACTTGTAAACAATATATAGATAGCCTAGATATAACCGAATTATCTAAGGATGCAATAAATAGTAAGAAGAAAAATAATCAAGTTAACGAACAAATTAATGAATTTAGAAAACGTGAAAAAGAATATGTAAGTAAATTAGATATGCTGTATCAAGATAAGTTTAAAGGTATAATATCGGAAGAAACTTATACAAGAATAGCAAAAGATACAGAAAGTTCATTAAATAAGATACGATATGAGATAGAGAAATTACGAAATAATAAAAAAGAAGAAAAAGTAAATAAAAATGATTTAAAAGAATATGAAGATAAAATTAGGCAACTTGTAGATATCGAAAATCCATCAAGAGAGCTTTTACAAGCAATAATAGACAAAATTATTATTGATAAAGATAGAAATGTTGAAATAGTATATAAATTTAGTATATTAAATAATTAAAACTTTTACCCAATTTGGGAAGAAGTAATACATAAATGATAAACTACTTATATAAACATTATTTGAGGTTAAAAAATGAGAGCAGAAACAAGAATAATAGTTAACAGTTATTACGATAAAAAAGATAAAGATATTTTTACTAAATTTGCTAAAATAATAGAAAAAGATTATCAGAATAAGGAAACACAAAGAGAAATTTGGAAATATGATCAATCAATTGGAGGATTAGGTGGATATGCAGCCCCATTAAATCCGACAGTGAATCCTTTCAACTCATGGGGAGATTATAGAAATGTATTTAGAAGTCTTCAATATGCTAGAAGTGATATGTTTTATTGTACAAGATCAAGACATATTATAATTGATACTGCCTTACATATTGAAACGTTAGTAAAACTTGTAGCTTCTAATAATAAAATTATGAAATTTATTTATAATCATAGGGAATTAGGAAAAAATATATCTCAATTATACAAGGAAAGTATAATTGATGATGCGTTGTATGAAAGATTAGATTATTTGAGACGAATATTAAATTACGCAAAGCATGATACTGATCCTAATAGAGATAATACTTTTGACTATGAAGATGCAATAATCTTTTATTTTGAATGTAGATATGTTGGTAATGAGTTGTTAAAATTATTAAAACATGATACGTTTGGAAAAACTTATGAGATTAAGGAATAACTTTATGATTTGGAGGAACTATTTTGAGTGAAAATTTAAGTAGAAATAATCATTATTTATCACAGATGTATCTTGAAGCATGGAAAAATGAAAATAATAAAGTTGAAGTATATGAATTATTAGTTCCAAACATTAAAGCTCCACTGTGGCAATCAAAATCAATAAGAAGCGTTGGAAGTTTAGATAATATTTTTGTACGTTTAAAAAATGGTAAAGAAACAGACGATATTGAAAAATGGTTTAATGAAAAATATGAAACACCGGTTAAAATTGCTTTAGACCATGCTATAAATGATGAAAGAATAACTATTGATGAGTGGCATTCTTTGATTGATTTTCTTGCTTGCCATATAGTTCGATCTCCTGCTTTTATAATTAAAACATTAGACTCTGGTAAAAAATGTGATAATGTTTTTCAAGAAGCGTTAGCTAAAATTTCACAAATGAAGAAAGAAGATTTTTTAAAAAGAAAAATCCCTTTGGAATCAGCCCAAAATAATAATAA
Source organism: uncultured Mycoplasmatota bacterium (assembly GCA_947643405.1). GTDB lineage: Bacteria > Bacillota_I > Bacilli_A > RF39 > UBA660 > MGBC102946. The sequence continues at coordinate 34,744 of CANRVY010000016.1, read as the reverse complement.
AAATAATGATGATATGTTTCCTTTTAAAATGACAAATTTAGGAGATTGCGATAAAGATAATGTACTTTTCAAAGTTGAGAGTATAATAGGAAAGCAATTTTATTTATGGCATGTTAAAAATTTATTGGAAAACACATCAAAGATACTTCATAAACATAAATGGTCTATTATAACTGTAGATGCGAGAGTAACTTTACCAACTAGCGATGATCCAGTAATTTGTTTAAATTATTACAAAGAAAATAATTATGATTTTGGTGGAGGTTGGGGTAAAGAAAATGGTAATATAATATTTCCTATATCACCTCAAAAAGTTTTATTTACACAAATTGGTATTAAATTAAAACCTAGAATAAATGCAGATTATCAAATGAGTTTATTATTAAAAAAAATGATAGTTGAACATTCTCATAGGAAGGTAATTTCAAAGTTTAAGGACGATGATGTGACTAAGATAAAGCCAAGATATATAAATGAAATCGAATTTAAAAGGGAAAAGAAAATGTGGGAAGATTTTCAAAAAAATTATTTAGAAAAAGAAATAGATTATATTAAGTAAATTAAATGGTTACACATCGATTATCGCCAGGTGCTGCATTATGTGATTAGTACTTTGATTTTACGCTTCCCTAACTCATTTCCTTCATCTATCAATTTACTTCTTTCTTTGTAAATGTTATACTACTAATAGTAGGATAGGGTGATACCATATGATAGAAATGATTACAGAAAATATGGAAACTTGCATAAAAGAATTTGAAGAATTAAATAGGAAAGATGAGTATATTTCTAAAAAGCGATATGACGAATTTGCAGACAAATATCAAGACTATTTTGAAAACTTTCCAAAATATTCAGAAGAAGATTCTCATTTATATCAAAGAATGAAAGCATTAAGTCAAAGTGGATACAAAATGATTGAAAAACATAATCAGAAATTTGTTCAAAAAAAACTAGAAGAATACAAAGACTACTTTGACCATATGTTTGACGAAGTAGATGCAGATATTAAATTAGACGAGGAGCAAAGAAAAGCTATTCTAGTTGACGAAGACTATTCCCTTATAATAGCAGGAGCAGGAAGTGGAAAAACCACAACAATGGCAGCCAAAGTAAAATTCTTAGTAGAGAAGAAAAATGTAGACCCAAAACAAATTATTCTTTTAGCATTCACAAACAAAGCCGCAGATGAACTAGATGAAAGAATTAACGGAGACTTTAAACTTGGTGTATCTGTTTTAACGTTCCATAAACTTGGAGCAGAATTTATCCGAAAAATCAAAAAAGAAAAAGTTTCCATCATTGCCAATGCAGGGCAATATCAACTATTGGCGAGTTATGTAAAAACCAAAGTTTTTCCAAATAAACAATTACTAAAATCTCTAATGGAGGCCTTTCCTAATGAAATTCATTTTGATGAAAAATGTTTAGATTACGAATCCTTTGACGACTATTGGAATTACTATACTGAATTAAAATATGAACAATGTAAAGATAATTTAGCCAAAGAAGTAGTCAAAAGAACAAGAAGTAGGATGAAATATAATAAAACAATAAATGGCGAATATGTCAAATCCGAAGGTGAAGTTAAAATTGCAAACTATTTATATAAAAATAACATCAATTATGTTTATGAAGAATTATACCCAGAAAAATTAAATTATAATAGAACATATAAGCCAGATTTTACAATCCATGATGGAGGAGATTCCATTTATATAGAATATTATGGATTAGCCAAACTTTTAAAAGACAATCAAATTAGTTCTTCTGATAACGATTATAGATTAGGAATATTTAGAAAAAGAGCAGTTCATAATGAATATCAAACCGAACTAATTGAGCTTTATGGACAATATGAAGACAAAACGAGTTACTTACCAGAACTATCTAAACAGTTAGATCAAAAATATATACATAAGCATAAACTTAGTGATAAAGAATTATTTTATCGCTTAATGGAAACATCAGAAGACTCTCTATTTTTCAGCTTTCTGCATTTGGTAATGAAATTTATATCCTTATTTAAAGAACAAAATTACCAAAAAGAAGATCTAGAAAAAATGATAGAAGAAGTAGAAGATGAAAAATTAAGAAAGCAACTTCAAGTTGTGAGAGCATTTTACTTACAATATGAATTGGATATTCGCACACAAAATAAAATTGATTTTCCAGATATGATTAATTTCGCATATCACAATATGGAAACTTTAAAAGAACAATATAAAGACTTAAACTATCAATATGTTATCATTGATGAATATCAAGATATTTCTATTGGGAGATATCATTTCGCCAAAAGATTGTCTGATTTATTTGATGCGAAAATTGTCGCAGTAGGAGACGACTGGCAAGCAATATTTTCATTCTCAGGTTCAGATGTTGAATTGTTTACACAATTTTATGAATTGATGGGATATGCTGAAATTGTAAAAATTACAAAAACATATCGAAATAGTCAAGAACTAATTGACTTAGCAGGAGAGTTCGTAGGACAAAATATTGAACAATTCCAAAAAGAGTTGTCTTCTGATAAACATATGGAAAAACCAGTAGAGTTGGTAGAATATGATGAAGACTTAGAAAATGAAGTCAACAATTTAGCAGACCGATTGCATGATATATTGCTTAGAATCCATGAAGAAAATCCAGAGCATCGAGTATTATTGTTAGGGAGATATAAAAAAGATATCGATGTTGTCTTAGAGTCAAAACACTTTAAAAAGGGTTCCTATGATTCTATTATATTGAAAGATGCTCTAGATATGAAGTTAGAATTTTTAACAGTTCATAGTGCCAAAGGATTAGGATACGATCAGGTTGTATTATTAAATGCATTGGATGCTTCCTATGGTTTCCCAAGCAAAATAGAAGACCATGAAATTATAAAATTTATTCGTAGCAAAGATGAGAAAAGTTCTGTAGATTATCCAGAAGAAAGAAGACTTTTCTATGTAGCACTCACTAGAACAAAGAATAAAGTTTATATTATGTGTCCAAAAGAGATTAGTTATCAATCAGATTTTATTAAAGAAATTATTTGGCATACAAGTGTAGAAATAAAATAGTGAATAGAAATTTTCTATTTGCTTTTTTGTTATGTTTCTGATGAAGTTTATAACAAATAGATAGCTTATTAGCAACATAAAGTGTAATGATAAAATACTTATAGTATTATTTTAGAATGGATAGATTGATAGTTAGAAAATCCATTTTAAATCTTATTGAAATCTTAGATATTGTGCTATAATAAAGTAAAAATGTTTATAAGGGGAAGTCTTATGGTGGAATGGATAGCAATTGGAGTTAGTTTGTTTGGTGTAATTACAACAGCATGGGTTACAAGATGGTCTACTAATAAATCAATAAATAATCAAAATAAGCAAAGTTATAGACCTTTTCTCAAAATAAAATCTATAGGTCATTTACATTTTTTTCCAAGAATAATTCCAAGAAATAGTATAAAATTGGTAACTGTAGATAATAATAAAAAAATTTGCAAAAATAAAAAAGTATTTTTTAAATTAACTATTAAGAATGTTGGAAATGGGATTGCAAATAGACTGATGGTATTTTTTCCTACTGACAAGAAAAGAATTCAAAAAGAAAATTTTTATAATCATGTTTTAGAAGTACAAGAAATTTTATCAATTGATGTGGAGCTTTTATATAATCATTTAAATAATAGTAATACATATATGATTGTATTTTTTGAAGATGTAAATTGCAATCTTTATAGTACAAAATTTGAGTTAGAAGTTGATTTTAAAAATAAAAGAATAAGAGTTTTAAATGGTCAGAAAGAAACTCATGATTATCAATTAGAAAAATGGTTTGTCTATCCAGAATTAAAAAATAGTAAAGATTATAAGGCGTGGAAAAAACAACGAAAAAATATAAAGAAGTCCGATGGAATAGTGTTATAATAGAGTAAGACAAAGGAGTGTAAAAACATGGATAAAAAAGTAGTATTAGTAACAGGTGGAAGCAAGGGAATAGGAGCGGCTACAGTAGAAGTTTTCGCCCAACATGATTATAATATTGTACTCAATTATGCACATGATGATGAATCAGCAAAAAAAGTCAAAGAAGAAATAGAATCTCAATATTCTGTATCAGTATTACGAATTAAAGCCGATGTATCAAATAAAGAAGAAGTACAGAAAATGGTTCAAACAGCAATTGATACATTTGGTCATATTGATGTTTTAGTGAACAATGCTGGCATTGCAATTGACCAAACATTCGAAGATAAAACAGAATTAGAATTTAGAAAAGTATTAGATGTAAATTTAATAGGACCATTTTTAATGTCTAAAGAAGTAGGAATGAGAATGCAAGAACAAGGATATGGAAAAATTATTAATGTATCATCTACAAATGGAATAGATACTTATTATCCAGAAAGTATGGATTACGATGCTTCAAAGGCAGGACTTATTTCATTAACAAAAAATTTAGCTACTTTATTTGCTCCTTATATCCAAGTAAATGCAATTGCATCAGGTTGGGTTAATACTGATATGATAAAAGAAATGGATACTACTTTGATAGAAAAAGAAAAAGAGCGGATTTTACTTGAAAGATTTGCAGAACCTAAAGAAATTGCTTCTGTTATTTATTTTTTAACAACTAAAGAAGCAGACTATATTAATAGTAGTATTATTAGAGTGGATGGTGGAAAAAGAGTATGATAGAAACAAGAGAACAGCTACATGAATTAATCAAAAAAGTAGAGCAAAAAATAGAAACAAGACTACAAGAAGTAGAAAAACAATGTCAAAAAAACAGCGAAAAAGTGTTAAATGCATTTCAAAATAACAAAATTACAGAAGCTCACTTTGGAAGCACTTCAGGATATGGATATAGTGATATGGGGCGAGATACGCTAGAAAAAGTTTTCGCAGAGGTTTTAGATGCTGAAGATGCACTCGTTAGAGCCCAAATGATTTCTGGTAGTCATGCTCTTACAGTAACTTTATTTGCACTTTTAAGACCGAATGATACTCTACTCAGTATTACAGGCAAACCATATGACACATTAGATGAAGTAATTGGAATTACAGAAAATCAAAGTTCCTTAAAATCATTCCACATAAATTATGAACAAATCGATTTAATAGATGACGACTTTGATTATGACAAAATTAAAGAAACATTAAAACAAAAAACAATCAAAGTAATCGAAATCCAACGTTCCAAAGGATACTCTACGAGAAAAAGTCTTACCATAGACAAAGTAGAAAAAGTAATAAGACTTATTAAAAAGATATCTCCAAGCACCATTATCATGGTAGACAATTGCTATTGCGAAATGGTGTCTGATAAAGAACCAACTGCAGTAGGCGCAGATATCATGGTAGGGTCATTAATTAAAAACTTAGGTGGAGGAATTGCTCCTAACGGAGCTTATATTGCTGGAAGAAAATATTTAATTAAATTATGTGCTGAAAGATTAACACTCCCAGGAGAAGGAAGAGAAGTGGGGCCAACATTAGGAATTAACAAATCACTGTATCAAGGTCTCTTTTTAGCCCCATCCGTTGTTGCTTCAGCATTAAAAACAGCAATCTTCACAAGTGCCCTGTTAGAAGAATTAGGATATGATGTAGAACCAAAATGGAATGAAGAAAGAGCAGACATTGTAGAAAACGTTATCTTTAGAAATCCAGATGACTTAGTAAAATATTGCCAAGGAATTCAAATCGGTTCTCCAATCGATTCAAATGCAATTCCTGAACCTTGGGATATGCCAGGATATCAAGATAAAGTTATTATGGCAGCAGGAGCTTTTACACAAGGATCTTCTATAGAATTATCTTGTGATGGCCCAATGAGAGAACCTTTTATCGCTTATCAACAAGGTGGACTTACTTATGAATATGGAAAATTAGGAGTAATAAAGGCGATAGAAAGACTATTAAATGTTAAATAGTGATGATAAGAAGGGACAATCTCTTCTTTTTTTATACTATCTTTCATATAGTAAAATGAAGAGGTGTTACAAATGGAATCAAAACATAAAAAAATTATTTTAGGAATTACGATTTTCATTTTTATTTCTATCATTTTTATTTGTTATCAAACTATATCAGAAAAAGAAATAAAATTTCCTAAAAAAACACAAGAAACTTTAACATTTACTTTAAAGGGACAAAATATGACGACTATAAAAGTAGGAGAAAAATACCAAGAACCAGGATATGAAGCTATTGATAAAGAAGAAGGAAATATTACGAGTAAAGTCTCTGTAAAAAGTACTTTAAATGTTGACATTCCAGGAACATATCAAATTACATATACTATAACAAATAAAAAAGGAATCAAAAAAGAACTAAAAAGATTTGTAACCGTAGAAGGTAATAAAATTGTAAAATATCAAGGTACTTATGACAACATTGACAATACTCTTAAAACTTGGTGGAGTGGAAATAAAAAAGATCATACAAGACCAGTAGAGGGTGCTGGAAATACGGAAGATATGTTGAAACAATATGGAGCTTACTATATGGGACCAGATGAAAAAATCATTTATCTAACCTTTGATGAAGGAAGTAATGATACTTATACAGAAGAAATTGTAGATATTTTAAATGAGAATGATGTAAAAGCGACTTTCTTTTTCTGCAAAGGGTTTATGAAAGATAATCCAGAATTAATGAAAAAAATAGCGGAGTCTGGACATTCTGTAGGTAATCATACTGCCAATCATTATTCCATGCCAAGTTTAGCAACTAGAACAAATTTTCAAAAATACTTAAATGAAATAGAAGAAAATGAAAAAGTATATAAAGAAATCACAGGAGTCAACATGGATAAAGTGTACCGAGAACCAAAAGGAGAATATAGCTATAGAAGTTTACAAATTGTTCACGATTTAGGCTATAAATCCTATTTCTGGAGTGCTGATCATTATGATTTTGATTATGATGTATCAAAAGAAAAAGCATTTAATGAACTAGAAAAAAAGTATCATAATGGTGCAATATACTTGATACACCCAAAGAACAAAGGAAACTATGAAGCAATGGATAGTTTTATAAAACACATGAAAAATTTAGGATATTCATTTGGACTTGTTAGAGACATTCAGTAAAGAGGACTGTAAACTAAGCTGTTCTCTTTTTTTACTTTTTTTATTTTGTGTTATACTAATAATAGAATAAAGGAGTGTTCTTAAATGAATATGAAAGATTTTTTAGAACCAATTCAAGATATATGGAAACAATATAAAAAACCTTTTTTAATAGGAACAGCAATATTAGCTGGTATATTAATTTTTATATCTGTCTTATCCACTGTTACTTCAGCAATTGATAAAGCAACTGCTGTCTATGTAGAAATTACATTTAACACAAATGGTGGAACAATCGTTAATTCATCGAAAGTAAGAAAGGGAAGAAAGTTAGGCGAAAATATAAAAACAGAAAAAGTAGGTTTTGAATTTAAAGGTTGGGAATATGAAGGAGAGATATTTGATACATCAAAGCCAATCAAAAAAGATATGATTTTACATGCTAAATGGGAAAAAACAGGTGCAGCATTAACTCATACTGTAACTTTTGAAACCTATGGAGGAACGACAATAGATCCTATTGAAGTAAGCGAAGGAAGAACTTTCTCAAAACCTTTAAATCCTGAAAAAGAAGGATATAAATTTTTAGGTTGGTATGTAGGAGAAGAACCATATAACTTTATGAAGACAGCAGTTTCAGACGATGTTACTTTAAAAGCAAAATGGGAAAGAATAGATCCTATCGTTTTTACAGAAAAAGACTTAAAAAGAAGCAAGTCTTTATTTGAACAACTTTCTGGTACTTGGTATTTGAAAGAATATGAAGATATATTTATTACATTTACTGAGGAAAACAATGGGTTTGATGAAACTTGGTATTTCTTAAAGTGGTATAATATTGATTTACTTCATAATTTTAAATTTTATGTAAGGGGAAATTACCAACGATCTTTTACTACAGAAAAGGCTGAATTTTATCAGAAATTAATTGGATTTCATTTCAATCTAGAAAATGAAGAATTAATTATGGAGAACAATGGAAAAGAATATGTATTTACCAAGACCCAGGGTTCAAGAAATCGTTATACAGAGACGATTTATGAACACTCTGTAGGAAGATGGTTTTTAGAAAACTCTTATAGTTCTTATATTGATATTACAAATGAGAAAGCAAAAGATGTATTGGATTATGATACTTATTGCATCAATACTACAAATATTAATTTGGGTACATTGCAACTAGGATCTTCCATGGAATATGGATGTAGAAAAGCTTATGATGAATCCTTGTTTAAAAATCTAAAAATAAAAATTGATAATGATGTTATGACGATTGAAAATGAATATGGAGTAAAACATTTTACGCTCAATAGAGTAGCGGAGATAGGAACAGTAACAGGAGTGAAATTGGATAAAGTAGGCGTTGTTTTAGAAAATGGTAGAAAAGTTACATTATCAGCAACCGTTATGCCAAGAGAAGCAAATAATACTAAAGTAGTTTGGGAGACCTCAGATGCTAGTATTGCTACTGTAGAAGGCAATCCAAATATTATTACATCAAGTGCGGATGGAGTTCGATATTCAGCAATAGTAACAGCTAAAAAGGCTGGAACAGCAACAATTACAGTAAGAACTCTAGATGGAAATCATATTGCGACAAGTAAAATTACAGTTCCAGAAATTGCAGTCAATGCAATCAGTTTAAATAAAAGAGAAACAACGATTTATGTTGGGAATTTGGAATCTTTAAAAGCGATTATCACTCCTTCCAATGCTTCTAATCAAAGTCTTTCTTGGTCAAGTTCAAACCCTGAGGTCGCAATTGTTAATAGCAATGGTCAGGTTCAAGCTCTAAAAGAAGGAAAAACGACAATTACAGTATCAACAGAAGATGGATCTAAGAAAGCAAGTTGTGTTGTAAATGTGAAATATATTACATTAAATGTTGCAACAGCAATGACATATACAAGAAAATCATTAAATGGTGATTATGTAAATGGAGTGAATGTAAACGTTACGCCTTCTGGAGGAAGTGGCATTTATACAAGTTATCAAATTAAATTATATTATAATCATAACTTGGTAAAAGAAAGTACAACATCAGAACTTTTTTATCCGACTGATCTAAAAGGAAATTACTATGCAGAAATAACTGTGATAGATTCTGAAGGACATAAAAGTGTGACAACAAAAGAATATATTAAAAATTAAAGGGATACAGAAATGTGTCTTTTTCATTAGTATTTCAAAATAAACAAACTATTAAAGACATATTGACGAAAAGTTTTATTATGCACATAATGTTATTAACAAAAGAACGCTATTTGATTGATACTTGTCATTTATTTCCAAAAGATGCACTGCTCTTAGCATTAAATGATCGTACGATTACTTTTCTAGGATATACAGATGTTACATTAGAAGAAAAAATGAACAACTTGAGATTATAGGATAATAGTTATTATTAGTCTAATAATTTAATAGAGTGTAAGAATCTTGTTTAAGCTAATATTGAATTTAGTTACTATTTGAAAGAAGAGTGAGAAAAGTATGGATTTTTTTATTCTGATACAGGAAGAGATCGTAAATAAGTATTTGCTGAAATCATTAATATAATTAAGAATGGGTTCTAGTAATGTTGTTTTCTTATAATATTTAGTTGACAAATATCTATGAATTTATGTATACTCACTATTAGAAAGGACGATGCTTTTTATGATACTAGCTACAAATAATATAGGAAAGTTAAGAGAAATAAAGAAAATACTAGAAGATTTTGATATTGTATCTTTGAAAGAGGCCGGGATTGATCATGAAGTAGAGGAAGATCAAGATAGCTTTTATGGAAATGCTTCTAAGAAGGCATATGAAATTTATGAGATTTCTAAAATACCTACCATAGCAGATGATAGTGGTCTTTGTGTAGATGCATTTAATGGTTGGCCTGGAGTTTATACAGCTAGATTTTTAGGAGAAGATTCTACTAGAGAAGAACGTAATCAGGCTATTTTAAATCGGTTTATTGATTCAAAAGTTCAGGATAGAACAGCCAGAGTTATGTGTTATTTAGTTTATTATGATGGAAAAACAGAAGTAGTTGGAATAGGTGAATTAGTTGGTAAGATAGCTTTAAAATCTAGAGGAGAAGGTGGATTTGGTTTCGATAATATTTTTGAACTTGAGAATGGAAAAACATTAGCAGAATTATCGCCTGAAGAAAAAAATAAAGTGAGTGCTCGTTATTTGGCAACTTTAGATTTAAAAGAAAAATTAAAAGTACTTAAGAAATAAAGTACTTTTTGCTATTTTGTGGTAGATTTTATAGTATAATATTAACAGGTGATATTATGAGCGTTTTAATTAACAAAAAAAGATGTGACAATGCAGATGCTTGTTCTTGTATTGAAGAATGTCCAACAAAAGCGTTTTATTGGGATGAAGAAAACCAGACCGTGGCTGTTGATAATAATCTTTGTATTAATTGTAGAAATTGTATGATTTCTTGTGAAGCGGGTGCTGTAAAAGTAGCACGTGATGAAGAAGAATATCGAAAAACAAAAACAGAATATGATGAAGACATTATGACAACAGAAGAATTATTCCAGGATAGATATGGGGCAGCTTCAATAGCAGAAAAATATGTTTTAGAATTAGAAAGACTAGAACAAATTGTTGAAGATAGTAATAAACCACTTTTGATTGAGTTTTATAACGAAGACGAAGCAAAATGTTTGATTAATTCTATTCCTGTTAAAGAAATTATAGAGAACATTTCTGATTCAATTTCTTTTAGAAAAGTAAATGTTTCAAATATTGATGGTTTAAAAAAGTATTCTATTTCTATATTGCCATCTTTAATAGTGGTTAAAAATGGTAATATTATTTATAAATGGGAAGGGTTTTTAAATATAGATGAAAAGGGAAAACTTCTAGATGATTTGAAATATCAATTGAAGGACATTAAATAAAATTTTTTTATAATATTGGATTGAATTTTAAGATATAAATTTATAATTTTTCAAACAAAAGTATATAGTAGAGTACTTATATCTGATATTTCATTCTATAATAAGAATGAGATTTACGCTGATGCTTTTTACGAGGTGTAGTCTCTAAATATTTTTTTAAACAAAAAACACCTTTCGTTGTTGATTGGTGTATTGCGCAAATAGTAAATATAACTACTAATTCCAAGTGAATATATAATATCTATAATGTTTTGCAACATAGAAATTTACTCTTTTCAATTCTCAAAGCTGAAGAATAGAGTGGAAAACTAACTATTAGATTGGTATTTATTATACACTTAATATATTATAAGAGTATCTAGCAAAAAAGGATATTCTTTTTTTTAATTTATTGTTCTATTTCATTTAATATATTTTCCATAAGTTTTATCATTTCTTCTTCTGTTTCATATTCAAAGAAGTTTGAAGTTATACATTGTAAAGAATTCGCAATTTTAGAGCCTTTTTTATAAAAACAATAAATAGGTGTATTATCATCAAATGCCCAACCAAGTTCAATGCCAAGACCTGTTCCAGCAAGTGAAACTTCAGCAAAAATAATATCTAAAGTTTTATAAAATTCACGTGTGTTTTCACTTTTTTCTGTTTTAAGATGTGGAAAAATAAAAGTGTGGTTTTGATATAAATTACTATTTATAATTGGTTCATATAGTTCCTTTTGATAAGGGATTTTTTTGAATGTGCAATATAAATTTTCATAGATTTCCTCCTATTTACATTTTATCTCAAATCAATTATAAAAACAACGTCATATAAGTAAAAATTATAACTAAAATAAACAATATATATTTTACTTATAAAGTTACAAATAATAAAATGAATTTAGAAAGAAGGAAATCTTATGAATGTTTTAGTTATTAATCCACCCAATATACCATTTACAAATAGTTCATTATTAGCTCCTCCTTTAGATGTTTTAGAAGTTGCTACTTTAATAAAAAAACATTTTAAAACAACATTTTTAGATATGGACGCTTTAAACGTAAAAGAAATTCCAAATAATATTTATCAAAACATAGATATTGCTGTTGTTCTTATTGATTATCAAATTCCACTTCACACAACTGAAGCAGCTGAATATTTATTAGAGCTAATCAAAAAATATGGGGCTGAAAAAAAGTTTGTATTAATTGGAAAAACGCCTACTTATTTTCCAGAGCGATTTATAAATGCAGGAGCAAGCATCATTATATGTGGAATTTATGATGAAATTTTGATTCCTGTATTAGAGAATATTTTTAATATAAAAACTTTAAAGCAAATACCTAATTTAGTCATTTGTGAAAATAATCGTATATTTAAAACAGAAAGAAAATTTACCCAAGGAAATTATAAAAGTTTACCTATACCAGATTATTCAATGATTGATTTTCATAATTATATGGATACTGCTAGTATGATTACTTCAAGAGGTTGTGATGGCAAGTGCAAATATTGTAGTACACCCTACTTTTTTCACCAATTTCAAAGTAGAAGTGTGAAAGATGTAGTGGACGAATTAGAAATTTTAGTTACACAATATCATAAGAAGAAAGTTATCTTTTTAGATGATAATATGACAATTTCTAAAGAAAGAATGAGAGATATTTGTATAGAGATTAAAAAAAGAAAACTATCTATTTTATTAGGATGTTTATCAAGCATTGCTCATTATGACAAAGAATTGTTTAAACTGATGTATGAAGTTGGATTTCGCTGGATTCATTTTGGAATTGAATCTGGAAGTGAAGAAATTTTAAAAAAGATGGGAAAGCCCATGAGCATTACTTACATAAGACAAGTAATAAAGGAGGTGAAAGAAATTGGTTTTCGTGTTCGAACAAGTTTTATTTTAGATTATCCAGGATGTACATTAGAAGATTTTAACCAGACAAAAAATTTAATTTTAGATTTGTTGCCACATGAAATACGGCTTCATTATTTGGCATATCGTCCAGGAACGCCAGTGACATATGAAAATCCAAAAGAACAAGTAAGTGGTTATATTCATAGTACAAGTGGTTCTAAGAACTTGTACTATCAAAAGGAAATCTTGTTATTTTTGCACCAGTTAGAAAAACAAAATTATTTGGTTTTTATAGAAGATCAGGATTGGAGAATTTATAATGATTTTAATCAAAATCAAAAATTTGTATCTATGGTTCCAATGAAGTATGGGATGTGTTGGTATGAGTAAAATAATTGGAATTACTGGTTATATGGGTGCTGGGAAAACTTATATTGGAAATCAAATTCAAAAAAAATTAAAAAATTGCTATTTTTTAGAAGTAGATAAGTTTAGAAGAAATTTAATCAAAAGTAATTATAAATATCGAAATCGTTTAGAAACAATTTTAAATTTAAAAGGTAATTGGACTGGAAAAGACCTAAATGACATTATTTATAAAAATCCAGAAGCGATGACAAAATATAAAAAAATATTATATGAATTTTTAATTCGAGAATTAAAGCGATGTCCTTATGATTATGTTTTGATAGAATGGGCACTTCTCATACAAGACCATTTATTACCGTTTTTAGATGCACTCATTATTGTAGAAGCAAGTTCTAAAACAAGACTAAAAAGAGTTAGTGGTATTGATTTAAGAGAAGATGAAATAAAAAATAGAATGCTGTTACAAGAACAAGAAAATATAGATGAAATTTTAAAACAATACAAAGAAGAAAATCCAACATTCTTATATTTTAAAATAACAAATGAGGAAGAAGGTGGAGAGTGTGCAATGTATGTTCCGAATTCCAAGAAATAGTGGAAGGGTATTATGGGAAATTACAAATCGGTGCAATTATGCTTGTAAATATTGTATTTTTAGTTCAGGATGTGGTTCAAAAAAGAGTGAACTAACACTAAAAGAGTGCAAAAAAGTGATTGATGATTTGTGGAATCATGATTTTAAATATTTAAAGATAACAGGAGGAGAACCTTTTATAAGAAATGATTTAATAGAACTTTTAAAATATGCCGTTGCTCTAGGAATGAAAGTAGATGTTTCTACAAATGCCTCTTTAATAACGAAAGAAAAAGCTAAAGAGTTCAGAAATATAACATTAGAAATGGTTCATGTCAGTTTGGATGGTGATATAAAAGAAATTCATGAGCAAGTAAGAGGAAAAAACACTTATGATAGAACAGTAGAAGGAATTAAGAATTTAAAAGAAAGCAATCAATATATTCGAATTGGGACTGTTTTATATAAAGGCAATCAAGATAGAATTTTAAAGATTATTGAAAAAGCAAAAGAATTAGAAGTATCAGAAATTATTTTTTCAGTTATGGAACCAGTTGGTAGAATGGATGGAGATAAATCTTTTGTTATCACAAAATCATTAAAAGAAATAGAAGAAGAAATAGAATTTTATCAAAAGAAATATGTAGACAGTATAAAAATTAATTATAATTGGAGCAAGAAAATTGATGAGCATATTGAAGCTTGTCCAGCAGGTAACAAATTTATATATATTAATGATAAAGGAAATATTGCTCCTTGTAGTTGGTTAGTAACAAAATCTTCTTCTTATTTGACAAAGAGAACTTTAAAAAATCATACACTAGAAGAATTATTTCAAGATTCTAATTGGAGAGAATTTTTACAAAAACAGAAATGTGGTGAATGTATTGGAAAACATCCATATTAAAAAAGCAAAAGAATTAATAAATGGTATCCCTTTAAAAGAAAAGTATGGTACTTATTCTAAGTTATATTCTTTTACAACAGAAAATGTAGCTGGATATTATTCTAAGATTGAATTTCAAAATAAAAAAATATTGACAGTATGTGGATCAGGAGACCATGTTTTAAATGCAATATTGTTAGGAAGTAAAAATATAGAAACTTTTGATATTAATGTTTTCACATATTATTTTTTGAATTTAAAAATAGCTGCTGTAAAAGAGTTATCTTATCAAGACTTCTTAAATTATTTTTTGTTAGAAAATAATAGTCATGCAATGGACTACAAGTTATATGTAAAACTTTCAAGATATTTAAATAAAACAGTTTCTAATTTTTGGAAAGAATTATATAAAGAGGTTCATTATAATGGGAATGTGCTTAGAAATAGTCCATTATTTCATAATTTATATGATACAAATGAAAAAAAATTGATGAGCAATCTTTATTTAAATGAAAATTTTTTTCAAAGTTTAAAACAGAATATAAAAGGAGTTCAGATTACATTTTTAGAAAGTTCCTTATTAGATTTAAAGAATCATTGTGGGAATCACTATGATTTTATATTTCTATCTAATATTTCTGATTATTTAAGTTCTATGTTTAATAAAAATTTGTTAGAAAATTATCAAGATGAGATTATAAATCCGCTAAAGAAAAAACTATCAAAAAATGGAAAATTATTTTTTGTTTATCAGTATGATGTAGGAAATATTAGAAGTGTTGTAGATGATATGGAAAAAGTAAAAAGTGTATTTTCAAATGTGAAAGAAATTACATTTCCAAGTGTAATTGGAAAGAAGAAACAAGATAAAATCTTATATATAGAGGAGTGATTATATGAAATCAGATTTTATAAGTCTGAAATTTAATAGTATAGAAGATATTGATAAATTGATTGAAGCAATAGAACAAATTCCAGAAAATCCAAATAAACAAAATCAATTTATGACAGATGAGTTAAGTCGTAGACAAAAAATGTTACAAGAATTAAGAAGTTTGAAAAAAGAAGCTGAAGAAGTTCAAAGACAAGAAGAATTAAAAAAAGAAGCGGAAGCAGTAAAGAAAGAAAATGATGCGATCGAAAAGGCGTTCAATAGAGCAAAGCAGTTAGTAAAAACTAAAAAACAAGAAGTTTCAAAACCAATACGTGGAACTTCTTCTGGATTTAGTTCAGAAAGTAGAGGTAGTGAAAGTAGAAGCACCTATCATTCCTATGATGGATGGGGATATAGTTGTGGAGAATCTCGTGGAGAGTCTAGATGGTAGTTTATGGAAAATGTTTTTAAGAATTTGCACACCAATCAAAAGATACTTATTTATGAATTACTTAAAAGAGGAATTTATGTTGAAGTTATTGATGAAAAATTAGAACTAATTAAAGCAACGTTCAAAGAACATCAAGAATTAATTTATGACCGAGATTCATCCATTACCCCTTATCATGTATCTGTACTTGCTGGGAATAAAGGAATTGCGAAAAAAATATTAGAACAGAATCATATTTCAGTACCAATTGGGGAAGTTTTTAAGGCAAAAGAAAAAGCTTCTATTATTAGAGCTTTTGAAATTCTAGATGGGCCAGTTGTATTAAAGCCTGTACATGGTTCTCATGGTTATGATGTTTATTTAAACTTAAAGAGACTGGAAGATATCGAAAAAGTTTTAGGATTTTTAGAAGAAAAATATGGAACAGAAGCCCCAATTTTAATAGAAGAATTTTTTGATGCTAAAGAATATCGAGTATTTGTAACAACAGCGGGAAAATATGCTGTATTAAATAGAGATCCAGCTTATGTCATTGGAGATGGAATTCATACAATTGAAGAATTAATTGGAATAGAAAACCATAGAAGAATGCATCCAAGGACAAATGCGTTATGTGAGATTTTAATAGATGATGAGATGGATCGTTATTTGACTGAAAAAGGAATCTCTAGAAAATTTGTTCCGTTATTAGGAAAAAAAGTTTATGTTAGAAGAAATTCTAATGTTGCTATGGGAGGCGTTTGTGTAGATAAAACAGATGAAACAGATAGAAGTGTCATTGAAATTGGAAAGAAAGTGCTTTCTGCTTTTCCAGGATTACCTTATGTTGGAATAGACTTTATGACGCATGACATCGCTTTACAGCAAAATGATGATACATACAGAATTATTGAAGTCAATACTGTACCAGGCTTACAAATGCATCATAGACCTGCCCTCGGTAAAAGTCAGAATGTAGCAAGTTATATTGTAGATTTGATGTTTCCAGAAACCGCAGAAAGAGAGGATGTATATGGAAAGCAGTGGGTTAAATAGTAAATCAAAAGCTTATTATGAAAAACAGAAAGTTTATGAGATATTTAGTAGGGCAGAGGATTATCCGAAAAAAGTAGAAACTTTTTTAAAAAAAAACATCAAAGGTGAAAAAATATTGGATGCTGGATGTGGAAGTGGAAAATTTTTACCTTTATTAGAGGAACTATCTAATACATATATAGGAATTGATTTATCAGAAGAGCAAATCAAAAAAGCAAAAACTAAGACGAATAAAAGCAATTCTATTTTACAAGTAGGCGATTTAGAAAAATTAAATTTTTCAGATAATTCTTTTGATTTTATTGTTTCTGCTTGGGTGCTTGGAACCGTTATCTTAGAAGAAAAAAGAGAAAAAGTAATTCAAGAATTAAAAAGAGTTTTAAAAACAGATGGAACGATTTATTTAATTGAAAATGATAGTACAGGAGAATTTGAAAAACTAAGAGGTCATATCAAAAGAACTAAAGATTATAATAATTGGTTGATAAAACATGGTTTCCAAATCAGTCAAAGATTAGAAACGGATTTCTGGTTTTCTAGTTTGGAAGAAGCGAGAACTGTATTTGATGAAATTTATGGAGAACAAATTAGTCGTCAAATTAGAACTGAAAAAGTAAATCATCACATTTTAATACTAGAATATAAACTGACGGAATAAGTCAGTTTTTTTTGAGGAAATTTGTGCTATGATGGAAGCAAGGAGAGATAATATGGATCAGATAAAGATGGGGAATTTTATGAGTGAACTGAGAAAAGAAAAAGGTTTCACTCAAAAAGATATTGGTGATAAATTAGGAATTACTGATAATTCAGTTTCAAAATGGGAACGAGGAATTAATGCACCAGATATTTATTATTTGGGACCTCTTTCTGAAATACTAGGAGTCACTATTAAAGAACTATTAAATGGAGAAAGAAAAAGGAAGAAAAAAGTAAAAAAAGAAAATCAGAAACCAGTATTAGAAATTCAAAATGTGAGTAAAAAGTTTGGTTCAAAAGAGATTATTCACAATTTAAGTCTAACCATTTATAAAGGGGAAATAGTAGGCTTAATAGGCCCAAATGGAGCAGGAAAAACAACACTGATTAAAACAATTTTAGGTCTTTATAAAGCTTCAAACGGAACTATTTCAATTTGTAATTTCGATATCAAAAAAGAGTTTGAGAAAGCAATGGAAAAAGTTGCTTCTATTGTAGAAAGTCCAAATTTATATGAACATTTGACAGCTTATCAAAATGTTAGAATTACTTGTTTGTTAAATGGAATCACTGATATGAAATATGTCAAGAATATTCTTAAAATGGTAAAATTAAATAATCGTCTTCAGGATAAAGTAAAGCATTATTCGCTTGGAATGAAGCAACGTTTAGCATTTGCACTTGCTCTTATTAAAAAGCCAGAACTTTTAATATTAGATGAACCAACAAATGGATTAGATCCTTTAGGCATGAAAGAACTTAGAGAAATTATTTTAAAAGCCTGTGAAACAATGGGGGTTTCAGTTTTGATTAGTAGCCATATTTTGTCTGAAATAGAAATGGTTTGTAATAAGATCATGATACTAGATAATGGATATTTAATAGATATTTTTGAATTAGATGAAATAGAAAGTAGAGAGCATTCCTTAGAAGAAGAATTTTTAAAAATTACGAGTGGAACGAAAAATCAAATTGGAGGTGACGTATGAAATTTGTAAATTTGATAAAAGCCGAATTTATAAAAAATTATAGTGTAAAAAAAAGTTATATTGTACTTATAACTTTATTAGCAACAATTATTGGTATGATGGAACTAGAAGCAAAGCTAAGTAAGCCAAGACTTTATAATATTCAAAATGAAATAGAAGAATATACAAAATTTTTGGAGCATGAACTTGACACATATCATTCACCTTTTTTAAATGAGTATGAAACTTATAGAAATGAAACAAAATTAAAAATATTAAAAGAGTTTGCAAATGAAAAGATTTATAGTAATAGTTGGAAAGATTATTTATTATTTCAAATTGAGACAATAGAAGACAAAATATTTATTATAAATCAAATGGTAGAAAACTATGGAAATTCTTTTTTTACAGATATAGGAGTATCTGATGCTCATCAGTTCGATTTTTATGAAGGAACTGTTAGAGAGTATTATGGAAAAACAAAGGAGGAATTAGTAAGAGAAATAGAAAACTTAAAAGAACAAGCAACTAACTATCGTGCTTTTCTAAAACAAAACCAATATTATAAATATTTGGAGTATCAAATAAAACATGATAAAAATTTTGATGTAGATGGTGAGTATCAATTTTTAGTAGATAAAAAAATAGAGAATATGTTTGATAGTTTATCTTTGAATCAACTAGAGATGCATGTTGGAATAGGAATCAATGGAGAATATTATACTGCTGCAATAAAGGAAGTAGACAGGAAAGCAGACTTAATACTTCATTACAGTTTTTGGAATGATAAAAAGCATGATTTTTCTTTTCCAGAGGGAACAGTAGATAGTTATCTTGTTTATCCAACTGCCAAAACGGTTACGAATAAAATTGTTCTTTTATCATTATTAGTTCTTTTAATTGTAATTTTCACAAGTGGTGGTGTAATTGTGAATGAACATATTCATAAAACAGAAAAGATGCTTTTTACAACACCTTATAAGAGGTGGAAAATATTGTTTGGTAAATTTGTTTATCTCATCTTAGACATGTTTATGATATGGTTTTTAGCTTTTGTAATTTTATTATTTTATGCAGGTATCAAATATGGATTTGGTGAATTATTGACTGCTAAGTTAATTGTAGAAGGAGATCAAGTAGCAGAAGTAAATTATTTATTCTATTTATTAAAAGAAATACTACTCTGTAGTATTCCAATGATTAGTTTTATAAGTTGTTTTTGTTTTATATCTGTGGTGACACTTAGTAAAACAGTAACAATAGGCTTTAGCATTATTTTGTTATTAGTATCGCAATTTATGTGGTTTTTAATTGTGACATTTAAACTTGGATTTTTAATTTATACACCATTTCCATATTTTATATTAGGCTTGATTCTTAGAAATCATTCCTATTATTTATTAGCGCAGTCTATTGGAACAACTTCTGCTTCTTATGGAATATTGATTTCTATTTTAACAATCATTGCTTGTTGTGGAATGAGTTATATAATTTATACAAAAAGAGATATAGGAAATTAATTGATGAGAAAAATATAAGAAAGAATATAATTTTAATATATTATTTTCTAATAAAAGTAAAAAGATTTCAATGATAAACTTATCATGATTTTCTTTTTTGCTCTTGTTTTCTAAAGTATCGTTCACCATTTAATGATTGGTAAAGTTTATACTCTGTTTCTGCATTTGAAAGCGTATCATCATCTTGCATAGAAAGCAATGTATAAGTAGGATTTAGATGTTTATCTAAATGAACTCTACAGATATAATATTGAGCGAAAGGATTATGAAAGCATTTTTTCATAACATCATATTCATTTTCACTCATTTTAAAATAGTCATCTTCACTATTATTCATGGTTGTTTTGACTTCAACTAAATTTTCTATAGAAGACTTACTATCAAAGTAATAAATATCATAACCAAATCCGTTTTTGATATCTCTAGAAACAAAATAGTGGAAGTATTGATCTTTTATTAGCTTATAAACATAAAGTTCGCCAATATTTCCTATTTTTTTGTTAATGAATTTTCTTCTTACTTCTTCTATATCCATACATTGTTCCATAAAAGCAAAATCTTCTAGTTCTTTTAAACGTTGTCCATTTATAGCTTGATGGTAAGAATTTATTTCAACTGATAAATGATTAAAGTCATCTTTTGAACCACGTATAATATTCTTGTTTTCTCCTACGAAATTTAAAATAGATTGTAGATTTGGATGATCAGCAAGCCATGGTCGATATTTTTGTAATACCCATAAGAAAGTTTGATAAAAATCCCCATAAACTTCACTTGGAACAACTAATGTTTTTGGTAGTACTTGAGCATAGAATGGATGTAATGTATATGGTAAATTCATATAGATTCTTATTTGTTTATAGTAATGGTATTGTTCTGGTATCGCAAAAGAGTTAATCAAATCTTTGTTAAAAAATGCTTCAACATAAAGTTCTATAAAAACTTCTATAAATTGTTTTACATATTGATTGTCAGGGTTATTGTATATATATAATTTTATTTTTTCTAGTTGTGGAAATAAGTCACATGCTGCTTCTATGCTAGAAATATGTTGCATTTTATATAATACTTCTTGTCCCAATTGTATAAATTGAGCTTCTGTCATAATTTCACGTCCTCTTTGGTTTGTTATAATATCACAAATTTTAAGGATAGTAAAATTAGCAAATAGCTTAAATATTTTATTATGAAAATGATGTGTTATTTAAAAAACTCTAACAACAAAATTAGACGAATGTCATATAGTAAGTTAGAGGTGAATTTATGAATAATACAAACCTTAAAGGTATAGTAATAGATCCAGGACATGGGGGAAGTGATCCAGGTGCTGTTGGAAATGGATTCCAAGAGAAAGATTTAAATTTGAAAATTTCTCAATACATGTATGATGAATTAAAAAAACTAGGAATTCCTGTGACTTTGACAAGAGCAACAGACGAAACTTTGTCACCAAGTGAAAGAGTAACAAGAGTTAAAAATGCATATGGAAATACGCCAGATGTATTGGTTATTTCCAATCATATTAATGCAGCAGGTAGTGAACAAACAGGAGCTGAAGGAGCAGAGGTAATTTATGCTTTACGTAATAATGATACATTAGCGCGTAATATTTTAGAAAATATTGGAGATGCAGGACAAATTACTAGAAAGTATTACCAGAGAAGATTACCAAGTAATCCCTCAAAAGATTATTATTTCATGTTAAGAGATACAGCAAATACAACTCCTGTGATTGTAGAGTATGGATTTATTGATAATGCGAATGATATTAATCGAGTCAATCAAAACTATAAAAAATATGTAGATGCAGTAATCGATGGAATCATAGAAACTTATGGGCTAGGAAGTGGAAGTAATACCTACACAGTAAAAAGTGGAGATAGTTTGTGGAAAATAGCGAATCAATTTGGAACAACGCCAGCTGCCATTAGAGCTGCAAATAACCTTACCAGTGATGTTTTAAGAATTGGTCAGATATTAACAATCCCAAATACTACTAGTACCCCAGAGACTCCATCAACAGGAAATACATACACTGTGCAAAATGGGGATAGTTTGTGGAAAATTGCCAATAAATTTGGAACAACAATTAATGCTTTAAAATCTGCAAATAATTTAACAAATGATAATCTACAAGTTGGGCAAGTACTTACGATTCCAGGAAATGATAACAGCAATACTTATACAGTAAAAAATGGAGATAGCTTGTGGAAAATAGCGAATCAATATGGCATTACAGTGAATGAATTAAAAAGTGTTAACGGTTTAACTGGAGATAATTTGCAAGTAGGTCAAACTTTAAAAATTCCATCTGAAAATGGCGGAGCCATTACTTCTGATAATACATATACAGTGAAAAATGGAGATAGTTTATGGTCTATTGCAAGAACTTATAATACAACGGTTGATACATTAAGAAGATTGAACAATTTAACAAGCGATATATTAAGAATTGGTCAAGTTTTAAAAGTGCCAAGTAGTGAAAGTGGTACTTCTAGAACTTATACAGTAAAAAATGGGGATAGTTTGTGGAAAATTGCGAATGAATTTGATACAACTGTTTCTAAATTAAGAGAATTGAATGGTCTTACTTCTAATGATTTAAGAGTAGGTCAAACACTTAGAATTCCTTAAAATAAAAAACAATTCCATATATTACCACCCAAAAATTATCATCTCAGTTTGACAAGGACAACATAATTTGTTATGATTGATATGTTTTCCTAAGAAAAATAGAGGTGAATTTTTGTGAAAACAGACTCGAGTAGGAAGAAATTTCTAATACTTCAAATCACTGGTTGGCTTTTATTTATTTCTATAATTTATGGAGCAAATATAGTTGTGAAAAAATATCTTGTAGAAGATAAAAAAACAAATCAGAGAGAAAAAGTAGAAGTTGTATCTACAACAAATGAAAAAAGAACTTTGGAAGTGGAAGAAGATACAACAGTAGTAGAAGAATCTCCCAAAGCATCAGAGCGTAATATTGTATATGATGGTATGACGCTTGAAGAATTATCTGCAAAATTAGATCGTTCTTTAAACTCTACATTGTCTGGAAAAGGTTATTTATTTGCTAAGACATCATTAGAGTTAGGAGTAGATCCTTATTTAGCAGTTGCTATTGTTTTAGAAGAAACGGGTTGTAAATGGAACTGTAGTAGTTTAGTAAAACAGTGCAACAATGTAGGAGGACAAAAAGGTGGAACTGTAAAATGTAATGGTGGGTCTTATCGTGCCTATCCAACATTAGATGAGGGAATTATCGGATTTATAGATAATTTGGCTCGTAATTACTATGCATATGGATTAAGAACGCCTGAGCAAATCAATCCTAAATATGCAGAAAGTAAAACATGGGCAACAAAAGTAAATAATTATATTGCTAAAATAAAAGCAGCCTAGAGTATCAAAAGATACTCTTTTTTTGTTGACATTTTTTCTTATTTCTCTTAAAATGTTAAATAGGAGAGTAGTGATTATATGAAGTTTTATAAATGTAAAAAATGTAATGAAGTAATGATAATAAATGATGATATAATTCCTAGCTGCTGTGGAGAACCAATGGAAGAACTTATTCCAGGAAGTGTAGAAGCAGCAAAAGAAAAACATATTCCAGTAGTATCTTATGATGAAGGTTATTTAGTAACTGTTGGAGAAGTAGAGCATCCTATGATAGAAGAACATTATATTGAATGGATTGCATATGAATTAGAAAAAGGAGCAGTTAAAGTTTTTGACTTAGAGCCAAATCAAAAGCCTATTGTTAATTTTGAAACTGATCAGAAAGTAAAAACAGTGTATGCATATTGTAATTTACATGGCCTATGGAAGGCAGATGTATAGCGGATTATTATGAAAAAAGTTGTAATTATTTTTTTTGTGATGCTAAGTTTTTCACTTTTGGCTCTTTTTTCAGGATGTGGAGTTTATGATAAAATGGATTTGGAAAAAGCTGGCACAGAAATATTGGCTCTAAAGACTAGAACATTGGATTTGTCTAATATTAAGGAAACAATTGAAAGTGATTCTAGTTTATTTACAGAATTAGAAGATATGGAATTAGATGCTTTTAACCATGAATATTTTGATGAATACTTATTTAGAACAGAAAAAAGTAATGTGAACTCTGTTTCATTATATTCTTATCTGATTGTAAAACCTTCAGAGGATAAAAAAGATTTATTAGAAGAACAAATAGATCTTTATTATAAAAATTTATTAAAAGAGTATAGTGAAAAGGAAGACGCAAATGAAGAAATAGAAGAGCGCTTAAGAAATGTTATGAAGCAGCAATATGAAGGATATCTTGTTTATATTTTATCTAATGATAATGAGGCTGTTTGGGAAAAAATAAAAGAGAGCGCGCATTCCTTATTATTTGAAAATACGAAAGAAGCTAAATTAGAAGATTTTGGGCTTTCTACAAATGACATTACTGAATTTAAAGGAGTTACTCCGAATGATGAGGCAAATGTTAGTTTCTATCTCATTGTAAGGCCTAAAAATGGAAAAGTGGAAAATGTAAAAAAATCAATGAATCAATATATGAAAACTTTAGATAAAAAATGGAGTACCTATTTGCCTAATGAATATAAACTTGTGAAAAATCATATGGATACAGAGATAGGAAGTTATTTGATTTATATTGTTTCTAAAGATAATCAATTAGTTTTAAATACTATAAAAGAAGCTGTAGTGGAGAAAGATTAATACGAATCTTTCTTTTTTGTATATAAAATTATAAAAATTAGTTGAAAATGGGTTACATATTTTTAAAATTTGTTATTTGTTTTTTTTTTTTTAGTTTGTTAAATTACTTTTCGGAGGTGAATTTATGAAAAAGTATTTCGTATTTATATTAGTTTTTATGAGTATGTTTCCTTTGTTAGCTTGTCGTGCAGAGAGCGTGACTTTGGATGAAGAATATTTAAAAGGAATTTATTACGTAGTAGAAGCGAAAGATGGAACCATATCACAAAATCATCAGCCGATTTTTAGACTTAATGGTAAAATCGCGTATTGTTTAGAACCAGAAGTGATTGCAAAAGCAGGTGAGTATCAAGTAACAAAAGGTTTAAGTGGTTCTTATCTTTCTAAAGAAGAACGAAGAAAAGTAGAAGAATTTGGATATTATGGATATGAGTATCCTGGACATCAAAGCAATGCATATTATTTGGCAGCACAAGAATTAATTTGGGAAACAGTTGGTTCTTATGAAGCAAAATGGATGACAAGTTTAAGTGGAGGAAAAGAAATTAATGTGGAAAAAGAGAAAGATGAAATTTTGAAGCTAATAGAGGAGAATAAAAAACTTCCATCATTTCATTTAGATACCGTTCATATTTATGAAGAAGAATTTTTAGAATTACATGATCAAAATCAGGTAATAGAAAATTTTGAACTGGTAGATTCTCATTTTCGAATCATAAATGGGAATTTAGTCGGTCAAGGTGCTACTAAAGATACTGTTTTGAAAGGTAAATTACAGACTTATGATAAGGAAGAAACTCTTTTATATCGCCAAGAAAATTCTCAAAAGATGGCTACTTTAAGACTTACAGATCCGATATTTTTTGAACTTTCTGTTAAAATTGAAGGTGTATCTATGAAAATTCATAAAGTAGGAGAAGTTTGGCAAGGGATTAAAAATACTGGAGAATGGGAAAATCAAAATGGAGTAGAATTTGAACTTTATGCAGAGGAAGATATTATAGGTCATTTTGATAATGTTCTTTATCAAAAAGGAACGTTAATTGAAAACATAATTACAAAAAGAGGGTATGCAGAAACGAAAAAGCTTCCAGATGGCAAGTATCGATTAGTGGAAGTGAAACCAAAAGAAGGGTATGAAGTTGGTGATCCTATCATATTTGAAATAAACAGTTCTGTGGAAAAAGAGCCTGTATTAGAAATTAAAAATGAGTTATCCACAGGAAAACTAGAAATTTTTAAAACGGATGAAGATAAGATACCTTTGGTTGGAGTCGTTTTTGGTCTTTATAGTAAAAATGGAAGAAAATTAGATGAACAAGTTACAAATGAAGAGGGAAAAATCATTTGGAATCGGTTACCAGTTGGAGAATATCAAGTGCGAGAGTTAAAGACTTTAGAAGGGTATATTTTAAATTCAGAAAAAGAAAAAATAAGTATTGAAGAAAATCAAACTCTTTTATTAGAAAAAGTAAATGTTCCGTTACTTCCAAATACAAGTGGAAAAGAATATTCATTTCAGTTTTTATTTGGATTAGTAGGATTATTTATTTCAAAACAATTGTTACGATGAAAAAATTATTTGGAGGATTATTACTATGTTTCAGTTTGTTTCTTGTAACAGCAAATGTTTATGAAGAAACAATTACAATGAACTCTTATTATGAGGATAAATTGTTTTTAGAGAAAGAAGAAACAATACGGCTAGAAATTCCAGAATGGGATTTTGAACGATTTGTTAAAATCGGTACTGTCAATCATATTGACGATTCCTTTGCAACGTATATTCCTGGAAACAAAAATAACATTGTCATTGCCGGACATGATATTCCAATTGTATTTCATCAATTACAAAATATTCAAATAGGAATGAAAGTATATTTGAAAAAAGGTAATAAAGTAGTAAGATATACTGTCATTGATAAGAAAAGTGTAAAGCCGACAGAAGTACAATATATGTATGATTCTATAGAGGAACAGTTGACATTAATTACATGTACAGAGAATGATCAGAAGCGATTAATTGTGATATGTTCTAAAAATAAGATATCTTGAAATTTTATTACCTTCTATGATATAATCCAGTTGGGTGGTTCTTATGAAATATAATAAAAAGGATACAGTTGATTTAATTAAAGATAAATTAAATGGAAAATCAATGTTAACTTATGAAGAAATCGCGCAAATTACGGGTTATCATCCGAAGTATATTTTGAGATTAAAGCGTGAAATTGTAAATGATACAATTCAATTAGAGCATGGAAATAAAAATAAGCCATCTTATAAAGCTATTTCAAAAGAGGAGGAGGAAAAGATTGTTGGTTTATACAGAAGAAGTAATGCTAGTGTTAGACGCTTCTGTAAATTTTATGGTAGACGTAGTTATTCATGCATTTATTATATTTTAAAGAAAAATGGTTTATTAGATAAAGAACAAGGAAAATGATTTTCTTGTTTTTTTGTATAAAAACTTGAAATTTATATTTGATTTGTTATAATAGAAAATTATAAAGAAACTAGTTGATTTATTGAAAGAAGGCGTAGTATGAAAGAAACTGGTCAATTTAGTATTTATAAAGTTGATTTGGAAAAAGTAGAAGAAATATTTGAAATTAATAAAAAAGAAGTTTCACAAATAAAAGAAAAATTGTTAGATACAATTGGAAAAAAGATAACGAATGCAAAAGATAAAAAGTAATATTATCCAAAACTGGTTTTGAAGGTTTTTTAATCATTTCTTATTCAGCACCCCCATGGACAGATTTAATTAAAGGACTAATTCTTGAAAATATAGAAAATTTAGATGAAATGAAAAATGCTAGGTATAGTTATTTATTATTTTACTCTACAGAGCATAATATTTATATAGTGACAGGAGATTATACTAGTAAATAGGTAAAAGAATATACGGAAGATAATTATGGAATTAATCTAGTTCCAAAATTAGTAGAGAGAACGTCAGCTGTCTTAAGGTCAGAAAAAGCAGTATACAGTAATATCAGAGCAGAAAATAAACCGTCAAAATGATGATTTTACTGGAAGTTATGACATTACAAAATTATCTAGTTCCATATTGTTAGAATTAGATGCATCTTATCTTAGTAAGTTAGGTTTAGCTTCTTCGTCTAAAAGGAAAACAGGAATTTCTGTAACTGACCAGCTAGTCGTAAAAAGGTCAATCACATTGGAAGAGCTTAAAGTTTTATTGCATAATTTGGATTTTATAGAAACTAAAAAAAGTACTTTTATGATTAATCAATTTGTTTCGATTAAGAAAAGTAAAAAGGTAAGAAAGCAAGAAATGGAAGCCCAATGGTAGCCGAATTTCAAGAGTTAAAATACGGGAATTTTGTGATTGTAGGAGATGATTATTTGCGCTACTGTATAGATTCTTTTAAATATCGAATTTCAGATGGAAATAAAACAGTTTATGAATCTGAAAGTCCAATTTCTTTGGAAGAATTATTTCATTATTTAGAACAAGAAAAGATAAAGCTAACAAAAGCATTTTTAACAAAAATGTTAAAAGAATGGTCTTTATCTACGTATGATGAAGAGGGGAAATATGTTTTATTTCCAAGTCCACTTCTTTCTTGCTTGCAAGACTTTTTAGAAATAGGAGAAGAAAAGGAGGTATATTATCTTTATCAAAATCAGTGGGTGGAATTAAATTCAGATGCTTCACAATTAATTAATTAATGAAGATTTTAAAATAAATTATCTTGCTAATGAAGATAGGATAAAACATCTAAAAGAAGATTATAAGCTAAAAAATGTATATGCTAATAATGAAAACGGATATAACAATGCTATGAGAAAGTAGCTTAATATGATAGAAGCTCACACTGTTCTGGAAAAATATATTGAATTAGCAGATTTTATTTTTTGGAGTGAGTCGGATGAAACTATATATTTGATGCATAATAAAGGCTATTTTGATGGGTTAGGAGTACGAGATTTAGCAAATCAGATGGAGACAGCAGCAAATTATTTATATAGCCAAATGGCAACTAAAAATAGACGGAAGTTTTTAAAAGGTTATTATCAGAAAATAAAAGCAAAGTATGAGGAAGAATATAAAGAGACTTTGCAAATCTCAGAAAATGATTTTGTTGAATCGTTTTTGAATAAAAAAATTTGTTATATTGCAAGTTTTATCCAAAATTATAATTTGTCAGCTAAAAGTAATTATGGAAAATTCTTAACAAATCTTTTGAAAGAAAAAATGAAGTGGTTAAAATATGATTTTTTAGTTATGGACTTATCATGAAGTAAAAGTTTTACTTGCTTTTTCCTAGCTTTTGTATATAATAACTAGAAGGGGGACTGATATAATGGAATTAGAATATATTACAAGATTAGGAGAAAATGATTTTATAGAATTAATAAATTTCTGTATTGCAAAGCAAAATAAAAAAAATATAGAACGAGGATTATTTTCTTCAGAATCAACAGTAAGTGGTGTTGTAATACATGATGAACTAGATCGAAGTGATTTGGCTGGAGAACGATATTTTTGGGTTTGTTCTTATGATGGTGCTAGGGTATTAGATGGTTATGTTGTAAAAGATTTTGATATGGCAATTGATAATGTAGGAGCAAGCGGACGAGAAACAGCAGCAGATTATACAGCTAGTATGAGAGAATTTATGACAAAACGATTTGGAAAAGGATATATAGAGGCTGTTTATAAGCATCAAGTGTTAGAAGCAGAAAAAGAAATGAATCGTTTATTAGAATGTTTACCAAAAGAGAAAAGAATATAATTTCTCTTTTTTTGTCGTTTTTTTTATTTTCTATTTGTAAGAGTTGCCTAATATAGTGGATTAGGAGGGAACTTATGGAAAGAATAGGGCTTACAGAAAAACAAGTAGCAGAGAATCGTAGTAAGTATGGTAGTAATCAAATTACTTCAAAAAAACAAGATAGCTTTTGGAAATTACTTTTAGAAACATTAGGAGATCCAATTATTAAAATTCTATTAATTGCACTCGCTATTAAAACAATTTTTTTAATTCAAAATTTTGACTGGTATGAAACTGTAGGTATCGTAATTGCCATTTTTTTAGCGTCTTTTATTTCTACAATTTCTGAATATGGGAGTGAGCAGGCTTTTGCTAAGTTACAAGAAGAATCTTCTAAAATTAAATGTCGTGTTCTTCGAAATGGAACTATAGTAGAACTTCCAATTGATGAAATTGTTGTAGGCGATATTGTGTTATTAGAGTCTGGAGATAAAATTCCTGCCGATGGAAAATTGATAGAAGGCGAAATTACAGTCGATGAGTCTGCTTTAAATGGTGAAACAAAAGAAGCTTATAAGGAAGCAGTAAAATCATTATTGGAAAAAGGAACAGAAAAAAACTTTGTTTATAGAGGAACTGTTGTTTATTCTAAATCTGGAAAAATGATTGTTACGAATGTAGGAAATGATACATTTTATGGTAAGTTAGCTAGTGAACTGCAAGAAAAGCAGCCTGATAGCCCGTTAAAATTAAAACTTCATGAATTAGCCAAGTTTATTAGTAAAATTGGATATGCAGGGGCAATATTAGTTTCTCTTTCTTATTTGTTTTCTGTTATTTTTATTGAAAATGGATTTGTGATGAGTAAAGTAATAGAAACTATTACAAATTTTCCAGTGATGTTTGGTCATATTTTATATGCCTTAACACTAAGCGTAACAATTATTGTTGTTGCCGTTCCAGAAGGTCTTCCTATGATGATTACATTAGTATTATCTTCTAATATGAAACGAATGCTTAAAAATAATGTACTGGTAAGAAAATTAGTTGGAATAGAAACAGCAGGAAGTTTGAACATTCTTTTTACTGATAAAACAGGAACTTTAACAAAAGGAAAGTTAGAAGTGGTTGGATTTGAATCAGGAAATTTAAAAAAATTTTCCACAGAATTAGAACTTAGAAATTATCCAAGTCTGCATAAAATTGTTACAACTTCAATCCTTTATAATAATGCTAGTAGTTATGATGTGGAAAAAAATAAAGTAATCGGAGGAAATAGTACAGATCGAGCATTATTGGAGTTTGTAAAATCACAAACTTGTGGAAAAGTGAAAAAAGTAAAAATAATACCTTTTGATAGTAATAATAAATATGCTTTAACAACGATAGAGGATAATGGTAGATTAACTTTAATAAAAGGTGCGCCAGAAAAGATATTACCTTTTTGTACAAAATATTATAATGAACAGGGAGAAAAAGGAGGTTTTTATTCAAAAAAAGAGGTTTATTCAGAAATAGATCAGATGACAAAAAAGGGAATCCGTGTTATCGCACTTGCAACTTCTGTAACTGAGAGCTTTAGAGATCTTTCTTTTGTAGGACTAATTTTTATTAAAGATGAAATTAGAACTGAAGCCATAGAAGGAGTAAAGTTAGTACATGATGCTCATATAGAGATTGTTATGATTACTGGAGATAATAAAGATACAGCTTCTTCGATTGCCAAAGAAGTAGGGTTATTAAAAAGTGAGCATGACATTGTTTTAACAAGTGATGAACTTCGAACAAAAAGTGATGAAGAAGTGAAGAGAATGTTGCCTAATTTAAGAGTAGTAGCTAGAGCTTTACCACAAGATAAAAGTAGGCTGGTTCGGATTTCACAAGAGCTAGGGTTGGTTGTAGGGATGACAGGGGATGGCGTTAATGATGCACCCGCGTTAAAAAGAGCAGATGTTGGTTTCTCTATGGGAAGTGGAACAGAAGTTTCAAAAGAAGCAAGTGATATTATTATTTTAGATGATAATTTTTTATCAATTTCTAAAGCAATTTTATTTGGAAGAACAATCTTTAAAAGTATTCGAAAATTTATTATTTTTCAATTAACAATGAATTTTTGTGCTATTAGTTTATCAATTATTGGACCTTTTATTGGAGTTGAAACTCCAGTTACAGTTATACAGATGTTATGGATTAATATGGTTATGGATACATTAGCAGGATTGGCGTTTGCATTTGAACCTCCTTTAAGAGAATATATGAGTGAATATCCAAAGAAGAAAAAAGAACCAATTATCAATTCTTATATGATGGGAGAAATTTTATTTACAGGTTGTTTTTCATCACTATTATGTATTTTCTTTTTAAAATCTTCATGGGTTCATAATCTTTATAGGTTTGCAGAAACTGATAAATATTTAATGACAGCTTTTTTTGGACTTTTTATCTTTATGGGAATTTTTAATAGTTTTAATGCTAGAACAGAACGTCTTAATTTATTAGCTAATTTGGCTAAAAATAAAGTATTTATGTTTGTCATTTTCTTTATTTTAGTAGTCCAAATTTTACTGATTTATTTTGGAGGTTCTTTATTTAGAACGGCAGGTTTAACATTTAAAGAGTTTGAGATTATGATTCTATTAGCTTTAACAGTAGTTCCTATAGATTGGCTTCGAAAGTTATATTTGAGACATCAAGGAAAAATTGGAGGAGTTTAGTTATTTCTCCATGAAAATTGGTTGCACAATGTACCAAATTATGGTAATATTTATTAGATAGCAAACAGTAAACAATAGAGATGATGTAATCATTTTGGAGGAGTGACAATATGATTAATTTTATTATTTGTGATGACAATTTAGAGATGAGGGATAATATTCTAGATGTTGTCGCAACGTTTATGATGGCAAAAGAGATAGAATATAAAACTCATTTATATAGTGATTACGATGATGAATTTATGAAAATCGTTAATCAAAAGCTTTCGTTTAAAATTTATATTTTAGATATTGAGGCTCCTACTAGAACTGGAATTGATGTTGCACGAATTATTCGTCATAAAGATGAAGATAGTGCGATTATCTTTATTACAGGTCATGAAGAATTAGGACCAAGGTTGCTATCAAAAGATATTACTTTCTTAGCATTTATTAACAAGTTTGATGATTATAAGAATAGGTTACAATATAATATAGGAAAAGCGATATCTGCATTAGAAAAAAGGAAATGTTTAAGGTTTGAAGATAGCAGTACTCTTTATGCTCTTCCATATCATGATATTTTATATATTGAAAAAGATAGTTTAGGTAGGGGAACTATTATTGTAACCGAATTTAATGAATTTAAAGTTCATAAACCATTATCGTTTTTTCGTGCCAAATTGGATGATAGTTTTGTCCAAACTCATAGAGCTTGTATAATGAATAAAGAAAGAATAATGAGTGTAAATAAGAAAGAACATTTGGTTACCTTTGACAATGGTATGAAAAGTGATCTTGTTTCCACTAGATTTAAAATAGAGGAGTTGATTAGGGGAGTATGATGGAGGTAGTTAGTAATATAGTAGGAATTTCTATTATTAGTTTTTCTCATATATATGCATGGCATTGTTTAGAAAAGAAAAAGATAGATTTTAAAGATTATAAGTTTTATATTGTTTTAGCTCTATACGTATTTTTATTAATGCTTAGTGTATCAATAGTTGATAAATTTGTAAAGATCGCTTGTACAACAATTATTTCTATGTTATTAAATTATTTTTTGATGAGGAAAAATATAAAAAGAACTGTTTTGATGCCAGCGATAACTCAAATAGTAATTATGATAGCAGAAACTACGTTAGCATTGATATTAATATTGTGTGATGTAAATTTAGATTTGATTGCAAGCAATTTATTTGGCGGCTTTGCGATTAATGCATCCGTAGCTGTTATTGTTATATTAATTTTTTTACTTTGTACTTTTTTACCAAGTTTATATCAAAAGATATTAAAGGCAACAGATAGAATAGATTCAGAATATTTAATTATTTTGGTATTTGTTGTTATTTTAATCGCAAATGTATCAGCAATGAATGTATATTATAAAATTGATTTCAAATATTTGTTAATTTTTAATACTTTGGTAACGGTTGTTTATTTTATTATCATTGTAAGTTCACTTTATAATCGAAATAATTATCTAAAAGTATTTGATAAATATAGTACTACATTGTCAAATTTGAAAGAGTACGAAGATATATTGGATCAATATCGAGTAAGTAATCATGAAAATAAAAATCAATTATTGACAATCAGAAATATGATAAAAAATAAAGAAAAAAATATTCCCGAATATATTGATAAAATCGTAGAAAATAAGTTAAAAGATAATGAACAATTGATGGGGCAGTCATCGATTATTCCAGAAGGCGGGCTTAGAGGTTTGGTTTATTCTAAAATGTTATTAATGAAAGAAAATAATATTGATTTTGATTTAAGTATTGATAAAGCAATAAAAAGAGTTCAGTTACTTCAATTAGGTGATCATACTGTTTTAGATATTTGTAAAATTATAGGAGTTTTTTTAGATAATGCAATAGAAGCAGTTAGTTCTTTAAATGAAAGATTTATCGATTTAGAAATGAGCATTGAAAATAAAAAACTCTATATTTCTGTATCTAATAATTATGAAGGAACAATACCAATAGAAGAAATAGAAAATCATGGATACACAACCAAAGGAAAAGGTCATGGCTATGGATTATCTTTGGTGAAAAAATTAGTGGATGGGAATTCGTTGTTAAAAAATGAGAAGGGAGTTTCAAGTGATGAGTTTACGCAGCGCTTGATAGTAGATGTTTCTAAACTAAAGTGAGAAAAGAGTTATGAACAGGAAAGTCATAGCTTTTTTTTATTGTGTTTATATTATAATAGTCAATTATATATATTGTCGAATAGCTAATGATGTTGTTTTAAAGTATTGTCATAAAAAAGGGCTAATAGATTCTGAATTCATATGAAAACATAAAAAAACAAATAGAATTTTGTATCTATTCCTAAATTGAAATTTGAACCGCACCAGAAAGGTGCGGCTTTTTGATATAA
>CANRVY010000015.1 GCA_947643405.1 uncultured Mycoplasmatota bacterium | reverse complement strand
AATTTGAGTAAAGAATATCATGGCTATGCAAGTAATAATGCTGATACAACAACATTTATCTATATGATAAAAGGAGTAAAATAAAAGAAAACAAAAAGAGTATCTAATGAACTGAATATCTCCAAAAATTGGATAGTTTATAAATAGTTTTTAATTAAAGGATTGTAACCCGTAATTTATAGGGACAGTCCTTTTAATTTGACTTTAGTTCTATCATGATTATAATAATCAATATAGTCAATTATTTTTATTGAATCATTTATAAATTTATATTTTCCATCTTGATTATAAAATATTTTAGTTTTTAGTATTCCAAAGAAGTTTTTCACATTGTCCATACTATTTTTTTTAGAAATACTTTGTTTTATTCCTTTATTTTTGATGATGTAAAAATATTATGAGATAGCATTTCTTGGTTATAACCATCTAACACTGGAGATAAATAAATTTTTACCTCTTAAATTCTGTTACATCAGTATACAATTGTTTATTCACATTATAAATATTTATTTTATCTTCATAACTTAATTTAGATAAATAAAAGCCCCATTTCTTTTGATCAAGAAGTGGTAATCACATCACTAATTATAAATAAGACGTTCTTTTTGGTACTATAAAAGTGTAATAATTAATTACAGAAATGTGATTGAATATTACACCTCTTTTTATTATGATTGAAGTGATTGGATAACGTAGGTCTTTTAGAGAGAAAGTTCTCGTCATAAAAAGTGTTATCCAACCTTCACATAATATATTCGTTTAAGCAAGTTGAGATTGAAATAGTTCTCGTGCAAAGAACCAAAATGAGGATATGTTGAGGAGTTGGAACCAATCATAATAAAAAAAGGAATAGAAAGGAAAAAAAACGAAGTATGGAGTTGGAATTGATGTTTCAAAGGGGAAAAGCACAATAGCTATATTATCAGTTGCTGGAGAAGTAATTGAAGAACCATTTGAAATAAAACACGATATTGAAGGATTAGATCTATTAGAGGAAAAAATAAAAGATATTTCTAAGGAAGATTTAAAGATAGTTATGGAAGAAACAGGGACATATCACTTACCAGTGTTAGGATATTTGCTTGATAAAGGATATTTCGTAGTTGCTGAAAATGCGTTAAAAATTAAAAAGTATTTGGATCGAGGGTTAAGAAAAGCAAAGACAGATAAAAAAGATTCTTATAAATTAGCTGAGTATGCTTTTGATATTGGTATAAGTTAAATAAAGTAAGAGAAAATGATGAAACTTATGATAATCTTAGATTCTTATCAAGGCAATATATAAATAATATAAATGTTCAAGTTAAACAGAAAAATAATTTCTCTAATTTATGTGATTTATTATTTCCAAGATATTATCAATTATTAGATGAAAATAATTTTATATTAGGATTAGAAATATTCAAAAAATATTATCATCCAGAAATAGTTATAAATAAAAAACAATCTCACTTTATTGAAGAGATTGATAAATTAGCAAAAAAATTAGGACATAAGGGAGCAGGAATAACTCTAGCTAATAAGATTTATTTACTTGCTCAAAAAACTATTTCTCCACGTCCTAATAATGAATATGCACAACTATCAGCAATTAGTTGTACAGATGCTTTAATTTTAACAATTAAAACAACTACTACAATTATAACAGAAATGGACAAACTTGCAAAGGAGTTACCTGAATATGAAGTGATAAATGAAATACCAGGCTGTGGCAAAAAACTAACTTCAAGAGTAATAGCAGAGATTGGAGATATAAGAAGATTTAAGAATGCAGGAAGAATTATAGCTTATGCTGGATTAGATGCACCGCCATATCAATCAGGACAATTTGAAGCAACAAATAGGCATATATCAAAGCGAGGAAATAAATATTTAAGAAAAACAGGATACGAAGTAATGAAATCGATTAAAAGTAGTTGTAGAACGGATAATGATTTAAAGTCTTATATAATAAAAAAAGAAAATGAAGGTGAGTTAAAGAAAGTAGCCAAAATAGCAGGATTAAACAAATTTTTAAGAATGTATTATGGAATAGTAAAAAAGAAATATAAACAATTGGAAATATGGTAATTTCTATTTCCTAATATGTCAAAAAAAGACCTAGCAATAGGTCTGCGTTAGCATGTTTAAATATTTGAAAATACAAATTTTAAAAAAAGTTGTAAAACTATTGACTTTTATTAGCAAGTTTTTATGCAAAATTTGAAAAATTCTGGATTTATGATAAAATAAAAGCTATTTAAAAAGAAAGAAATTATATAACATTAGAAATTCATAATGAAAGAGGATTTGAGATAAACGTTAAAATAGAAAAGATTGCTAAAAATAAAGAAAGTTTTTGAAAAGCAGGAACTATAGGAAATCAAATTTTATAATTGCAATAAACGAAAGTGACTTTAGTAAGGAAGATCGTTGGGTAAGAAAATACAGTTTTATATAAAGAATGAAGGAGTGCAGAATACAAATGATGAAAATAAACAATGAAGTAGAGAAGGAAAGAAAAATCCAATTAATAGAAGAGTTTTACCAAATAAATGGTAGATTGCCAAAATATACAGAAAAATCTGGAGGAATAGCAATAGGACGATTTTTAAGTAATATAAAACAAAAAAATACGAAAATAGCAGAAGAACAAATGAGCAGATTAGAAATATTAGGCTTTAATAAGAATGAAACAGATAAAGAAGAAGAAAAAGAAAGAAAAATCCAGTTAATAGAAGAATTTTATCAAATAAATGGAAGATTACCAAAACAAAATGAGGTATATAAAGGAATCGCAATAGGACAATTTTTAAATAGTATAAGACAAGGAAATACGAAAATAACAGAAGAACAAATGAATAGACTTATGAAATTAGGATTTGAAGGGCAGATAAATGATATAAAATTAGATTATAGTGTAATAAAAATGGGACAATTTTATAGAAAATATAAGAGGTTACCAGATCAAGGAGAAAGTATAGGAAATGAGAAAAATAAAGTTGGAGACATTTTGTTACTGATTCGAATTGGAAAGATAAGAATTACAGAGGGACAATTTACGAGGTTACAACAAATGAATGCAAATTTATTAAGAGAACAAGTTCAATTTCTTGAAAAACAAAAAAAATACATAAAGAAATAAAAAAAGCGGAAAATAAAATTCGCTTTTTTGACTTTTTAAAGACTTTATTCTATACTAAATAAGAAGGATTTGAGAATATGAAAAAAACAAATGAACAGATAGATTTATGGCATTATGAAAAAGAATTATATGAACAAGGATACAAATATATTGGTGGAACAGATGAAGCAGGAAGAGGACCATTAATTGGACCTGTTGTAGCAGCTTGTTGTGTATTACCAAGGAATTTTATCCTAGAAGGATTAACAGATTCTAAAAAATTAAGCGAAAAGAAAAGAGAACAATTTTTTCCCTATATCAAAGAACATTCCCTTGCATATGGAATTGGAATTGTATCCCCAGAACGGATTGATGAAATCAACATCTATCAAGCGAGTAGAGAAGCGATGATGATTGCCATTAAAGAAGTAAGAGAAAAAATAAAGTTAGACTATGTACTAAGTGATGCAATGCCATTAAGCTTAGACATTCCCTCACTTCCAATCATTAAAGGGGATGCGAAAAGCATTAGTATCGCAGCAGCTTCTGTTCTAGCGAAAGTAACAAGGGACCATATATTAAAAGAATTAGATAAAAAATATCCAGAATATGGTTTTCAAAAGCATAAAGGATATCCAACCAAAGCCCATTTAGAGGCTATAGAAAAGTATGGATTGATAGAAGGATATCGAAAAACGTATGGACCTATTAAAAAAATTTTGGAGGAACAAAAATGAAAATTTTACTTTTTAGTCATCGCTCTGATGCAGACGGAATTACCCCAGTCATTTTATCAAAATTGACATTTGAAGAGGTCGACTATATTTTAGAAGAACCATCTACAATTAATGAAAAGTTTAAAACTACTTATGAAGAAGGAATACTAGATAACTATGACTTTATCTATATAACAGACTTGTGTATCAATCATGAATTAGCATATCAAATAGAACAAGATGAAAGTTTAAAACAAAAGATTTTAGTATTTGACCATCATCACACAAATGCAGAAATGAATGCATATTCATTTATTACTGTCATTGATAGCGAAAATAATAAAAAAGAATGTGGAAGTAGTTTATACTTGAAACATTTATTAGAAACTTATCCAAATGAAACTTTAGAAAAACCAGTTGTTCGTGAAATGGTAGAATTAGTCCGACTAATTGATACTTGGGAGTGGAAAAAAGATAACGTGATAGAAGCAACCTGGATTAGTAATTTATTAGGTATCTATGGAATCAACTATTATATTGATTTCTATTATCAATTTTGTTTAAAAGAAACACATTTCTCTTTTGATGAAAAACAAAAATATTTGTTAGAAATAGAAAGAATTAGGATTGAAAACTAT
This sequence comes from uncultured Mycoplasmatota bacterium, assembly GCA_947643405.1. Classification (GTDB taxonomy): domain Bacteria; phylum Bacillota_I; class Bacilli_A; order RF39; family UBA660; genus MGBC102946. The sequence goes on along the minus strand of CANRVY010000015.1, from coordinate 34,133 downwards.
ATTGAAAAAAAAGAACAACAAATAATTCCAGTTTCTTTAAATGGCTATCATGTTGGAATTGTTTTTGCAGAACTTTATCGTAGTGAATTAGGAAATAGAATGGCTGAAAAATATCAAAATGAGTATGATTTTATAGCTGTTGTTAATATTTCTAGAAGTGTTAGTTATAGAGGAGTAAAAGATATTGATTTATCAGAATTTGCGAAACTTTATGGAGGGGCTGGGCATAAACAAGCAGCAGGAAGTAGCTTACCAAAAAATTTATTAAATGATATTATCAAATTGATTTTTATAGACGGAAAGATAATGTAGGATTTTAACCTACATTTTTTGCAACTCTATAGACTTTATAATGTATCTTGATTTCTCTTTTTTATAAATTATGATATACTATTTTTATAATAGGAGTGGGCTTTATGATTAAGGAATACTATCAATTTATAAAAGAATATTTACGATTAGCAAATCCAAGAAAAGATTATTTATTGATTACTTTTCTTACTGCTCTTTTTTATAAAGCATTTGCTTTGTTAATTCCTTTTTTTGCTTCTTGGATTATTAAATATGCAACAGTAGGTGATTTCAATACTACTTATTTAAGTTTGGCTTTTCTAGGGATTTCTTATGTATTGTATCATTTATTTTTGTATTTTAATTACCGAATCTATGGGAAAAATATGCAATATTGTTATACCAACTTACATACAAAAATATTAAATAAATTAATGACAGTTGATGAAAATTTTACCAAAAAAATTTCAAAAGGAAAACTATTAAACTCAATCAATAGTGATGTTTTAGATATTGGTGATATGTTAGATACTTTATCAGAATTGCTTATGACTTTGGTTCAGGTATTCGCAGTATTTGTTATTATTTCTTGCTTTAACCTTTGTCTAGCAATTATATTTGCAATTTATGCTTATATTTATATTGCTAGTAGAAACTATTATGACAAAAAAGTAAATGAATATTATGAAAAACAAAAAAAGAACAATGACCAATATAGTAGCTTATTCTCACAAATCTTAAATGGATTACAGGAAATTAAAACTTTTCATATGCTTCCAAAATTACATCAGAAATTAAACAAAATAAAAAAAGAATATTCTAAAAATTATATGACCAAAAGAAAATATTATGTAAGAAGAGAAAATGATGTTCGTTTTATTACACATACCTTTAGCATTTTATTATATATTGTACTTGTATTGCTTATGATAAGAAATATTATTAGAGTAGATATATTAGTATTAGTTATTGGCTATTTTGAATCCATGATTGCTTATTTAGATGATGTAATTGAGAGCTCCTCAACAATACGAGAAGTGAATGTAGCTGTAAAAAGAGTGGATACAATTTTACATTACCGATCTAAAGAAAAGTTATCCTTTGGAGATTATGAAAAAGAAACAGTAAAAGGAATTTTAGAATTTGAACATGTCTCATTTTCTTACGGAAATAAAGAAATTATTAAAGATATGAACTTAAAAATTATCCCAAAACAAATTACAGCGATTGTTGGAGAGAGTGGAACAGGAAAAACATCAATATTTAATTTGATTTTAAGACTTTATCAAGTAGATAATGGGATGATTTTCTTAGATGGAAAAGACATCTATGAATATAGTAAACCTAGCTATTCTTCTATGATATCAGTAGTAAATCAAAAACCATTTATTTTTAATATGAGTATTAGAAAAAATTTAGATTTTGTAGATAAGGATATTACTCATCAAATAGAAGCTTGTAAAAGAGTAGGAATTCATGAATTTATTTCTACTTTACCAGATGGATATAATACCATTTTAAGAGAGGATGCAACGAATATTAGTGGGGGACAAAAACAACTAATTTCATTAGCACGTACTTTGCTTACAAAATCAAAAGTTCTTTTGTTTGATGAAATTACATCTTCTTTAGATCCAGAAACAGCAGATCATATTACTCATTTATTAAAGGATTTAAAAAAAGATCATACCATTATTATGATCACTCATAAGCCAGAATTGATGAAACGTGCAGACAGAATCGTAGTAATCAAAGAAGGAAAGATTGTAGGAGATGGAACACACAAAGAATTAATGAAAAACAATACTCATTATGCATGGTTACAAACAAAAAAATCTGCAAGCAAAATGGGGGTGTTTGACAATGATTAAAAACTACATTAAAATTAGCAAGAACTTTTTTGGTCTAAAAGCAAATAATAAAAAACTATTAACGCTATTGGTTATTTCTTATATACTTGACTGTCTAATTGCTCTAACTCTACCTTTTTTTACTGCAGAGATTGTAGAATATGCAACAAGACGAAATTTTAACCAAACATTCCTTTATATTGGGGCATTAGCCATTTCTTATATTTTATACAATCTTTTCTATCACTGGAGTTATATGACTTATGCACATAATGCTAATTATACTTATAATAAAATGCAAGAAATGGTAACTGAGAAAATAGTGAGTTATGATGAAGGATTCTCTAAAAAAATGTCAAAGGCTTATCTAATCAACACTACTTCCAATGATATTTGGAATGCTTGCGGAATGCATGATAATATCTTTGACATATTGGCAAATGTAATATATTTGATTTTTTCAGTGGTAATTTTGTGTATTGTCAACATTTATATAGGCTTATTTTCTCTCTTTTTAACTCTTATTTATTTATATTGGAATAATCGTTTGACTAAGAAAAGAGATTATCATTTAGCAGGGCAAAGAAGATGGCAAGACAAAATTGTGGGACTTTGCGGAGAAGTAATAGATGGAAATAAAGAAATCAAAACTTTTGATATGAAAGATGGATTAAATAATCACTTAAATGTTATGAAAAGAAGTTGGAGTAAAGAATACTTTTTAAAAAGAAAATATTATGATAAAAAAAGTGCTTTGCTTCCAGGGATTTTACAAATTGGAAAAATTCTTTTATATATTGTTTTAATTCTAATGTTGGCACATGGAGAAATTACCATTGGAGCACTCGTTTTGATTATTGGTTATTATGATGAAATATATGATAGTGATATGAATATTAATACTTTATATAATAATCTTTGCTCTAATTCAGTTCGAATTGATCGATTAAGTAAGATTTTAAATTATCATTCTAAAAATATGATTGAAGATGGATTATTAGAAAATGATGATATTTTTGGGATTATCGACTTTGAACATGTAGATTTTATTTACGAGAAAACTTCAATTTTAAAAGACATTAATCTCCATTTTGAACCAAAAACTCTGTACGCTATTGTAGGACATAGTGGTTCTGGGAAATCTACCATTTTTAGATTGTTACTACGTCTTTATAAACCCACTAAAGGAGGCGTTTATATTGATGGAACAAATATATTCTCTTATAGCAAAGAAGTTTATGCTTCTAACGTAGCGGTTGCTACTCAAAAACCATTTATTTTTAATATGACGATTAAAGAAAATTTCGATTTGGTAGATTCTAACTTTAACCATCAAATAGAAGCTTGCAAAAGAGTTGGCATCCATGATTTTATTATGTCATTACCAAAAGGATATCAAACTGTATTAAAAGAAGATGCAACAAATATTAGTGGAGGTCAAAAACAACTAATTTCTTTAGCACGCACACTACTTTCAAAAGCAGAAATTTTACTATTCGATGAAGTAACTTCTTCCTTAGATCCAAATACAACTAAACAAGTAATCAAAGTATTGAAAGACTTAAAAAAAGACCATACCATTATTATGATTACTCATAAACCAAACTTAATGAAAATTGCAGATTCAATTATCGTAATTGATCAAGGAAAGATTGTAGGAACAGGAAAGCATAAAAAGCTATTAGAGAAAAATAAATATTATCAGAGATTGCAAAGATAGGTGAAAAATTTGAAAAAAGTAATAATAGGAATTGTAGCCAAGCATAAAAAAGAAGATGTTATAAGAACAGAATCACTTATTCGTGATGAAATAAAACAAGCTATTTTTGATAATGGTGGAATTGCAGTTGGAATATTATCTCCAAATGAGGAAATTCTATATAGTGGAGATAATTGGAACAGCTTAGAAAATAAAATCAGAAAAGAAGAAATTAAAGCACAATTAAACATTTGTGATGGGATTATCTTACAAGGAGGAACAACGAATGAGGTATATGAAAATTGGATAGCACATTATTGCTATCAAAATGATATTCCAGTTTTAGGTATTTGCGCTGGTCAAAATTGTTTGGTACAAGGACTAGGTGGAACAACTTTTAAAATTCCAAATCCTGAGAAACATATGAAAATGACACAAAAATATGTGCATACTGTGAAAATAGAGAAAGGATCTAATATTTATGCAATTTTGAAGAGAAAAGAAATTATGGTGAATTCTAGACATAAGAGAACTATAGATGCTTGTCCTAATTTAGAAAAAGTTGGATTTTGTGATGATGGGTATGCAGATGTTGTAGAAGCAAAAGGAAAAAAGTTTTATATTGGAGTTCGATTTCATCCAGAGAGTTTATACAAAGAGGATGAGATTATGAATCAGATTTTTAAGAGCTTTATAGAAAGGTGTAGAAGAAATGGAAATTAAAAATGTTATTGTAGGACCATTAGAAACAAATTGTTATTTGCTAATAAAAGAGCAAAATTGCTTAATTATTGATCCAGGAGAAGAAGCTGATTTGATAGAAAAAGCAATTGGAAATAAGAAAGTAGTCGGTATTATCATTACTCACTATCATTTTGACCATATAGGAGCATTGGAAGAATTGAGGGAGAAATATCAAACCAAGATTTACGATTTTCATAACTTAAAAGAAGGCAATAATCAAATAGGAGATTTTACATTTGAAGTTTTATTCACGCCAGGACATAAAGAAGATTCCATTAGTTTACTATTTGAAAAAGATATGTTTGTAGGAGATTTCATATTTAAAGATTCCGTTGGAAGAACAGATTTAAAGGGTGGAGACTTTGAAAAAATGAAAGAAAGTATTCAAAAATTAAAATCTTATCCAGATGATATTAATCTTTATCCAGGCCACGGAGAAAGAACAACATTAGAAGAAGAAAAAAGGCACAATATATTTTTTAAAGAAATTTAGAAAAACTTCACACATTTATTTTACGAATAACAAAAAAATAAAATAAACTTTATATAAACTAAAGATATATTATGTTATAATAATAAAGATATGGAGATGAATTTATGGGATATATTATGACATTTTTAGAAACTTATCTTGTACCAGTTATAATTGTTGTACTAGTATTTTTCATTATCATGTTGTTATCTTGTTTTAAAATATTTGAAAAAGCTAAGATTGATGGTTATAAAGTATTAATTCCTCTTTATAACTTATATTTATTTGTAAAAATAGCCGATCTTCCTGTTTTTGTAGTGCCATTATTATTTATACCATTTCTAAATATTTTTGTTTTTTGGTTTGTTTCCTATAGAATAGGAGAACGATTTCATAAGAATATAATTTTTAATATTGGACTTTGTATTTTACCATTTTTATTTTATCCAATTTTGGCGTTTACAAAAAGCTTATATAAACCAGCTGAAGAAATAGGCCATATTAGAGTCCAAGAACAAAATTCTACTTTGTATAATCAATTTCCAGATGTAGAAGAAGTTGTAAGTGAAGAATCAGAAATAGATCCCGTTCCATTAGAAGACTCTTATATAGAACCAGAAATACCAATTGAAATTCCATCTAATGAGGCATCCACAATGAATCCACTTGGTATTGTAGAAGAAATGGAACAGGATAATTTGATTTTAGATGTAGATAAAGAAAGTGCTTGGGAAGATAGGGAACAATTATCAGAAGTAGAGCTTACTAAAAAAGTTGTTACCATTGATCCGATAAAAGATGATCCATTATTTAATCCAGATGCAATGCCTGTAAAAGCAGCAAGTTTAGATCAATATAAAGTTTGCAAACATTGTCGTGCTAGATTAGATATGGATGCTAAAGTATGTTTTTTATGTGGGCATAGAATTGAGGAAGAGGAAGAATAACCTCTTTTTTTGTAGAAATTTGGTTTAAAAATAATAAAAATGTTGACTTTTGAAGACTCCTTATTCTATAATGTAGTTAAGATAAAGTCAGGGGGGAAAAGTACATCTGTCTTTATCAGCAATTAGGATGGAGGGAGAAGTATGAAAGAAAAGAAAAAAATGATGATTGCAATTGTGTTAATTGTATTGCTTGGAATTTTGATTTTCGCAATTGTAGTAAGTAGTAAAGGAAATTCTATTAAAGTTACCTTTGATAGTCATGGCGGAACAGAAGTAGAAAGCTTAAAAATCAAAAAAGGTGAAATAATAGAAGAACCAGAAAAACCTTCAAAAGAAGGTTATGAGTTTATTGGTTGGTACTATGATGGAAAAAAATTTGATTTTTCAAAAGAGCTTGATAAGAATATTAAGTTAGAAGCAAAATGGTTAAAAGTAGGAACTATTAAAAATACAGTAACTTTTGATAGTGCTGGAGGAAGTTCTGTAGAAGCTCAAAAACTATCAAAAGGTGAGAAAGTCAAAAAGCCTACAAATCCCACTCGTAGTGGATATACTTTTGTTGAATGGACACTAGATGGAAAAAGTTATGACTTTAATAGCAAAGTAGAAAAAAGTATTAAATTAGTGGCAGTTTGGAGGCAAAATGTAGTAGTAAATGTACCAGTAAAAAATGCAAATAATACTACTAATAAAAAGCCAATAATAGAAAAACCAGTAGTAATAACAAGGGTATACAAAGTAACTTTTATGGATGGGGATTCTGTTGTTTCTGTAGTAGAAGTAGAAGAAGGAAAAAGAGTAGAAGAACCAAGTATCTTATCAAAAGAAAACTTTGAATTTAAAGGTTGGAGTTATGATGGAAATGTATATGATTTTACATCACCTGTTAATAACAACATGACAATTGAAGCAATTTGGTCTCCTGTTTTAAAAGGAACAGAGAAAGTAGATTCTTCAAAATTAACAGATTTAGATGCTGTTCATAATCAAAATTCAATTGATGTTGTAAAAGAGAATAACTTAATTACAATAACAAAGAAAGCACCATTACATAGTTATTTAAATGATACAGAAACAGAAGAATGGATATTATTAATTTTAGATTTTGCAATTGATCCAACAACATTAGCTAGTGATGATTATGAAATCAAAGATACTGATATCAATGATGCTGCAAGTATGGGAGCAACAACGGATACTGCCTTTGTTGTAAGAGTGAAAGCAGAAACAAAAGAGTATACATTTAAAAAATCTGATACAAATGAAGTAGTAGGAACTGTTTCTATTGTAATGGACTTTGAAAAAGTAGAATTAAATTCAACAGACAAATTAGCTTCTGTAGAAAATACTGATTTGGATTATAATAATCAATCAATTACTGTTAGTAAAAATGGAAATGTAATTACAGTAAATGAAACTCGTTTCTTAAAAGGTCCAGGAAATACAACAGTGGGAGAATATGGTATTGTATTAAACTTAGGTGTGAAACCAAATTATATTACAGCAAGTGCAGGAACAATGGATATTACTGAGGCAACAAAAAACAAATATCAATTAGAAGAAAATGAGTTTGTATTATGGTTAGAAAATGATGAATTGGAGAAAACAATTACGTTTACAAATGGAATTGATACTACAAATACATTAGATGTTACAGTAAAATTTATAAAGGCAACAGGTGTTTCATATCCTGCTAATGGAAAAACGATTGCTGTTTTATCACAATATGATAATGTAGTGAAATATTATGAAGACCGTGATGCATTTGAAATTGAAGAAGGAACAGAATCATTTAAGTTCACTATAGATGGTGTAGAAGTGATAGCAGAAAAAATCGACAATGAATGGAGATTTAATTAAATCAAAGTGAAAAACTTTGATTTTTTTATTTTCCACAATTTCCCATAATTCTATCAAACTTTATCCACAATTATTGTGTATACTGATTACAGTGGAGGTGATAAGAAAGAAAAAATAAAAGACACTCAGTAATAAAAACATAAATATAAAATATAACAAATACACTCCTAAAATAAAAAAGAAAGGAGGAGATAGAAAAAAGAATATATTAGTGTTATACTATTAAACGAGGTGTAAATATGTATCGGATTTGTTTAGTAGAAGATGAAGTCAACTTAAATAATTTAATCAAGTCCTATTTAGAAAGAGAATCTTATGAAGTTATAAATTTTTATAATGGAGAAGAAGCATTTGATTATATAGGAAAAGAAATTGTTCATTTATGGATTTTAGATATCATGTTAGGGGATAACATTAGTGGTTATGATTTAATAAAAAAAATAAGAGAAAATAATATGGATGTTCCAGTGATATTTACTTCTGCTAGGGACCAAGATTTAGATAAGATTATTGGCTTAGAACTTGGAAGCGATGATTATATTACAAAACCATACTCTCCAAAAGAATTGGTTTTACGAGTAAACAATTTTATTAAAAGAATTTATTCTAAAACTAATGAGAAAATTTCTTATGAAGGATATGAAATTGATTTAAATAAACGATTGGTATTCAAGCAAGAAAAAGAAATTGTATTAACAACTTTAGAATTTGATTTATTAATTATGTTTTTAGAAAATAAGAATAAATCCTTTAGTAGAGATGACATTTTAAAAAATGTATGGGGAGAAGATTATTTTGGTAGCGACAGAGTAGTAGATGATTTAGTTAGAAGACTACGAAAAAAAATGCCTAACATACACATTAATACTTTATATGGATTTGGGTATCGTTTAACATGAGACCAATGAAATATAGTCTGTTTAGACAGTTGTTATCAGTTGGAATTTTAATTGTCGGAATTATATTCTTTAGTTTAGGAATATTACTTCCAAGGGTATTACTTCCAGTTTATGAAAGAAATATTTATACTTATTTAAAGCAACCCCTTGAATTAATTAGACCAGACTTAGAAGACGATATTATCAATACTGATGTTGCTTATCTTTATATTACTGCCGAAAACAAAATTGTAACATCAGAAAACCTAGAAGACGTCATAAAAGCAACTCCGAAACAAATTTTGAAAAATATAACCGAGAATTATGGTAAGTTTAACTATTTAGGAAAAACATATTATTACAATACCTCTAATAATAATTATGTAACCAAAGTGGCGCTTACAAATAACAATTATATTAATGAAATCCGTGAGGATATTCTTTATACAATATTTCCTATTTTACTAATTACTTTATTATTGATTACTGCTCTTATAATCCTTTGGAGTAGAAGATTAATAGTAAAGATAGAACATTTAAAAGAAAAAGTAGATAACTTAGATAATGATAATTATGTAGATCATTATGAGTATAATACTGAAGATGAATTACAGGCATTATCAAAAGCAATTGATACAATGCGTGTAACATTAAAAGAACAAGACGAATATAAAAATCAGATGTATCAAAATATTTCTCATGATTTTAAAACTCCTCTCACTGTAATAAAATCATATATTGAAGCCATTGAAGATGGCATAGAAGATAGGGAAAAAGGAAGTCAGATAATAAAAGAACAAGTCGAAAAATTAGAAATTAAAGTACACTCCTTACTATATTTAAATAAGCTAAATTATATGAAAGACTTAAAATATTATCATGACCGAACAATTGATATTTCTAATATTTTAAAAAAATCTATTGAAAAATTTAAAGTACAAAGACCAGATGTTAACTTTGGAATCTATATCGGTGATAAAAGCACTATATTTAGAGGAACAGAAGACATGTGGGAAGCAATTATTGACAACATGTTAAATAATTTCATTCGATATGCAGAAAAGCAAGTGAAAGTAACGATTAAAAATCATCGTATTACGTTCTATAATGATGGACCAAATATTGACCCCAATATACTGAATGATATCTTTACTCCTTACAAGAAAGGTATAAAAGGACAATTTGGACTTGGTTTATCTATTATTAAAAAAACACTTGCATTATTCCAATACGAAATTGTTGTCAAAAATGAAAAGAAAGGTGTTAGTTTTATGATTAAATAAAAGACATTTGGGTATTACGATATCCAATGTCTTTTTTTGTCTAATTTTGAAAAATTATTATCCCTAAAATTAGACAAAAGCAGTTTTCTTTTTTTCTATTTTATGATAAAATGTTTTATATAATGCAAAAGTAACAAAAATAAGGAGGATGACATAATGGCATTCAGTTTAAAAAAATGGTTTAATGATGAAGAACCAGATATTTTTGGAAATTCAGAAAATAGTGACCAATATTATGAAGTGACAACAGAAGCAGCTTTAGCAGAGAATAATGGTGGAGCGAAGATGATTTTGTTAGAACCACGAGCTTATTCTGAATCTCAGCAAATCGCTGATCATTTAAAATCAAGGAATACTGTAGTTGTGAATTTAAAAAGAGTAACTTCTGATCAAGCCAAAAGGATTGTTGATTTCTTAAGTGGAACAATTTATGCAATCGGTGGAGACATCCAAAAAATTGGTGGAGGGATCTTTTTATGTACACCAAATAATATCAATATTCAAGGAAAAATTACTGATGATACAGAGGGAAAAGATATTCACGATAATCACGATATCAATTTAGAGTGGTAGAAAATATTGAAAACAGAAAAAAAGTGTGCTACAATATCACGTAGTGCCAAGGGGTGAAGTTATGGAAAAATTTAATCGAACACTTCGCGGCTATGACCCAATAGAGGTAAATGCCTTTTTGGATCAAGTAATTAACCAAGTAGAAAAAATGGTTGCAGAGCTAAAATTAAAAGACCAAAGAATCGCAGCTTTACAAAGCTTGGAACAAGAAAATGCTTCTTTAAAAGCAAGACTAGGACAATATGAAAATATGGAAGGCACTTTAAACAGAGCAATTATGATGGCTCAAAAAACATCTGACCAAATGAAAGTAGCTGCTCATAGAGAAAGTGATGTTATCTTAGAAGATGCTAAAAGGAACGCTAGTCGCATTATTAATGAAGCATTACTAAGAGCAGAAAAAACAGAACAAGAGGCAAGTCAATTAAGACGAAATATGACTGTTTTCAAAAGAAGATTACGTGATGTAGTAGAAACTCAATTAGAAATGGTAAATGATATAGATAAAATAGAATTTTAAAAACATTTGATAGAGACGATATATAAGAAATAGTAAAGAAAGTTCGTGGTTGATGAAAACGAAACTAGGAATTATATATAAATCACTCTAGATGTTTTCTATGAAGGTAGAAACGGTAACGCGTTATAGTTTTGAGTATTAATTAAGGTGGTACCACGGGTAGAAAGCTCGTCCTTAGATAGGATGAGCTTTTTTATATATAGAAAGAGGGAAAGTATGTTATTACAAATATTAATTTTAATTGTAGGATTTTTGTTATTAATTAAAGGTGCTGATGTTTTTGTAGATGGAGCATCTTCTACTGCTAGGAATTTAAATATTTCAAGATTAGTAATAGGGCTTACCATTGTAGCCTTTGGGACAAGTGCTCCAGAATTAGCGGTATCTTTTAAGGCTTTGATGTCTAATAGTGGAGATATGGTTTTGGGAAATGTGATTGGAAGTAATATTATCAACATATTATTAATATTAGGAGTATCTAGTTTATTTTGTACACTTAGAGTAAAAAGTAATACAATTAGAAAAGAATTACCAATTACAATTATGTTATCGTTATTGTTAGTGACTTTATTTGTAGATAGTTTATTTGATCAAAGTCAAGTCAATATGATTAGTCATTCTGATGGATTCGTTATTTTATTGTTTTTTATGGTTTTTATTTATTATTTATTTTCAATTATTAGAAAGAAAAAGGAAGTAGATGATCCAAATACATTAGAAGATAATCCAAAATATCCAATGTATAAATCTATCATTTTCACTTTTTTAGGATTGATTGGGGTAATGGCTGGAAGTCATTTTGTAGTAGAAAGTGCTTCTAGTATCGCAGAGTTTTTAGGAGTGAGTGAAAGAATGATAGCGCTTACTGTAATCGCACTTGGAACATCACTTCCTGAGCTAGTTACATCAGTAGTGGCGGCTAGAAAAGGAGAACAAGATTTATTAATTGGGAATATTATCGGAAGTAACATCTTTAATATTGGGATTGTTTTGGGATTACCAGTTGCCATATTTGGTGGAATATCAGGCGTTGGTTTCTCTTATGTTGATTTGGTTTTATTCCTTGTTTCAGCACTTATGCTTTTTGTAGCAGCAAGTAATGACAAAGTGATTAGCAAAAAAGAAGGAATTATCATGATATTTACGTTTATTACTTATTATGCATATGTAATATTTGGTTAGGAGGGTTTTTATGGAAAAATTTAAAGAATTAAAAAAAGGAAAAAATTGTGAATTAGAAAATGAGACTTCTCAATATTGGGAAGAGAATGATATTTTAAATAAAAGTATTCAGAATAGAAAAGATGATTTTGTATTTTATGATGGGCCTGCAACAGCAAATGGAATGCCTGGAATTCATCATATGATGGCGAAGTTACTAAAAGATACTGTTTGTAAATATAAAACAATGAAAGGGTATCGTGTACTTAGAAAAGTAGGCTGGGATACTCATGGTTTACCAGTAGAAGTTCAAGTTGAAAAAGAGCTTGGATTTGAAGGGAAAAATGATATTGAAAAATATGGAATTCAAAAGTTCAATGAAAAATGTAGAGAAAGTGTGTGGAAAAATGAAAAAGCGTTTCGTGATTTCACAACTGAAATGGGACAATTTATTGATTTAAAAAATCCATACATTACTTATGAAAATAATTATATTGAAACAGAATGGTGGATTTTGAAGAAACTATTTGATGAAGGATATATTTATGATGGATTAAAGATTTTACCATATTGTCCAAGATGTGGAACAGGACTTGCAAGTCATGAAGTAGCACAAGGATATAAAGAAGTAAGTGTGAATACAGTAACCGTTCCTTTAAAATTAAAGAATAAAGAGAATACGTATTTACTAGTTTGGACAACAACTCCATGGACATTAATTGCTAATGTGGCTGCTTGTGTAAATCCAAATGAAGAATATGTAGAATGTTTATCAAAAGGATATCATTTTATTGTAGCAAAAAAATTAGCTGATAAAGTATTAGGAGATAACTATGAAGTAGTAGAAACTTACAAAGGAACTGATTTGGAACATTTAGAATATGAACAATTGCTACCATTTATTGAAACAAACAAAAAAGCGTTCTTTGTAACATGCGCTGATTATGTAACGATGGAAGACGGAACTGGAATTGTTCATATCGCCCCAGCATTTGGTGCTGATGACTATGAAGTTGGATTAAAATATGATTTGCCTATGATAAATCCAGTTGATGAAAATGGTTGTTATACAGAAGGACCTTGGAAAGGGAGACTTGTTGTTGATTCAGAATTAGAAGTAGACATCATCAAATATTTGGCAGGAGAAGATAAATTATTTAAAAAGCAAAAAATGGTACATAATTATCCACATTGTTGGAGATGTAAAACTCCTCTTGTATATTATTCAAAGCCAAGTTTATATATTAAAACGACAGCAATCAAAGATAAGATTGTAGAACAGAATAATACAGTAAATTGGTATCCAAGTTATGTCGGAGAAAAACGTTTTGGAAACTGGTTAGAAAACATGAATGATTGGGCCATTTCTAGAAATCGTTATTGGGGTACTCCAATTCCATTATGGAAATGTTCTTGTGGACACCAAGAAATGATTGGTTCAAGAGCAGAATTAGTAGAGAAAGCAATAGAAAAAATTGATGAAACAATTGAATTACATAGACCTTATGTAGATGACATTCATATCACATGTAAAGAATGTGGAAAGGAAATGACAAGAATCAAAGATGTTATTGATTGTTGGTTTGATTCTGGTTCTATGCCATTTGCACAATATCATTACCCATTTGAAAATAAAGAATTGTTTGAAAGCCAATTTCCAGCAGATTTTATTTCAGAAGGAATTGACCAAACACGTGGATGGTTTTATTCTTTGCTTGTAATCTCAACATTTGTAACAGGAAAAACACCATACAAAAATGTTTTAGTAAATGATTTGTTGTTAGATAAATTTGGTCATAAAATGCATAAAAGTAGAGGAAATGCAATTAATCCATTTGAGTTAATGGAGAAATTTGGAGCAGACCCAATTCGTTTTTACATGTTATATGCTTCTCCAGTATGGACACCTCTAAAATTTGATGAGGATGGAGTAAAAGAAGTGCAATCTAAATTTTTTAATACTTTAAAGAATACTTATACGTTCTTTCAAATGTATGCCAATACAGATGAAGTAGACCCAAGAAGTTATCATGTAGATTATAAAGATTTAGAAGAAATTGATAAATGGTTGTTATCAAAATATCATAAACTTATAAAATTTGTAACAGAATCAATGGATGAATATGATCTCAATAAAGCAGTGCGTGCTATTAACAATTTTGTAAATGAAGATTTATCAAATTGGTACATTAGAAGAAATCGTAGAAGATTTTGGGAAAGCGAACTTACAATCAGTAAAAAAGCGGTTTATGGTACAACCTATGAAGTATTGCTTGGCATTTGTAAATTAGCTGCACCATTTATACCATTTGTAACAGAAGAAATCTATAGAGCTCTAACAGATAAAGAATCTATTCATTTAGAAGACTATCCAATTTGTGATGAAGATATGATAGATGAAAAAATTGAAAATCGAATGGATTTGGTACGTGACTTAATTTCTCTAGGACGTTATGTCAGAGAAGAGGCGAAAATTAAAGTACGTCAACCAATTAGTGAAGCATTAATAGATGGAAAGAACAAGGATTTGATTAATGATTTAACACTTTTAATAAAAGAAGAATTAAATGTGAAAGAAGTAGTTTTTACAAATGAATTAAGTCATTATATGAATTATATTGTAAAACCAAATTTTAAAACTGTTGGAAAAATATTAGGACCAAAAGTAGGAGAGTTTGGAAATGTTTTATCTTCCTTATCTGTTGAAGAAATAAATAAGCTTCAGAACAATGAAACAATTACTGTAACTCTTTCAGGAGAAGCATTTGAAGTAACGAATGAAATGATAGATATTCGAATCGAATCAAAAGAAGGGTTCAATGTAGGAATGTTAAATAATAATTTTATCATTTTAAATACTGAATTGAATGAAGTTTTAATTGAAGAAGGCATTGCTAGAGAACTTGTTTCTAAAATTCAACAACTTAGAAAATCAAGCGATTTTGAGATAACAGACCGTATTGAAGTTTCTTATAAAGCAGATGAAGAAGTAGAAAAAGCGATTGCAAATAACTTAGAATATATGAAAGAGGAAACTTTAGCGCTTACTATTACAAATAAAGAAAATTTAAAAGATAAATTTGATATTAATGGACATGAAGTGTATTTAGAAGTAATAAAAAAATAGTTAGACTTATGTCTAACTACTTGCAAGAGTGGTGGAATTGGTAGACACGCAGGCTTGAGGGGCTTGTAGAAATATTCTGTGAGGGTTCAAGTCCCTTCTCTTGCACCATATTGATAGAACATTAAAACTTTGAAAAAGGTTTAATTTAAGTATACAATTTAGTTTTTAGTCGTTTGGACGAGTCCTAGAGATAGGTATGATTAGCTCATATCTATCTTTTTTATGAAGGAGGAACAATTTTTGAAAAAATTATTTTAATGGAAAGATTCAAGTAAAATAGCAAATTAAGGAGCATATTATATTTATGATTTGCTCTTTTTTTGATATAATTAAAGAAAGTAAAATAATAATCTGAAAGTGAGATGAAGTATTATGGATTTAAAGAAAATCGAAAATTTTATTGATAAACAAAAAGTTAGTTTTATATGTTCTATTGATGATGAAAACTATCCTAATGTAAAAGCAATGCTTAAACCAAGAAAAAGGATAGAGCTAAAAGAATTTTACTTTTCTACAAATACTTCATCTATGAGAGTGAGTCAGTATAAAAATAATCCAAATGCTAGTATTTACTTTTATCATAAAGGATTAATAAAATATGTTGGTGTGATGCTGAAAGGGAAAATGGAGGTTTTAACAGACCAAGAAACTAAAAATATGATTTGGGAAAAAGGAGATACAATGTTTTATAAAAAAGGTGTAACCGACCCAGATTATTGTGTTTTAAAATTTACTGCAACAAGTGGTAGATATTATTGTGATTTGAAAACCGAGAATTTTATTATTAAATAATTGATACATTATAATTTCTATGAGTGATTTATAAGATTTGTAAAGACTACTAAAATAAGCTTTTTTATCGCATTAAAATCATGAAAAGTTTTTCATTTTTTAAAGAATAAAACTATTTTCAATAGAATTGGAAATTTTTTTTAATAACAAAAAGTGATATAATACTCGTATTAAAGTGTTATTATTCTGTGTAAATAATTTAAATGAAGAAATGGAAAAGGTAGGAAACATATGAAACTTATAAAGGGAAAAACAATACTTTCAAAAGTGAAATACGGAAATGATTGGTATGGTATTGATTATAATATGAACTTATATAGAGGATGTTGTCATGGATGTATTTATTGTGATAGCAGAAGTAACTGTTATCACATTGATGACTTTGATATTGTAAAGGGGAAAGAAAATGCATTATTTATTCTAGAAAAAGAGTTATCAAAAAAGCGCGAAAAAGGTGTTATTGGAATTGGATCCATGTCTGATACTTATAATCCAAATGAAATAAAGTATGAACAAACAAGGGGAGCTTTAAAATTGATATTAAAATATGGTTTTGGAGTTTCTATTGATACCAAAAGTGATTTAATTTTAAGGGATTTAGAACTATTGAAAGAAATTAATTCAAAAAATAATGTTATTGTTAAATTTACGATTACAACACCAAATGATAATTTATCAAAAATAATAGAGCCTAATGTTTGTGTATCTTCAAAAAGACTTCAAGCGATTAAAGTATTATCAGATAATGGAATATTTGTGGGAATTATGATAAATCCAGTACTTCCATTTATTACTGATTCAGAAGAAGATATGAAAAAACTTGTTAGACTAGCGCATGATTATGGAGCAAAATTTATTCATACTTATATGGGAATGACATTAAGAGAAAATCAAAGAGAGTATTACTTTGAACAATTGGATAAACATTTTGTAGGATTGAAAGAAACCTATAAAAAACATTATGGAAATAAATATAATTGTGTTGTTCCAAACGCGAAAAAACTGTATCAAATTTTTAAAAGAGAATGTGATAAATATGGAATTCTATATGATATGAATGATATTATAAAAGCTTATAAAAAGGAAACAAATAGGAAAGAACAAATCACATTATTTTAGATATTTGGATGAATCAATTTTATAACTTGAAGAATTAATTGTAACTAGCCAAATAAGCCATTGTGAAAAAATATAATAAAGAATAAAATAATTTTTGAAAGGAGAATTATTTGATGAAAGATAAAAAAAATTTTGGAAAATATATTGCCGAAAAAAGAAAAGAGCTTGGATTAACACAAGAAGAATTAGCAAGCAAATTATATGTAATTCCTACTACGATTTCGAAGTGGGAGAGAGGAATTACCTATCCTGACATCACTGTGATTACCAATCTTTGTAAAGAATTAAACATTTCAGAACATGAATTTTTTATTGCTTGTGATGACGAAGTAGAAAATAAAGAAAAACAAGAAATAAGAAATTATAGGATGTTAAAAAAAGGCTTTTATTATACTTTAAACATTGGTTATTTGATTGGACTAATTACTTGTCTTATTTGCAATTTGGTAATAGACCATACCTTATCTTGGTTTTTTATTGTATTAGTTGGAATATTCATTTCTTTTACCATAACAACACTTCCATACTTATTGAAAAAGAATAAATATAGATGGTTTAAAACCTCTATCATTTTTACAATACTTGTATATTTATTGCTTGTCTCAATTCATGCTTATAATGATGGAACATGGCTTTTCAATAGTTTTAAAATTGCTACATTCGTTTTTTTCTTCTTTTGGATTGGAATACTCATGTGGATTTTTACAAATATCCATATTCAGTATAAAATTTCTATTAGCTTGATACTATTTGCAATTGTAACAATATTTACAAATCCATTTTGTGAAATAGTTTTGAATATAAAGAATCAAGATAGTAATATTTTCAATATTATAAGTGGAATTCTTATGGTCATAAGCGCTATTGGAATTTGTATCTATAAAATAAAAAATAAGGAATCGCATTAATATGAAAAATATATTGATTCATGGTTTGGGACAAACGAGTAAAAGTTGGAATCAAACAAAAAAAAATTTAAACGAGAATGACATGATAGTAGAAACTCCAGATTTATTTCGCATAGATGAACTTACTTACCAAAATTTGTACCAAAGCTTTTCTAAATATTGTAATAATCAAAATGAAAAATTAAATCTATGTGGTCTTTCATTAGGAGGAATATTAGCGCTTTCCTTTGCAAAGCAATATCCAGATAAAGTCAATTCAATGATTTTAATAGGAACCCCTTATAAAATTCCTAAAATACTTTTTCACATACAAAATTTAATATTTCATATGATGCCAAACAAAACATTTATAAAATTAGGATTATCAAAAAAACAATTTATTACTTTAATATATTCTATGAAAAATCTTGATATTGCTCAACATTTAGAAAAAATAACTTGTCCAACACTCATTTTATGTGGAAAGAAAGATAAAGTAAATTTGAAAAGTGCAGAATTATTAAGTCAAAATATAATGAATAGCAAATTTGAAGTAATAGAAAATTCCTCACATGAAGTAAATATAGATGCGCCTATAGAACTTGCTTCTAAGATTTGTGACTTTTGGAAGAAATCATAAAAGGGAATATTGCAAATAAAAGAATATTTTGTTACTCTATTAATAGAAATAATTCATTTTATATTTTTTGAAAGGAGAGCAATATGTCAGATAAGGAAGTAAGTATAACGGTTGATTCTGCTTCTATTGTTCCAATGATAGATAAAAATCAAACCCAATTGATTTTTCAAAGACACTGTAATTATGATAGAAAAAATGGAAAATTACATCCTGAATCAGTAGAGGACCAAAAATCAATTATGCAATCTTTTATTACAGATTTAAAAAATTCATTTAGTACAGAAGATTTACAAAATACATATTTTTTGTTTACTTCTAGCAATACTGTTTCAGATAATGATTTTAAAAGGTGTATTGAAACTACCAATATCGCGATGGAATCTATAAAACAGTTTTTAAAAGAACATCATATTTCTACTAGTCATATTATAAATCTAAATGAAGATTCTAATTATAATGGGCAAATTCACGAAAGCAGACAATTAGTAGAGCCAAAGATGTTTACAGATGGGACTGGATATTATGACTTTTTAAGCAAAAAATATAATGGAATCAATGTTGATTTTTGGACAGACTTCGAAGAAGATTTATCAAAAGAAAAAAGAGAGGAATTGGGAGCAGAGGGACCAGAACAAATTGTAGAAAGAGCAGTTTGTTATATTCAGATATTGCAAAGATATGCCTCTTATTTTCACAAAAAATATCCAAATAGCCGATTGGTTATTTGGAATGGAACACATTATGATTTGATTAGTCCTTTGGTAAAACAAAGAATTTTACACTTAGAAAAATCATTTTGGCTAAAAGTAGATTATTGTGGTGGAATCTCACTTGTTATTGATGAATTAAATGGAGTCATTGCTAATGTGAATGGAGCTCGTTATCCGTTTGATTTTGGAGAAATAAAACAGCCTCATCGACACTTTTAAAAATTGGCACATTATCCGATTTATGAAACCTAGAAAAATGTTCTCGGTTTCTTTTTATTTTATTTAAATCGTCACTTTTTATCCCACCATCATAACAATTATTTTCTCTATATTTGATATAACTTAAATGCGTATCAAAATCAGGTATTACAATAGCATCTGGAACTATATTTACAGAACTTGCACCAATAATCCAAAATCCTAATTTTTTAGCTTGCTCTGTAATCACATCAGCTCTTCTTTCAATTGTATCTATTTCTTCACCCGACCAATTCCACCAATCCCCAGCAGGAAAAGCCTTAGTTAGAGACCATAATAAATCTCCATCAATCCAATTTTTTTCTTTTTGATGATTGACAAAATAAGTTTTACCAACTCCAGAAGGACCATATATAAAATATCCTTTGTTATGAGTAACATACTCCTTTTTTAAATCATTATAAATATTCGTACCATCAGAAAATACAAGGGGTGTTGTTTCTTCATATAAATTATCAATATAGTGAGTCATATTTTCACTTCCTTTTTTTTATTATAGCACAAAATGAAAAAACAATAGGCACCAATATTGGTATATAAAAAACTACGAATTGTAGTTTCTTATAATTCCCATTCACTAATTTTCATTTCAGGAAAGAATTTTCTTCTGTACATTTCTTCTAATCGAATAAAGTCCTCGTGGTAAAATCCAAATTCTTCCATCATTCTTTTTTGTACACCAGAAATCTGAGACTCTTCTGCATAAATTCTTAAAGCCTCTAAACTAGGGTCAATCACCAAAATAAAGAAAATGATTTTATAAGGAATATTCCAGAGTTCAAGAATACTATTTGGATTATTCATATTAAAGCAAAGAGTATTAATGCTATGAGGAGTTTCACAATTGATACGATAATAATCTGCTTTTTTAGAAAGTAATTGAAACTCAATTTGTCGAATTTCTTCAAAAGAATGAATCGATTGACAATTTTCAAAAAAATGACTGCTGAAATCACTATGGATATGAGAAATAATATGTTTCGGTTTTAAAACTTTCCGAAAATAAATTTCTTCATATTTTAAAAACTGGGCATCGAAGCAGCCTACAGTAGATTGAATAAAATCAATCAGTCCTTTTTCTATTGGACGGCTACTCTCCTTAGAAGCACTTGCAGAATATCCACACCCTAGAAAGTAGAAATAAATAGATAGTTCTGGGTCAATTGCTTGAATTAAAAACGCTATTTTCTCATCAAAAGAAGCAAAGTCCTTATTTTCTTTTGAATTCATTAAATATGTTAATATAGACAAATATTTTTTCCAATTTTTTTGAGGAAATTGTTCATCTGAAAAACGAGCATTTATAATAGAATCAGATTTTTTATTAAAATCAGGTGCCAAATCATCAAAACTATGAAAACTTTTTGAATCAGAATAAAACCTTTTTCGGTAATATAATAACTTTTCTTCTAAAGCAATTTCAGAATGCAAAGGACCACATACTTGCTTGGACATAAATTTTTCCCCCTTCGTTGGTTTTCTATTCTAGCATTCACATATCAGAAAGTCAATTTAGAGATACATTTTTATTTATTTCCATTTGTGATATAATACTTATATGAAATAATTTGTTTAAAAATAGGGTGCATATATGGATAGATTTATGATAGAAATAGATTGTTGGATGTATGATGGATTAGAGGAATATTTATTATCATTACCCGGAATTTTAGAGGTATCTATTTCTGATTCTAGGAATTTTATAATTGATGTAAAATATAATTCTAATATAATGAAAATGAAAGTGTTGAAATTGGAAATTTTGTTTTTTTTAGGAATATTGAAACTTCCAACAATCATCTCTTTTCATAAATATCCAAAAATGAAAACGAGTAGATATGATATGGTGATAACCGATTTGTGTTGTGAATTTTGCTTTTGGGGAATGATGGAGGATTTATTAGACATGGATGGAATAGAAAAAGTCACTAGTGATTTTGATGAAAATAATTGCCACAAAGAACAGATAATGATGAAAGTGGATTACAATCCCAAATTGATAAAAGAAGCAGAACTAAAACAGCTAGAACTTAAATTTAATGGTCAATCAATTAAAAAATAAGGAGTTGATAGAATGAAAAAATTAAAGTGTTTGATATTATTACTTTGTATTAGTATTATATTAATAGGATGTACCAAAAAAGAAGCAGAACGGGCACCAGAAAGTACATCTACGCCACTTTTACTAGAAGTTACAAAAGAGGGAATGGATAATAAACTATATTTATTTGGTTCTATTCATGCTGGAGAAAAAACGATGTATCCACTTCCAAATTATATTATCAATGCTTATAAAGAAAGTGATATTCTAGCAGTAGAATTTGACTTGGTAGAATATTCTAGTGATATCGCAAATCAAATGGAACTATTATCCAAATTTATCATTCCAGATGGGAAAAAAATTACTGATTATGTGGATGAAAAAACATATCATAGTGGAGTATCCATTTTAGAAAATTTAGGTATTTATAGTCCGATGTATGATAGTTATAGTCCAATCATGTGGCAGACTTTAATAGAAACGGCTGCAATAGAAGAAGTTAATTTAAGTTCAGCGTATGGAATAGATACATATATGTTAGAACTTGCTAAAGAAGATGGAAAAAAGATATTAGAATTGGAATCAGCTGAATATCAATATAATGTATTATTAGGATTTGATGAAGAAACACAAATATATTTATTGAAGCAAAGTATAGAAGAACATGAAAATTCAAAAGAGAATTTAAAAGAATTGTATGAACTTTATAAAAAAGGAGACAAAGAAGAATTAGAAAAATTGGTATTCCAAAGTGAAGAGGAACCCAATCAATATGAAATAGAATATAATGAGAAATTAATTACAATTAGAAACAATAATATGACAGATTTATTAGAAAAAAATTTTCAAGAAGGAAAAAACGTTTTTTGTACAGTCGGTCTTGCTCATATTATTGGAAAAGGTGGAATTATAGACCAATTTGAGCAAAGAGGATATACAGTTAGAGTTGTAAAATAATATAGAAAAACAACAATTTGTTTAGGAGATGATTTTATGGATATTGAATATTTATGTTTTAGTGTTCCAAGTATAGATGGTACAGATGATATCATTCATGATGGTGATGATGAAAATACGATTTGGATAAAAACAAAAGATAGAGAATTAAGAGAAACAGCAGAACAAAATAATATGAGTATCGTTTTTGATAGAACAACGAAAAAGTTTTATAAATTAGGAGAAGAATTTGATATTAGTGGCAAAGTAATTTTTCCAAGAAGTCATATTGCATATGAAAAAGAATTAATATCAAATATTTTAGAACAAGGAGGAATTCCAATTGAGACCATGGAAGACCATGATAAAATTATTTATTGGCCTAATTTTATAAAACCAGTACATAGAAAGTTGGTAGTTACAACTTATAAAGAATTTATAGAAAATGCAGAAAGTTATAGAACAATGTTCCAAAGAATATTTTTAAAAACGGCTATAAAAAGTAGAATTCGTCATATTTTAACTGCCTTTGGAACCATAAATATAGAAGGAGAAGATTTCTTTTTTACAAAACCTCCTTTATTTGACTTAAAAAAGGATGATACAATTTTTTTATCAGAAGCTTTTGAACCTATTTCAGACCCAGAAAATGATATGAGCTGTAAAGAATATCGTGTCTTTGTAGTAAATGACAGCCTTCTTAGCATTTCTAGGTCATATGTAGATTATGAAACGCAAGTTCCAGAAGCAGTAACTGCTTTTGCAGAACTTCAAATAAAGAGAATTTCAAAAGTTCCAGAATTTCCTAGTAGTTATGTGCTAGATATAGGACAGGTTTTGATGGACGGAAAAGAAGTCATTGATATGATAGAATTTAATCCAATTTGTAGTTCAGGATTAGAAGTAAGTCATAAACTAGTAGAAGAAATATTAAAAAGAAGAAATGCACCAAAACAGTTTGTAAAAAAATAAAAAGATTTTAAATGTTTCATAAAGTGAATATATTAAAGTAATATATCACTTTTTCTATTTATAATAATAGAAAATAATACCAACAAAAATAGGTTTGGAAAAATCCTGATTCATGATATGATAGTGGTAATAAAAAGAAAGAGGTAATTTATGAAAAAATGTCGATTATGGATAATATTTGGACTCCTCATGTTATTTGGAATTACAAATGTAGAAGCAGCCTCCTTTGGAATGAGTGCATCTAAAACAAGAGTAACTCCAAATGGAACTTTTACAATCTCTGTAGGAGGAGACTGTATTGGAAGAGTAAACTTAAGTATTAGTGGAGGGACCTTATCAACTTCGAGTGTTTGGGTAGAACAAAACTATCAAACTGTAACTGTTCGTGCAGGAAGTAGTGGAACTGTTAAAATTGTAGCAACACCAGCAGCCGGATTTTCAGATGCAGATGCAAACGAATATGCACCTGGGGCTAGAAGTATCAATGTAGTGATTTCATCAGGAAGTACATCTTCTGGTAGTACGACAACGAAACCTCCAGTAGATACACGTTCAACCAATAACTTGTTAGCATCTTTAACAATTAACTCAGGAAACTTGAGCCCTAATTTTGATGCCAATACAGTAGAGTATCATGTAGACTTACCAAGCAATCAAAAATCTATAGCAGTGGATGCGAAACCAGCTGACGGAAAAGCGAGTGTTACAGGAACAGGAGAAGTGAGTTTAAATCCAGGCGATAATACCATTAAATTAACTGTAACAGCCGAAAATGGAAGTGTAAAAGAATATACTATTTTTGCGTATGTAGAAGAAGAACCTGATGTTTACCTTTCTTATAAAAAAGAAGATATTGGGATTGTAAAGAACTTAAAAGGAGTAACCATTCCAACAGGGTTTGAAACAAAACAACACACAATTAATGACCACACATTTTCTGTTTTCTCAAATGGAAGTCTCACTTTCATTTATGGTATCAATTCTAAAAAAGAAAAAGGATTTTATCTATTTGATGAAGAATTAAATGAATGTACAAGTAAAATACTTCCAATTACCATTCAAAACAAAACATTTTATTTGTATGATTTAGAACAAGAAAAAAAAGGATTTAAAAAAACAAAAGTCAATATCAATAATATAGAAGTAGAAGGATATCAATTTGAAAAAGAATTTGCGCATTATTTCTTAATTCCTGTTTTCAATCATGAAGGAAAAAAAGTAGAATACTTATATGAAGATACAGAGCAAACCTTCCAATTATATTCCAACTTTTTATCTATAACAGAAAAAGAATATCAAAACTTAAAAAAAGAAATAGAACAAAAAGAATGGATTATTTATGGATTAATCGGTTGTTTTGTTGCTAGTTTAGGTGGAATTATATTCTTATTCATAAAAAGAAGAGGTAAAAAAGATGAGAAAAAACATTAATTTTGCTAGTATCTTCATCCTCTTTTTCGCACTTCTTCTTCAAATTGGGAATTTACCAAATAAAGAGCCTGTTCAAATCACCCAAAATGGTAAAGTATATTCCAATTATAATGAATTATATGGAGTAGAACCATTAAAGCGTTCACAAATTGTTTTTAACGACACAAAAAAATCACTCAAATATATTGCTGTATTTATTGAATTTAGTGATAGTGCTACTTATCCAAATCACTTGGATGATGATGAAAGCGTTTCGAATGCAGAAATCATAATGAATAGTGATGAACTTTTTACAATGGATACCGTAACAGGAAAAGTGAAAGTTCCATCATTTAAAAAATACTATGAAAGAGAAAGCTATGGAAAACTATCCATTACAACAGAATTTTTTCCAAAGCAGGATGGAAAAGTAGTTTCTTATGTAGACCCTCATCCAATGGCATACTATCAAAAATATAGTGATTCAAATCCAATTGGATATAAAGACACCAATGAATCCTTGCAAAGAGAAACAGAACTTATCAATAATGCAACATCTTATGTATCTAGTCAAATTGAACAAGCAGGAATAAAAGCGACTGATATTGATACTGGAAATGATGGAATTGTAGATGCTATATCATTTTTTGTAGAAGGAAAAGGCGTACTAGATAATCCAGTCGGTTGGGGAGATTTACTATGGTCTCATAAAATGGATAACTATGGCATAAGTGCAACCATATTAGGAAAAAGGGTTGTCTCTTATAACTTACTTTATGCCTATGATTACTCTGATGCAGCTGGATTATTTTCACTAAATAGAGGAACTTATGGAACAATCATTCATGAATTTGGACATACCTTAGGATATGTTGATTTATATCGTTTTGCTCCATCCAAAGGAAATCCAGTCGGTTTCTTTGATATCATGGGTTCAACAATCGGTTCTAATCCACAAAACTTTTTGACTTATTTTATCAGCGAATATAACCAAGCAACCAATTGGCACCAACCGTTACCAGTCATCGATAAAACCACAACAAATATTACACTATCAAAACCAAATTTTACAGATTCCAATGAAAAAAGAGCAGTAAAAGTACAATTATCAAGTGATGGAGAAGAATACTTTGTTATTGAATATCATGATAAAAAAGATACCTATGAAGCCTATTCTGTAGATGAAAGCGGAATTATCGTATATCGTGTCAATGAAAAAAATAAATATTCAGGAAATAAAGAGGGCGGAGACCATGGAGAATTAGACCACATTTTTGTGTTTAGACCAAACGAGACTGGACTAGGAGATGGGAATGGAACTATCTCCCAAGCAACTCTAAACTTAAATCGTCCAAAACTTGGTAAGAATATCGATGTAGACAATCATGATTTTGATGCAGAAACAATCTATTACTCTAATGGAAACAATTCTGGCATTATCATAGAAGTAATAAGTCAAACATCAGACACTATAACATTCAATGTAACTTTCCCAAATATCGGTGGAGATGGAACCGAAACATCTCCTTATCTGATTGGTGATGTTAATACATTTTTATATTTAATGCAATTGGATTCAAAAGGAAAATATTATCAACTAACAGCAGATTTGGATTTTAAAGATGTCAATAATTATCCGAGTATGGAATTTTATGGCACTTTAGAAGGAAATGGACATACATTATCTAATATTTCTTCTAAAAATTCTGGAGTTTTTTATAATATTGGAGAATATAATGCTCGTGCGACTGTACAAAATCTATATATTGAAAATATAAAAAGTACAGGAACAGGAGATTCTATTGGAGGATTTTCATCGGTTATTACAAACGGAAAAATAAAAAACGTTCATGTCCTATCAGGAACCATTACAAATATTACCTCAATTAATGAATTAGCTTCTACGGGGGGCTTTGCTGGAAACACTTTTTCTATTAGTAGCATTGAAGACTGTTCCGCTTCTGCAAATGTAAGTGCTCCTAAAAATGTAGGAGGATTTATTGGAATTAATTCTAATACAATGATAAAAAATAGTTATTCCGAAAGTATTGTGAGTGGAGATAAAAATATAGGAGGATTTATTGGCATACAAAGTATAACAGAAGCCCCTTATAAAGTTCCAGAAAACGTATATTATAAAAGCAATCTTTCAGCAGTAGGAGGTTATGCTGGCTTTCTTCACAATTTAACAATTCTTCCAGAACAAGATTTGGGAAAAGGAATTACCAAAATAGCCGCTTTAGAACAAGTAAATGTTAAGAAAAATGAAACCATTTCCTATTCAGTAACACTACCAACAACTTATGAAAGCAAAATAGAAAAACCAGAAATTGCCGAATATCAAACTGGACAACTAAAAGGATTACAAGCTGGAAATACAAAACTTTACTTGATATTTTCTATTGGAAGTAGAAAAATTGAAATCATAACAGAAGTAAGTGTTGTAGATAGTACTTTACCAGACATAGAAATAACGGAAATCACTTTGGAGAAAAGTAAACTAGAATTAGAAGAAAATGAGCGAGTTAAACTAAACGTTATAATAAAACCAACCAATCATACCATGTCAAATTCTATGGACTGGAAATCCAGTGATACCAATATTGTTTCCGTAGATGAATTTGGAAATTTGATGGCTATAAAGAGTGGAACAGCCACCATAACGGCCACTACTGTAAATGGAAAAAAAGCAGAATGCATTGTGACTGTAATCGTAGCTAAGAAATTGAATGAAAATGAAGTTTTAAACTCTTTTGGTTTAACAAAAAAAGAAAACTATGTAACAGGATTTCAAATAGGAAGTAATATTGCCAATATAAGAAATAAACTTTCTAGCAACACCAAAGTAACATTATCCAGTTTCAAAAATGCGAATGGAGTAGAAATTACAAATGGAACCATTGCAACCAATATGAAATTTACACTTCGTTTTAATAACCAAGAATATCATTATACAGTTGTGGTTAAAGGAGATGTAAACGGTGATGGACTAATTTATGCAACGGATTATGTCAAAATTAAAAATCACATCATGGGAAAAACAACTTTAAATGGAGCTTATTTATTAGCTGCTGACATTAATAATGATAATAGAATTTATGCAACGGATTATGTTAGAATTAAAAACGATATCATGGGAAAAGGAACGATAGAACAACAATTTTAATAACTGTAATTTTAGAGCTTTTTGATAAAGCTCTTTTTCATGAAATTCCCATGAAACTATAAAGGATATGCTTGACAAAAAATTGCTTTCCCTGTAAATTTAAAATAGTGAGGTGTAATATGTATTGTAAAGAATGTGGAACAAAAAATAAAAAAGAAGCATTATTTTGTGAAGAATGTGGAAAGAAATTAAAAGAAAAGAAAAAAGAATTCCAAGAAAGGAAACAGTTATCAAAGAAAACAAAATCTATCATGGGAATCATTACAATAATTATCCTTTTTTTTAGTTTCAGCTTTATCTTTTTATCTTATATGCTATCTCCTAAAAAAGTGACAGAACGTTATATGGAAGCATTGGTAAATGGAGATATCAATAAACTATATTCTTATTTAGAAATAAAAGGTGATAAGACTTTTATCTCAAAAGAAATATATCAAGAAATACTAAAAGAAAATAAAATCATAAACTATCATATTACAGATATCGAATATGGGAACAATAAGCTAACAGCATCTGCTTCCATTGTTTATACAGAAAAGGATAGTAAAGAAGAAAAAACAATGAGAATATCATTAATAAAACAAAAAAAGAAATGGTTGTTATTTTTTGATGATTGGAGAATTTCTTCTTCCGAAACAAATGATAAAATTGTAGAAGATTTTAAAATCATTGTCCCGAAGAATGCGAAAATAACCTATGCTGGAATCGAGGTAAAAGAGAACTATTTAGATAAAAATAGTTCTACAGATACAACTGACATTTATATTTTAAAACAAGTATTTAGAGCATCTACGAAAGTAGTTGTTGAACTAGAAAATGGATATCAAATAGAAGATGAAATAACACCAAGCATTTATAAACGTTCTTACACTGTGAATGTATCATTGAATGATATCACGAAAGAAGAACAAGAAAAAATAAAAACGTCTATTAAAAATGATTTAACCATTTTATATGAAGGTGCAATTGAGGATAAGAGCTTTGATGATTTAGAGCACCTTAGTATAGAAAAAGGAAATACGGAAACAATTGAGAAAAAATATAATGCATTAAAAGAAAAATTAAAGCAATCTTATAATATTTTAACAACCATTGAATTTACCAATATCACTTTATCAAGTGTGAATTTAGATGAATTTGGAAACTTGGAATTTCGTTTTAAAGCAAATTATCAATATGGCATTAAGTATTTAGATAGTGCTTCACAAGAACAGGTAAAAAGCAGAGAAAGTTATACGTATATGAATCTTTCATATCATATGAAGAATAAAACATATTATATTGTAGATGCCAACCATTTAGAAGACTATTTTTCTAGATATTAAAAGGAGTGAAAAAAATGGCAAAATTTTGTATTAAGTGTGGAAAACCATTAGAAGAAGGAACAGAATGTACTTGTAGCAGCAAAGATACGTTAACACAAACGAAACAAGCTGCAAGAGGTTATATAAATTTATTTTTAGAAATTATGAAAGGGCTAATAAAAGCCCCAATTGATACTATAAAAAAATATGGAGTAGAGAAAAACGTTGGATTTAGTATTATAGCAATGCTTTTCAATTCTATTATTTTTGGCTTATTCTTTTATTGTTTATTAAAAGAGGGGACGAGTGCATTTAGTTATGGTTTCTTTATCAGTAGGGATATTCCATTCATAAAAACTTTATTGTTAGGTACTTTATTCATTGGAATAGGATTTGTAGTTACAATTTTTATGATTTATATATTAGCAGGTTCATTACTCAAAGCCAAAGCAGAACTTAAAGTTATCACATCTATGGTTGGAATATGTTCTATTATAATGACGATAGCACTTGCAATTTCTATCATTATCGTATTTCTTTCTATGAAGCTTACTATGTTTATTTTATTTATCGCTAGTTTATTTTATTTTGTTTATTTATTACAAGGCATCAATGAAATTAGCAAAATAGATAAAAACAAACTTGCGTATGTATTTGTTCCAACGATTTGTGTTACCCTTTTTGTAGTTGTTTATATCGTTCCTAAAATCTTACTTTAAAAGAAAGAAATCCTCTTCCTTTTTTGAAATGGATAAAATAGAATTGATATTAGGACAACTACAAAAATCAACATTTAGAAGTAGATTCACATTGAGTCAAAAAGAAAAATTATATATAGAAGAAAAAGGAATGGATATCGTAGAAAAGCATGCGTATGATTTTATACATACCCGTTTAACACCTTCTTTTATTCCCAATGATGGAAAACAGACACCAATGAAAGGTCATCCAGTTTTTATAGCGCAACATGCAACAGCAACTTGTTGTAGAAGCTGCTTAGAAAAATGGCATAAAATAAAAAAGGGAAAAGAATTAACAAAAGAAGAACAAGAATATATTGTAAGTGTTATTATGGCATGGATAAAAAAGCATTGATAGTTTTATAAAAATATGATACAATTTTTTTAGGAGAGTGAAAAGATATGCAGAAATTAGTAAGAGATTTGATTCCCAATATTATAAAAGAACAAGGCAAAGTACCAACTACTAGAATTTTATCTGATGAAGAGTTTATAAAAGAATTAGATAAAAAATTGTTAGAAGAAGTTCAGGAATATTTGAGTGACCAAAATATAGAAGAAATCGCAGATGTTATGGAAGTAATTTATACATTATTAGATATTCATGGATGGACTTTTGAAGATGTTGAAAAAGTAAGAAAAGAAAAGGCTCAGAATAGAGGGAGCTTTAAAGAGAAAATATTTTTAGAAAGTATAGAGAATGGAAGAGAAAACTAATGTTATGAGACTTTTAGACCAAAAGAAAATCCCATATAAGCATTATTCTTATGTTGGGACAGATGCAATTAGCGGAATAGAAGTAGCAAAGGTCTTAAATGAAGATGTCGCACATGTTTTTAAAACTCTTGTAACAACATCAAAAAGTAAAAAGAATTATGTTTTTATGATACCTGTTGCAGAAGAATTAGATTTAAAAAAAGCAGCAAAAGCAGTAGGAGAAAAAAGTATTGAAATGGTTAAATCAAAAGATTTATTAGGATTAACGGGATACATCCATGGAGGTTGTTCTCCAATTGGAATGAAAAAACAATTTGAAACGGTTATTGATAGTTCAGCACAAAATCATGAAACAATTATTTTTAGTGGCGGAAAGATAGGTTATCAAGTAGAATTATCATTAGATTCATTAAAGAAAGTAATTCCTTATAAGATAGACCATATTATTGTTTCCTTATAATCCTTAATGGGTAGAAAATAAAAAAGGAACTATAAAGGGATTTAATACCCTATAACCTAGTATTGGTACCAACGAAATGGTTGGTACTAATTTTATTAAAGTAAGAAAAATCACAACAATGGGGAGTATTATGATATAATAGGGCTCAAAAGGAAGTGCTTTTATGATTATCATCAATGAATTTGTTTGGAATCAGGACCATTATGTATATCATTTAACAGAAAAAGAAGCAATGCCGAATATTATAGTAGAAGGGCTAAAACCAAAATGTGGAGCAAGAAGTCAGCTAGTTGGTGACATTAGAAAAGCTGTCTATTTTTTTGATAGTCTTTCTAAAACTGAAAATTGGTTGGAATATTTATATGCGAATAAAGATTTAAAAGGGCTAGAATTGTTACGGTTTAATTTAAAACAAAGAAGGTGGAAAATTCAGTGTAGTCAAGTAGAAGATTTTTATCTATTAAATCCTGTTTTGCCCCAAGGCATTGATTATGCAACTTTGTATGATGAAAGAGGTCAAATAGTAACTTTAGATAGTGATTTTTCTAAAGTAAAAATTTTATGGAAACCATTAAGTAAATATGAGCAAAGATAAATAGACTAATTTTAACCTTTATGGTATAATGAATTAGTCATTTTTATTTGTAAAAAAGAAAGGAGTAAAAAATGAGTAAAATAAGAATATTTAGTCTTGGTGGACTAAATGAAGTTGGTAAAAATATGTATGTTGTAGAAGTTGACAAAGATATTTTTGTATTTGATGCGGGTTTAAAATATGCAGATGATAAAATGTTAGGTGTTGATTATATTATTCCTAACTATGATTATCTAAAAGAAAATAAAGAGAGAATAAAAGGATTTTTTATTACTCATGGTCATGAAGAGCAGATGGGTGCAATTCCAGATATGATAGGAGATTTTCCAGAGGTCCCAATTTATGGAACCACTTTTACAATGGAACTACTTAAAATGACTCTTTTAGAAGATGGAATTAAAACAAATCAATTAAAGGAAATTAAAGCTCATCGAAAAATTAATTTTGGAAAAGTTTCTATTTTCCCAATCAGTGTAACACATTCTGTTCCAGATAGTGTTGGATATGTAATTTATACACCAGACGGAGCTATTTTTTATACTGGAAATTTTGTATTTGACCCAACGATGGTTGGTGCTTATAAAACAGATATTGGAAAACTTGCTTATGTTGGAAAACAAGGTGTATTATGCTTAATGAGCGAATCTTTATATGCAGATAAGGCAGGTTTTACATCTCCAAAACATAGGACTGCTAGTTTATTTAGAGAAATTATTTATCGGAATGAAGAAAGAATTTTAATCAATATTTCAGGAGCACAATTTTATCGAATTCAAGAGTTATTTACAGAAGTATTAAAGACCAATAGAAAAGTTGTTATTCTAGGAAAAAGTTTAGAAACAACCATATTAAAAGCTTTAGAAATGGGATATTTAAACTTTGATAAAACAAAACTAGAAAACATTCATCATGTAAATGACCCTGGAATTATCGTTTTAATTTCTGATGAAAGAGAAAAGCCATTCTCTAATTTAAAAAGAATTATTAGAGGTTATGATAAATTTATTAAAATTAATAATAATGATACAGTGGTTTTTGCGACTCCTGTTTATGATGGAATGGAAAAAAGTGCAACTGCAATGCATGATAGTATTGCTAGACTAGGGGCAAACCTAATCATTTTATCAAGTAAACAATATTTATCTCATCACGCTTCTAGTGAAGATTTGATGTTAATGTTAGATTTAATGAGTCCAAAATACTATTTTCCAATTATTGGAGAATATCGTCATCAAGTAGAGAGTGCCAATAAAGCTGCCTCTTTAGGAATGCCAGAAGAGAATATATTATTGAAACTAAATGGTCAAATTGTTACATTTATTGATGGAAAATTAGAAGACAAATGTGAGTCTGTAAAAGTAGATGACATTTTAATTGATGGAAAAACAGTAGGAGATATTGGAGAACTTGTATTAAAAGACCGTGAAGCTTTAAGTGATAATGGTATTGTGATTGTAACAGTAACTTTGGATAAAGAAACAAAAAAAGTATTGGCAGGACCAGAAATTTTAACCCGTGGATTTATTTATGTAAAAGATAACATTGATTTAATTAAAGAAGCTGAAAGTATTTCACTTTCTATTGTAAATGAAAATATTAAACCAAATTATGTAGATTTCAATAAAATTAAATCAGGAATACGTGATAAAGTCGGAAAATATTTTTACCAACAAACTGAATGCAAGCCAATGATTTTAATTGTGATGCAAGAAGTATAAAAATAAAACTGTTGAAAATAAGTAAAAGAATTTATTTATCAACAGTTTTTTTATATAGAATTAATGCGTTATTTCAAATAGACGTTCTATCAAAGTAATTACTGTTACTACTACAACTGGTGTTGTAAGAATAGAAAAAATAAAGTTGGTTTTTAAATAATGAAATATCTACTATTATAATGTAGTGTGGTAAAATATATTTGGAATACAAGACTTTTGTTGGGTGTTTGCCAAACTTCTATTGTTATAATTGAAGGGAGGCG
>CANRVY010000014.1 GCA_947643405.1 uncultured Mycoplasmatota bacterium | reverse complement strand
AGATAAAAAAAGTAGCATATTCTTTTTGAATATACCACTTTGTCAACAGTCTGAGGTAAGAACAATGTTCTTACCTTTTATTTACTAGCGTTAGCTGAAAATTCAAATTTTTTAACGCTTTTCGATTAGCCGATGAATCTAAAACAATTCCATCTGCAAGTTCTCTTTCTGCTTCATCTCCTTGCCAAAAATTTATTAGTGAACTTCTAGAATACTTTTCTGTAATCGTTACTTCTAAACTTCTTAGTAATTCTATTAAAGAATGATAATCATAAAATCGTTCTGGAAATAAATTTCCGGCTCCATCAAAAAATACTGAATTCATTAAGCTAAAATCTATATACTCCGAATAACCTAATAAATGCGCGATTTTAATAATATTTGGATTACCAAAACATTTTAGATCTTCTGATAATAATTTTATTAATAAAAAGATAGTCCAAAAACGAAGTAAAGAAAATCTTTTTATTTTCAAAGTAACTACAGAAGGAAGATATGCTTCTATATTGCACACATCTATAACAGTTGTGCTTTTAAAAAAGATCATACAATCTTCTATACTAAAATCTTCTTTATTTTCTTTTTTAATTTCCTCTTCTTTCATTATTTTTTTTATTTCTACTTCTTCTACATATATTAATTCGCTCAAATAATTTTCAAGTAAAGATAAATACTTCTTTTTTTCATCTTGTTTTAATGAAAATTCTACTCTATATATTGTTTCACCATCACCACATAAGTAATAAGAAAACATAAATAATTCCTCCTTTCATAACAAGTCTAACATTATTAGAGGAACTATTTATGTCATTATTAAAATTTTAAATTTATTTCATTTGGATTAAATTTTGAATCTAATATTTGACAATCCTTGATTCTTTTTAAATGAAACTGTCTCATATCATCTTTCTCTTCCCAATATGCTGATACCCACCATTCATTTTGAAATAGATATAATCCAAGCGGATAAATTGTTCTTATTGATTTTCCATATTTCAAATTGTAATATATTATTTTCACTTTAAAATTATTTTTATATGCATTATTTATTTTATTAAATACGTTTAACTCGGAATCATTCGAAAAAGGCAATTTTCTATTATTTTCTTTATTATTTAGATTTAAAATAATTTTTGATTTTATATTTTCTAAATCCTTTTTAATATTATGATCAGTAATGACTTCGCTTGTTTTAACAATAATATTCAAATCTTTATCATTAAGATTTAAATAAGGTACATTAAAATCCTTATTTAATACATATCCACCATAAGGACCTTTTATTGTATCTATGTATATTCCTGAAATTTCAAGTTCTTCCTTGTATTTTCTAATCATTCTTTCAGATACTTCAATTTTCTCTGCCAATTCTTTAATACTATATTTTCTTCCATTTTGAAGCAATTGTAACATCAACAGTACATTAGATAATTTAGACATATTTTAACCACCACCTTTATATATTAAAATGATATTCGTTATTTTAAAATTTTTTAATTTCTTGAACATTTTATTAATTCATATATTTTAAAAGAATCTACAGTTTTAAAAATATCATTTACAGTTGTTAATATATGTGCTGGGTTATCTGCTATTGCTGTTTCCCCACTAAACATAATTTTATGAGAAAGCTTAAAAGCATGGTATAAATCTGTTACCTCTGATCTTTCTGGTATGGAATTTTTTTTCATAGATCTCAAAAAACCTGTTCCAATCACTAATGGAATCAATGCTGCCTTTGCCTTATTTGCTATATAATCTTGCAAAGCTGCTATTTCATGAATTGGAAACGCCACAGCCAAGTCCCCTCTAGCAATCATTATTCCATCACTAACAGAAATAATCTCTTCCAGATTTTGAACTGCTTCTACTGTTTCAATTTTTGCCATAATTTTTGTTCGGCATTCTGGATAGTTTTGTTTCATTCTCCTTATTTCATCAACATCTTCCTTTGTTTTTACAAAGGAGCATGCAATCCAATCTAAGTTCTTTGAAAAGGCTAAGTTAATATCTTCTTTGCCTTTTTCCGAAAGAAAAGGCAAATTGATAGAAAGTTTTGGAGAATATACGCCTGCTCCATTCTTTAATTTACCATGTGTTAATGATTTTAATACAAAAGGCTCTACCCCAATTATCTGAAATTGAATTTTTCCATCATCTATTTGCAAAATATCATTGATACTTAAAACAGATTGATAAGGCACATCAATCGTAAAATCGATCCCTAAAACCATTATATCTCCTATAAAAACCTCTTTTGATTCAGCTATTTGAATTCTGGCTTCTGAGCTGCAAGTGTCTAACATAGTTTCTATTTGCTCTCCACTTATTTTTTTTATTTCATCGATCATTCTTAAAACTTCATCCATATCATAATCAATATGAGACATATTAAATCTTATTGCACGCAATCCTAAATTATACAATTCTAATAATTTATTAAAATTATAAATACTAGGACCCATAGTACATATATATTCTGGCATTATAATCACCTTTTAATAAAAAAACATTTGAATATTTAATAACATATCTTTTTCATTACATGAACAATTAATATCATCTGGCTCTTTTTAAAATTTCTACAAGCTAAACAAAAAAGAGCACTAAATATATTGATTAATTGCATTTATTAATTTTTCAATATTTTTTTTATTTTTTGAATTTGCTGCTATTTCTGTTCCAAGTTTACTTTTACTATTAAATGATAATTGTGTTTTATTATCATCCATTTTATTTAAATAAACAGTTAATCTTTCTCCCCAAGAAAACATAGACATACGAACATTTACATAAATAATATGCTCTTCTGAGTCAACTTTTTTTACTTTAAATGATTTTATATCACTTACAGCTTTTAATACAATTTCTATTGTTTCCTCTATATTATGAGCTGCAACGAGTTCTCTTGTTTGATTACTCCATGTTCCATTAAATTCATTCGCATGTGTCTTTGATCCACAGCTCAAACAAATATCTGCATTATCTTTTAATTCTGCTCCACAATTTGTACAAAATCTTCCCATATTATCACCAAGTTCATTATATCATAACTTCTGCTATTTCAGATAGTTGCTCTTTTGATATTTTTCCTTCTCTTAAAACTTTGATCTGGTTATCCATTACTTGCACAAGTGTTGATGGATTTGAATCATAAATATCTCCAATATCTATAATACCATCTATGTCATTTCCAATTTCATCCATTATTTCTTGTATTTTAGTACCATCTGTTTTTCCAGATAAATTTGCGCTTGGTGCCACTATTGGAACATTGGCTTTTTTTATAATTTTTTGAATCATTTCTCCATCTGTCATACGCACCCCGATTGTATCTAATCCTGCACTTACATATTTTGAAATTGATATATTTTTATTTTTTTGAAATATAATTGTAAGTGGTCCTGGCCAAAATGCTTCTATTAGTTTTTTTTCAATATCATTTATTTCTTCTGTTAAATTTTTTAGCATTTCAATATCCGAGATTAATACAATCAAAGGCTTCCAATTTGGACGTTTTTTTATCTCATAAATCTTCTTACAAGATTCTTCATTATAAGCATTTGTTCCTATTCCATAAACTGTCTCCGTTGGAAACACAAATATTTTCCCTTTTTTTATTTCTTCTGATATTTCTGCTATTTCCTGATTTGACAATTTTCCTTTATAATATTTCATAAATTCTACTCCTTTGAAAAAAGATATCAAAATAGATATCCTTTATAGTTGATCTAACATTTTATTAAGCTTTCTACTTCTTATTTTTGAAATAATAAATCCAAATATAGCAAGTAAAACAATACCTCCAAAAAGAATGCCTAAATATAACAAGAATTTCTTATTAACTTTTGCCTCTTCTTTTTTTGGTTCATCTTCTCGGTCGACTGGTTTTTCTTTTTCTGATTTTTTTTCTTTTACTTTTGTATTAATAGTATATATTTTCTTATTGCCATTTTCAGCAGTAACTTCTACTGTAATTTTATTTCCATTTGCTTTTAAATCTTCTGCACCAACAACTTTATAATTGGCCTTCTCATCTTCTGTCTCTGCTTTTATTGAAAGATTATTTATATTCTCTTCTATCTCTAATGTATATTCTAATAAATATGTATCAAATTTAATATCATAATTTTCTACTGTTAATGATTTCAATAACGCATTAGAAGACTTTATAACTGGTTTATTTACTTTAGGCGTTTCTGTTACTTTCGGTTTTTCTGTTTTTTCTATAATTATTGTTTTTGGTGGTTCTATCACTTCTGAATCTTTTTTGTGATCTATCATAATTGAATGAGGCTTATATTCATCATATCTTTTAACAATGACATCCTCTTCTGTTTGATAAGTTTCTACATCAATTAATCCAATTCCTGTTTCTCCTAATGTAATTACCGAAGAATTTAAAGTTGTATTTTTTACATAAAACTTTAATTCTGCCTTATAATTTCCACAATATAAAACGCCTAATCCACAATTATTATTTGGCAATGGAGCACTTGCTATATAATACACTCCATTAACCTCTTGAGCAGCTGATTCAAAACCTTCTGCTGAAACGGACTCCAATATAAATACATCTTCATCTATACCAAAAACAAATACTACAGAGGCAATGCCTAAAGTGGAATCTGTCGCTATACTTAATCCTGATACATTAATATTTACAGTCATCGTAAAAGATGTTCCTTCTTCTACTTTCAAAGGTCCATTTAACGATGTCGATTCTATTTTTACTTCTGCTTTTGCAGATATTGGTAATAAAAATAGCAAACTAAAAATAATATAACATAACAATTTTTTCATAAATACACCAATCTTCCACATTTAGTATATCATGTATATAGAAAAAACAGAAGAATTATTATTTTTTTCTTTTACATACTTACTATTCTTATATTCCCTACTTTATATTTTGTAAATATATTACTTTTTATTAATAAAGAAATTATTAAAAGCGAAGCTTATAAGACTATGAAAATAACGACAGCCTATATTAAAAACTAAAAATAAAACACACTTTACATAAAATATTTTTTGTAATAGTTTCATAAATTGAAACTTACATTTTAAACATCTAATACAATTTTTATAAACATTTTTATTTTTGTTGCAATTAATAGAGCACATTTTTCTCCTGTCATTAAACCATATCGTAAACCAGACAACGTAAGCGGATCACAAGCTCTACAGCACCTCCAACATAAAAAATATTATTATAAATAATTGGCTTCCTAATTCCAATTGGAGTAAATGCTCCTTTCAAATTGTCCAAATTTATATCAAAGTTTAACTCCTTTAAGAACTCTGAAAATATTTTTCTATAGTTATTGTGACTATCATACACATCTGTAAGTCCTACATTTGTTATCCCCTAATAACTACTTACCCACCCATATCCCTTTCTCGTAATTCCAAAATGAATTTGTATTTCATCTAAATGATCATTTGGAAATGTGAGCTGAAGAGCAATATTTCGTTTTTTATTTTTTTGATATCTACTACCATATCCTAAAGTCCCATCTGCAAAAATTAAATTTTGATAAGCAATTATTTCAGAATTTGATAAATAAAGCTCTGATTTTTCTATATTGTGTGACCTTATTTTTATTCCTTCTAAAATTTCTATATTCTTTTCTCTTGCTAATTTATAAAATTCATAATCCAATTCTACTCGATCTATCTTTCTATTTGTATACAGAAATTTATTATCAATGGTCTGTCTCTTTTTATACTCATAAAAAATATGAAAATCTTTTATTAATGTATAGTGACAATTCTCCAATTTGAGCCCTAAACTTTCATAAAACTTTCTTGTTTTAGTTGTAATATAGCCAGCACAACACTTATATCTTGGAAATATATCTTTTTCAATTACTAAAATATTTTTTACTCCATATTTTTTTAAATGAAGAGCAGCGGATAACCCAGAAGGTCCTGCACCTATAATAACTACTTGATATTCTTTTTTCATATTCTTCTCCTACATTTTATATTATAGCATAAAAGAAAAAGAGTAAAAAATTACTCTTTTGGATATTCCAAAATCATCTGTTTATTTTTTTGATCAATAGAATCTTCTTGTCCTGTTAACACTAATTTTGGTGTATAATCAGAAGTCATTGTAACTTGATCGATATCTAATGGCTCTACTCTTCCTTCTAATTGAGTAGCTTGATTGAGACCTTGCAAATAAACTTCAATATCCCTATTTAATAAGGCAAAAGTATCAGCAGATAAGTTCGCTCCTTTTAACTTTTCCATATTTTCAACTGCTCCTGCTACATTTCTAGATAATAAAGACTGAAATAATCCTATTACATTTTCAGATAAATTTAAACTCTTATTCTCAGTATTTCTACCTTGTGTAAGCGCTAATTCAGAACCTATTAATGGAAGCAAATCATCTTTTGCCATCTCTAATGCATTTATTGTAATAAAATGATTCACAATTGCTTGGTTTACCTTCAATAATTCTTGTTTCATTAAATGATTAGAAGTACTAAAACGATTTGTTTTATCTCTCATAATCTGTAATCTAGATGTAGCTAACAAAAATGCTGCATAATCTTCTTCTTTTTTTGGATTTAAACTTTGAACTTCTTCTTCTACCTTTTCAGTTTCTGACATTGCAACAAGAAGATGAGAGCGATTTTTCTTACGGTATGCTTCTATATATTTACGAATAGCATCATAACCTAATAATTCTTTTGACAATGATTCTATATTAGAATCAATTGCATCTTTTAATTCTTGAATGGCATCTGGATTTAATACCAACTTAGGTTCTTCATCTTCTACTACAACACCAAATAAACGATCAAACAAAGATCTTTTTTTCTTTTCTACTGGAACTTCAGTATATATTTTATCTACAATATGACTAATTGTCTCTACTGATTTATCATGTGCATCACTCATCATCAATCTTGGTAACTCGTCATGAATATATTTTGAATGAATCGATAATGAATTCCCAAAGTGGAGAATACTTTTTACATCAGTTAAATCTAATGAGTCTACACTTTCTTCTGATAATACTTTAATTCTATCATCAATTGATAAAGATAATTCATGATCCTTTTTAGACTCCACTTCTTCTTTTAAAATATCATAATTAGAACCAACAAATGATACAATTTCTTCAAGGATTAAACTTTCTTTTCCAATCGTTTTATCAAAAACTCTAGAAATTAAATCTGATACAGTTCTATTATAATTTGAGCTTCCATATTGAATCCAAGGCTCATAAGTATCAGAAATTAATTTATAATTGACCTCTTCTCCTTCTAGTTCCTTTATAATATCCTTATCTAATCCAATTAATGCGCATATGTTTTCAAGAGTCACTCTATTTTTTTCAAAAAAATGTTGAACATCATTTTCGATTGTAAACATTCCTAATAAAAGTGATAACTCTCTTACATCTGTTATATTTGGAATTAAACGTGCTACAGATTCATCTTGATATGCAATTTTTACTAATCGCTGATGAATGCGTATAACATTTATAATATATTGTCTTGGATTTTCCCTAAAGCTATTTAATATTCCTTTTGCTTCTTCTATTTTTTTAGCTTCTTCTGTTTCCTTTAAATAAGTCTCAAATTTCTCTTTAAAATTTTCAAAATCTTCATATGATAAGCCAAAATTTCCCAGTAATTTACTAATTAAAACACTATTATAAACATCTTTTGAAAAAATATTTCTTATGATGTTAAATACCGTTAAATCTTTTCTTTCTAAATCTTTATTGTGACCTCCAAAAATAAACATTCCATATTGCTCCGCTAAAATATCAATATTAATAGAACCTCTCGTTAAGCTATTTGATGATATATTTAAAAAACTACAAACACTATTAAGTGTTAATTTCTTAGAATTTAAAAAATCTGCAATATCTGATTTTTGAGATACAAAGGTAGAAAGCAAAAGAGATAAAACTTGAATATCCATCTCATTATATTGTTTTATGTGCTCAAGAAGAAATTGATGTATAATGGATGCATTTTCTAAATATTCCATAGTACTAACTGGCATATCTTTAAATAATCGTTGCGTTAATCTCATCTTTCTATTTTGTTCTTTTTTTTCTAAATGAAGTCTTAATTGTTCTAAAAAGTCACTCTGTAAATCTGTAGACTTTGTTAATTCAAAGAAAATACTTTCCATAATCATACTACGATTAAATTCTCTATTACAAAGATTGTGAGCAATATCTGTAATACGTATTATCTTAGCTGATCTATTTCGATTTACGCCTTCATATACAAATCTCTTATAACGATCAACTAAAACTTTTTGATTTAACTTCATTGCTTCTATTTCCTCTTTGGTAACTTGTAAATTTAAAAGTTCAAAGACTTTTTCTAAAGATATACCATAATCGCCAAAGAATTCACTAACATCTAATTTATAATAACAAGATGCAATAAATAAAGCTAATGTATCAGCATCATCTTCATCTACTAATATTTCTGCATTATGATTTTTTTCTTTCATCTTTTCCAATAATAGTAAATAAGTCTTTGTTGTAAATTCAATAAAATCTCCAGATTCTTTTGAAAGTTCTGCATAAAAATTTTTCACATATGACAAAGAATGAATTCGCTCTTCTGAATCTCTTAATTTTGCGACTTTTTCTTCTACTGGTAAAAAGGCACCTACATAACAGTTTAATTTTGCAAACACTTTTTCTATTGCATAACTATTTGTAAAATTACGATCAAATAAATTATTTAATATGTTTGACACTGTAATGTTTGCTTCTTCTATTTTCTCATTTGATCCACTATGATAATATTTTGAATATAATAATCTAATAGCATCTACATTTTTTCTCGCTTCTCTTATTGTATTGACATAAAAACTTTGCCCAATTGCATTTGAAATTTTTTCTAAATTTATCCCTTTTTCTTGTAGCATTGACTGAATAATACTTTGTTCCGTTATTTCCTCTTCTGCTAATGGAGTATCTTTATAATAATATAAAGCAAATAATAATGAAATTGGAACAATATCTTCATCATTTAATCTTACCAATTCATTATTTTGTTTGATACCAGAATATAATAGCGTTCTTATTTTAGAAGCTGTCTCTAAATATGAAATAACTGAAATAGAAAGTTTTCCATAAGTTTCTTGCTCCGTTTGATGTTCTATTTCTACCTTTTCAGCTTGTCTCATTTTTTCTAATTCTTTTAAGAATGAATTAGATCCTATATTAGGAAATAAATATTCAAAAATTGAAATAGAACAATTTGAAATATATTTTTCAAATGCTCTTTTCACAATATCTAATGGAGTCAAACTCGTATATAAAGTTTCATCTTCATAAAGATTAAAAATTCCACTAAACTTCTCAAACAATATTTCTCTGTTTGCTTTTAAGTCTACCCAATCTCTATTTATTTTATATTTATCTATATCAAAGCCATAATTTTTTAAAAAAGTACTATATTCCTTCCAATCTGCAAGACAATATAATAATAAAAAGTTTGCTTTACTATCTTTATGACCAGCTTGATTATCACCTTTAAATCGAAGCTTTACATCTTCTCTC
Source organism: uncultured Mycoplasmatota bacterium (assembly GCA_947643405.1). Taxonomy (GTDB): domain Bacteria; phylum Bacillota_I; class Bacilli_A; order RF39; family UBA660; genus MGBC102946. Next base: position 30,009 of record CANRVY010000014.1, on the reverse strand, counting down.
ATATATCCATCTAAATAAGGTAATACCTTTGATACAAATGCTGCTGTTTCTTTTGGAACAAGCTTCATAAATTGTTCATATGTTAGCATTATAATCCCCCCATCTAACTATGGATATTATATCTTAATTTTAACGAAAAAGATAGAAAAATAGCACTATTTAAGTGCTATTTCTTATTTATCTTAAAGATTGCTTGATACATGTCTTCAAAATCATATTCTTCAGTTTCTATCTCAAATCCCAAGGCTTCTATTTTAGAAGAACACTCTCTAATAATATCAATTACTTGCTTCATATTATTCTGTCCAACTGGTATTTCAGAAACTGATGGAGTTATTGGACTTACCGCCCCATACATTGTTGATTCTAATTCATTATAATTAGGAACCGCAATTGTTTGATTACTCATTGGCTCCATTATTGGAGTTTGAATAAGTGGCTCTGGATTAGCAGGAATAATTGGAGTTGGTTTTTCAGTCATAGTATTATCAAAATTTGTTACAAAGTTATTTGCTACCTCTGTTGGTTGCCCTATTACAGGTTGTTCAACGATTGGACTGGCAGGAGCTACTTCCACAGTTGGTTGAACATTCACTGTTGGATTTGTCAAAATTGGATTTGGCTGTTCTACTGGAGCTTCTTGTACTGGTTGTGGTTGCTCTAGAACAGGGTTTTCTAAATCTGACAAGTTAAAAAACTTTCCAGGTTTCAATATTGCTTCTGCTGAACTATCATCTGCATCATTTGTTTCCATTGATACTCCAAATGGATTTACTGGATTAACATTTGTTTGTGGAGTTGGAACCGTATTCAACATATCAGCTGGAGTTAACAATGCATCCATATTTGCTACTGGTGGTGCCACATTAATATCCTGTGCTGTTTGTTCTATTTGTTCTACATTCATAAATCCAGGATTTACAACTGGTGTTTCTTGCACTGGAGCTTGTGGAATAACCGGCTCCTCTACAATTGGTGTTGTTGGAATGTTATAATTTATTCCTTGATTAATTGGAGTTGTTGTATTATTTGTATTTCCAAAATCAATTATTTCTATATTCTTATTATCATTTTCATTCATCATTTTACTTATCTCCTCATCTGTTTTTCGTACAGTTAATCTTTCATTAATTATTTTTGCTAACATTTGTTTTTGTTTATTTTTATCCGTTAACTTTAATAAAGACCTTGCATGTCTCTCTGAGATTTTAGATTCTAATAATGCTTCTTGTACTTCATCATCAAGTTTTAATAATCTTAGTTTATTTGCAATAGTTGATTGTGTTTTTCCTAATTTGAGTGCCAATTCTTCCTGTGTTAAATATCCCATATCAAGAATTTTATTATATGAAATTGCTTCCTCTATTGGAGTTAAATCTTGACGTTGTACATTTTCTATAAGTGCTACTTCTGCACTATCTTTATCATTTAACTCAGTTACAATTGCTGGAATTGTTTCTTTTCCAGCTAATACGCTTGCTTTATAACGTCTTTCTCCAGCTATAATTTCATATCTATCCCCTAAAGGTCTTACAACAATAGGTTGAATGACACCATGTTCTTTAATTGACTCAGCTAGTTCTGTAATAGAATCTTCATTAAACTTAATTCTTGGCTGAAATCTATTTGGCAATATATCATTTAAGTCTAGCTCGACAATTTTTCTATTATCCATAGTCATCCTCCTTTTTATTCTATATACTATAATACTATACTTTGGGAAATATTTCAATATCATTTCCCAAAAATAAAAAAATATCTTTTTTTGATATTTTTTTGATATTCTTTTTACAATGGATTCTTCTTCATCTCACTAAATTTTCTTGGATACTTTACATGTGAACTTTTCTCTTTTCGAAATTTTAATATTGTTCTAGTACTATTTTCGAGTGGAAGTGAAAATTTTTCTTGACACTCTAAATTGACATTCAAAAGTTTAATAGAATGCTCTGAAGCCTTTATTTCCTGGGCAATATCGCCTTTCATTGGTATAAAATATTTTCCTATTTTCACTAGCGGAACAGAGTATTCTAATAACATTGGAAGAGCAGCTACAGCTCTAGATGTAACCACATCAAATTTTTCTCTATGTTCTCTTGCATACTCTTCTGCTCTTACATGGACTGTTTTGATATTTTCTAATTTCAATGTTTCTATCACATTTTCTAAAAATACAATTCTTTTATTTAATGCATCTACCAAAGTTACTTCCAAATGCGGAAATAAAATTTTTAATACCAGACCTGGAAATCCTGCACCTGTTCCTATATCACATAAAGTTTTTTCTTCTTTTAAATCTATTACTTTTACCAAAGTTGCACTATCATAAAAATGTTTTAAATATACCTGTTCTTTTTCTGTAATTCCAGTTAAATTCATTTTTTCATTCCATTCAGCTAATAACTTATAATAAGTCTCTAATTGAGTTTTCTGCGTTTCTGACAATAATATTCCCAGTAATTCAAGTTCTTTTTCAAATCTATCCTCTGTCATAATGATACTCCTTTTTTATATAGACCATTAGAAGGGAAATATCGGCTGGATTCACTCCACTAATCCTAAGAGCTTGGCCAATTGAAGTTGGTCTTATTTCATTTAATTTTTGCTTGGCTTCACTTGCTAAATTATGAATTCTACTATAATCAATATCATCTGGTATTTTTTTATTATCTAAATCTATCATTTTTTCGGCTTCATGAAGAGCCTTTTTTATATATCCTTCATATTTTATTTCAATTTCAACCTGCTCTAAAACATCTTTATCAAAAGATAATTCATAAAAGTGCTGTAAATGTTCTATCTTTATCTCTGGTCTTTTTAATAAATCATATAAAGTAATTCCATCTTTTAATATAGAAGAACCGATTTCTTCTAAAAAACAATTTGTATCCTCAGTAGGAACCATTTTGTGATTTTTTAAATACTCTATTGCTTTTTTCATTTCTTCTTTTTTATATTGTAACTTTTGATATTGCGGTTCATTAATTAATCCTACTTGATACCCATATTCTCGCAATCGTAAATCAGCATTATCATGTCTTAATAATAAACGATATTCTGCTCTAGATGTCAATAAACGATATGGGTCTATTACTCCCTTTGTTACCAAATCATCTATCAAAACTCCTATATATGCTTCATTTCTTTTTAAAATTAATGGTTCTTTTCCTTCTAATTTAAGACATGCATTAATTCCAGCGATTAATCCTTGACAAGCAGCTTCCTCATAACCACTAGTACCATTTATTTGTCCTGCTGTAAATAAGTTTTCTATTAATTTTGTTTCTAAAGAAAGCTTCAGTTGTGTGGGATAAATTGCATCATATTCAATTGCATAAGCATATTTCAATATTTTAGCGTTTTCTAACCCTGGCAAACTATGAACCATCTTTTCTTGTATATTATGAGGCATTGAGGTAGAAAACCCTTGAATATAGATATCATCATAATATAAACTTTCTGGTTCTAAAAATAATTGATGTCTTTCTTTGTCACTAAATCTTACAATTTTATCTTCAATAGAAGGACAATATCTAGGACCTACTCCAGTAATATCATTTAATCCACCATACATGCTTGATTTATTTAAATTATCTCTTATAATTTGATGTGTTTCTGGAGTTGTATAAATTAAATGGCATGGAATTTGGTCTTCCAGACTGTAATTTGGCTCATTATCAAAACTAAAAGTGTATTTTTGGTCACTTCCATATTCTTCCTTCGTTTTAGAAAAGTCTATTGTTTTTTTATCGATTCGCTGTGGTGTTCCTGTCTTTAAACGAATAATTTGAAATCCTAATTTTTTTAAGTTATCACTCAAATATTGACTAGGTCTTTCCCCGTGTGGCCCTTCTCTGTGTCTTGTATTTCCTACCATAATATCTGCTTTTAAATAAGTTCCTGTTGTTAAAATAACAGCTTTCCCAAATATCTGGTTTCCATTTTCTAAAATGACACCTTTAATTTTATGATTTTCTACAATTAAATCTTCAACCAATGCTTCCCAAATGGTCAAATTATTTTCCTTATTTAATGTTTTTAACATTTCTTTTGGATATGTGATTTTATCTGCTTGAGCACGCAAAGCTTGCACTGCTGGTCCTTTCTTATGATTTAGCATTTTCATCTGAAGTTGCCCTTTGTCTGCATTTTTCCCCATTTCTCCGCCTAATGCATCAATTTCTCTAACCACAATTCCTTTGGCGCTTCCTCCAATGGAAGGATTACAAGGCATATCTGCAATATTTTTAATATTTCCCGTTATTAATATTGTCTTGTGTCCTTTTCTAGAAGCAGCAAGACTTGCTTCACAACCAGCATGTCCTCCACCTACTACAATTACTTCATATTCCATCAGAACACCTCCTCTACTCGCGTTTTATTATACTATCATTTTTTTTATTGCACAATAAAATATATAAGATTTTTCTTATATATTATTTTCCTAGACAAAACTGGCTAAATAATTGGTCTATCAGCTCATCTTGGTAAGTTTCTCCAGTAATTTCGCCTAATATATTCCATACATTTTTCAAATCAATTTCTATCATATCAATTGGCAAATTCTGTTCTATTCCTTTTTTTACCTCTTCTAAACTGTCCAAAGCTTTTTCTACAAGCGCAATACTTCTTGCATTGGTAAGATATGTCATATCCCTATTTTCAAATTGCTCTAAATGAAACAATTCTCGGATTCTGTTTTTAATTTTATCAATACCATCATCATTTAAAGCACTCACTTCAATATATTGCTGTTCTAACGCTTCAATATCCAAATTTCTTTTTAAATCTTTTTTATTAACAATTACAATATGATTTTTATTCTTCGCTTGTTCTAAGATTTGTTTATCTTGTTCTGTTAAAGCTTCATTATAATTTAGGACGATAAGTACGAGTTCTGATTCTTCTAGTAATTCTAAACTTTTTTTTACTCCAATTTGCTCTACTACATTTTCTGTTTGCCTAATTCCAGCTGTATCTAAAATATGAAGCATAACACCATCTATAATGATATTTCCCTCTACTACATCTCTTGTTGTTCCTTCTATATCTGTAACAATTGCCTTTTCTTCATTTAATAATCGATTCAATATACTACTTTTTCCTACATTTGGTCTTCCAATAATAGAAGTTTTTATTCCTTCTTTTATCATTTTTCCTTCTTTGCTATTTTTTAAAATTTCTTTTAATTCTACTTCTATAGATGTCATACTCTTTTTTAACTCTTCCACTGTCATTTCTGCAATATCCTCATATTCTGGATAATCAATATTTACTTCAATATTTGCTAATAAGGAAATGATTTTATTCCGAAGAGAATGTATGAGAGCTGATACTTTGCCGTCTACTCCAGACAAAGCCATCTTTCTTGTTGTTTCTGTTTTGGCAGATATCAAATCCATAACAGATTCTGCTTCTATTAAATCTATACGACCATTTAAAAAAGCACGTTTTGTGAATTCTCCAGGAGATGCAGGACGACAACCATTTTTTAAAAGTAACTCTAAAATGCGATGTGTTGTAGCAATTCCACCATGTGCATTAATTTCTACTACATCTTCTACCGTAAATGTTTTTGGCGCTTTCATAACTGAAATCAATACTTCATCAATCACTTCTAAACCATCCACAATATGTCCATATTGAATGGTATGACTTGGAACTTGGTTTAAATCTTTTCCTTTAAAAATTTTGTTTACAATAGGAATAGATTCTTTTCCACTGACTCTAATAATAGAGATTGCACCTACTCCTAATGATGTTGATATTGCTGCTATTGTATCTTCCATATTCTCACTTCTCTTCTTTTTTTCCTAAACCTAAATATTTTGCCCAGACTTTAGGATTTCTTAAAATATCTGCCGATACATATTTATCTACACAAGTAATGATCCAAGCTTCTCCATATCTTGGTGGATAAATATTTAAAGGAAACATATGTCTTTTTATAATATTTTCAACTCTTTTATTCATAAGCGTTGGAAAATAATGATAGGAATTTATAACAGCTTCCCCTGCGTGAACAAAACCATGTTGTTTAAAAAACTTCGTTTTCTGCTTTTTAGAAAGTTTGTGATTATTAGTTTGCCAAGGTTTATCATAAAAATCATGTAATAATCCACCTATTGCTGCACTCTTATAATCTAAATTCCATTTTTTTGCCCATAAATAAGATAAAAAAGAAACCATTAAACAATGTTCATAAACACTACAGTTTTCATGATGGGGATAAGTTTTTCTTTTTTGAAATTCTGGGCTTTCTAATATTTCTTTTACGATCTCATAATACTCATTACCTGGAACTAAATAACTTTCTATATCTTTTTTTGCCATATTGAGTCTCCTTCCATTGTATTCTACTATAAGTATTTTGTTTAGTCAATTCAAAAAAAGAAACCTTTACGGCTTCTAATTTTCTTTATATTTAATTGTAACATAACGATTTGGAACTTCTCCTAAACTTTCTGTCTCTAAATTATCATAAGTACTAATCACGGAATGAACAATTCTCCTATCAAAAGCATTCATTGGATCTAATTTTGCATCTATCTTTGTTTTTAATACTTCGCGTGCTATATTTTTTATTTCTCTTTCTAAACGTTTTTGTTTTTTTAACTTATAATCTGAAGCATCTAAATTTACTTTGATTAACATATTTGTTTGATTGCTTAATGACTGTCTTAATAAAGTTTGTAATGCATCTAAGTTTTTTCCTTCTCTTCCTATCATAATAGGACTATTATCAGAAATAATACTAACATTAATTATATCTTCATCAATTCTAATTTCAGAATGAAGCTCAATTTCCATTAATTCCCCAATTTTATTTAAGAATTCTTTTATATATTGTTTTACATCTTCTTTTTTAATAGCTTCTATTTTGCATTTTCCACTCTTAAATAATTTTCCTTCTTCAACAGTTTCTTTATAATATAGTTCAGTTAAAGATGCAACCTCTTCTAATTTTTTATAAGCATTCTCTTTTTCTTTATCTTCTATTACTATCTTTTCCATTATTTTTTCTCCTTTTTACAATTAAGTTTTGTACAATTGTAAATCCACTATTGGTAATCCAATATAAACCAATCGCACTTGATATTGTTAATGAACTTAATGTAATAACTCCTGTCATAATATTTGTCATCATCTTCATTTGTTTTGCTTGATCTTCACTCATGCTAGCTCCACTATTCAATTTAAATGAGTAATATGTTACCAAACCAACTAATATAACAATGATAATATAATAAATTCTTCCAGATGTAATTCCTGTTAATGGAGTCATTCCCAAATGAAGTCCTAAGAAACTTCCTTCAAAAATCAGTGGTAATCTATTAAGTGCTTCATAGAATGCCAAAAATAATGGTAATTGAATAAAGGCATATAAGCATCCTGCCATTGGATTAATTTTATATTTTTTATAAATAACCAACATTTCTTGACTTTTTTGCATCATAGCTTCTTGGTCTTGACGGTTTTTATATTTTTTTTCTAATTTATCCAGTTCAGGCTTTGCTAATTTTAAATTTTCTGATTGCACTGCAGACTTTTGCGTTAAAGGAAACATTATCATACGAATTAATAAAGTAATTAAAATAACTGCTAATCCATAGTTTTTTACAATTTTACCAATTTGAATAATTATCCATGCTAGTGGTTTTACAAATATGGTTGTCCAGATTCCTTCATAACCTCCTGAAGCTGGAACAAACTCTGAACATTTTGGCAACTTATTTAATTCTATTTTATTATCTTCATATAATTCAATTGTTTTTTTAGATTCTGGTCTACATAAAATGTTCTTAGGAAGATTTTGGCCAGTTACAGGATTTTGAACAGCCTTCCCTTTTTCATCTTTTAAAAGTGTTGTACATCCTGTTGCTGATAATGTGATTGCACATAACATCATAATTAATATTAATTTTTTTTTCTTCATTCATTTTCCTCCAATATATGTACTTGTTTCATTGCTTCTGTTAAATCATTTTTCATTTCCAAAAATGATTTTCCTATAATTCCTTTCCTCACTATTATAATACAATTAAAGTTATTTTTATAGGGAATTTGGTCAATTATATTTTTTAATTGCCTTTTTATATGATTTCGAGTAACTGCGTTCCCTACTTTTTTTCCAACGGATATTCCAAAATGAGAAATTCCAAAGTTATGTTTTTCCTTATATATAATATAATCTTTATATTTATATGGTTTTATAGAAGCAATTATTCTATTAAAATCTTCATTTTTCTTTAAGATATTTATTTTTTTCATAAGCTTCCCTACTCCTACTTTAAGATAATGAAACACCACTGAACTTATCAGTGGTGTTAAGCTAGTTATTAATGAGCTAATACTTTACGTCCTTTTCTTCTTCGGCTATTAATCATTTTTGTTTTCATACGTGCTAAAAAACCCATTTTTTTACTTCTTCTTCTACTATTTGGTTGATATGTTCTTTTCATCTTAACACCTCCTGAACTTTTCTAATTTTGGTTGCTTTTAACATTATATAGAGAAAACTCTTTTTTGTCAAACTATTGTTGTGGATAAGTACCAATTCTTTTTTGAAATCCTTTTTCTATTACTTCTATGTAATGTTTTTCCTCCACAGTAAATTTTGTATTATCTTTCATTATTTTATTTAAATAAGAAAGTGCAGTTTCTTTTAATGACTCAAAACCCTTTTCTAATTGTGATTGCTTATTTTGTTTCGTTTCTTCCTGCTTTAATGTCTCACTTCTTATTATACTTGCATCCTTTATTCCAGTTATTAAAGCTGCTCCATCAATTACCAAAAATATATTAAATAAAAAGGGAGTTATATTGGGAAATAACATAGTTAGTAGTATATAAACAAAATATGTTCCAAAAACAATATTACGACCTATCAATAATCGCTTTTGACATTCTTTTTGAATTGGAGTTAAAGGAACTTTAGATACTGCTTTTGTTTGTTCCTCTTTTCTATTGTATTCTACTTCATAACGATGTAATAAATACCCTATTCTTCTTAATAACTCTAACGAATTTGGATATGAATAAGATATTGTTTCTGAATTTGTTCTAACAATTAAGGTTGTTTGGTCTATATGAAAATGTACAAATTCTTCTAGTTCTATATCATCTAATTTTCGTTCCATAAAAAATCACCAGGGCTTATCTTACTAAAAATAACTTTTGTTGTCAACAATATGGTGGATATTTTTCAATTATTTCCCAAGATTTTTTCATAATTAACATATTTTTCAACAACTCACTCTTCTCAAATTCCTATTTAAAGCTTGTTTTTCCACATAATTGTGAATAATTAATCCACTTGGGAAATATTATGTGTAAGAGTTTTCCACAGGTACTGTGTATAAGTTGGGAAATAATTGGTTTTCAATAGAAAAAATAGGGGAAAAAGTTGTGGAATTTAAAAACTCGCTTTTTTTCCACACTTTTTTAGGTTTTTGCTTTTATTTCCCATAAAAATATTGTAAAATAGGGGTGTATTTATGGAAGTGGGGGTGCTATTCATGAATTTGGACACCATCTGGAACATGTTTCTTGAGAAAATAAAGGAAAATCTTTCTCCAATGTTATATGAAACATGGTTTTCAGAAACAAAACTGTTAGAATTAAAAGGGAATAGCGCAAAAGTATTGGTTCCAATGCCAGTACATAAAAAACATTTGAAAGAAAATTACAATGATATCATTGAAGAAATATTCACTGAAGTTGCAGGTTCTAATTTCAAATTTGAATTTTTTATTGAAGAAGACTTAGAAAATAATGTGAATATTGCTTCTGGCAATACGAATGCCAATGAAGACCCAACTTTTGAATCAAATTTGGACCCAAGATATACATTTGAAAATTTTATAGTAGGGGAGAGTAATAAATTTGCAAAAGCCACTTCTATTGCCGTAGCAGAACAACCAGGCTTCATGTATAATCCTCTTTTTATATATGGAAGCAGTGGACTTGGAAAAACACATTTAATGCATGCTATTGGAAACTATATTTATAAAACGACACATAAAAAAGTTCTATACGTAACAAGTGAAAAATTTGTTGATGACTTTTTAAACATTTATAGAAAAAATAATGAAGAAACAAACTTTGAAACTGTTGAAAAATTTAAAAAGAAATATCGGGAAATAGATGTTCTCATGATAGATGATATACAATATTTAGAAATTGCAAGTAAAACACAACAAGAATTCTTTAATACATTTAATGAATTACATTGCAATAACAAACAAATCATCATTTCTTCTGACCGTTCTCCAGATGACTTAAAAAAATTAGAAGAACGCCTTCGCACGAGATTTAACTGGGGACTTACCATTGATATTCTACCACCTGACTTTAAACTTCGTATGGATATCATTGATAAGAAAATAGAAGGACATGATATGGCAAAACCTTTTCCACAAGAAGTGAAAGAATATATTGCTAGTAATTGCACTTCTGACATTCGAAAGCTAGAAGGAGCCATTACTAGAATATTCGCTTATGCAACAATTATGAATGGTTCTGATATCACTTTAGATTTAGCTGTTGACGCATTAAAAGACTATTTTGTAAAAAGTATCATATCAAAAAGCAAAGTAGAGCAGGTATTGCAACTAGTTGCTAGTAATTATAATATTACAGTAGAAGAAATGAAAAGCAAAAAACGAGTCGCCAAAATTGCGGTTCCAAGACAAATCGCAATGTATATATGTAGAACAGTATTGGAAGAATCTTTACCTAAAATTGGAATAGAATTTGGTGGAAAAGACCATACAACCGTTATGCATTCAGTTGACAAAATAAAAAAAGAAATTAAAAACGACGTAAATTTGGAAAAAGAGATAAATAAGATAATAAATCAAATAAGATAATGAATATGTGTGGAAAATGTCAGTTTACATTTTTCATTATCCACAACCTAAAAATTTACATTTTATAAGATTTTGTAAAGCATTTTACACTTTTCCACAGATTCCACACCAATAATAAGAATAATAAGTATAAAAATAAGAATAAAGAAAGAAGGATTTATATGAAACTATTAATCAAACAAAACATATTATTAAAACATTTAAATTATGTAATAAAAGGAATATCAAGTAAGAATTTAATCCCAATTTTAAATTGTATTAAATTTGAACTAACTTCTGATGGATTATATTTAATGAGTACAGATAATGAAATTGCTATTAAAACATTTATTGATAAAAAAGATATTGAAAATATTGAAATTACTGGAGATATTGTTGTATCTGGAAAATATATTTATGAAATTGTTAGAAAACTTCCAAATGACTTAATCAGTATAGAAGAAGTAATGGATTCTAAAATCTATATTACAACAACTAATTCTTCATTTACATTAAATTGTAATAATGCATCTGAATTTCCTGATTTAGAATTAGAAGATAATAAAACACCAATTACAATAGCTAAAAAATTGTTTAAAACAATTATTAATCAAACTTCATTCGCAACATCAACTCAAGAATCTAGACCTGTTTTAACTGGTATTAACTTTAAAATAGAGGGAAATATCTTAGAATGTACAGCAACTGATTCTTATAGATTAGCAAAAAAGAAAATAGAGTTATCCACAAGTTTAACAGAAAACATCAATATTATAGTTCCAACAAAAAATCTAAATGAATTAATTCGTTTATTTGATGAAGAAGAAGAGGATGTAGAATTACACATTTTTAATAATAAAATTATATTTAAATTTGATACCATTATTTTAATGTCTAGATTAATTAATGGACAGTATCCAGATACATCTAAACTAATTCCAACAGAATTTTCAATGGATTTTAAAGTAAACCTTTCAAATCTGTATAATTCAATTGATAGAGCCTCATTATTAACAAATGAAGCAGATAAAAATACCATTAAACTTTCCACAAAAAGTGATGTAGCAATCATATCTTCTAATATTCCAGAAATTGGAAATGTAGAAGATAGAGTAGAAATAATAAAAAATAAAGAGGAAGAAATCAGTATTGCATTCAGTTCTAAGTATATGATGGAAGCCTTAAAATCATTTGATGCGGAAGATGTGCAATTATTATTTAATGGGGAAATAAAACCAATTATAATTAAGAATCCAGAAGTAGAGGACCTAATTCAATTGATATTACCAATTAGGACTTATTAAGGAAAATTTGATGAATTTTCCTTTTTTTTGCTATTTTTAGAACAAATTCGACTTTTTTCTACAAAATTTGACAAAATATAGTGTTATAAGATAGGACAAAGAGGTTCTTTTATAGAAGAATATCTTTAGGAGGGGATTTTATGAAACAGAATTATGAAATTAATTCTGCCACAGTAGCAATTGTTCCAGTAGACCAAACAACATCAAAAATTATCGAACTGGAAGATAGCTTTTTAGTCAATCAATCATCTACACAGATTATTGATGAAAGTTGTAAATTTTTTGGAAGTTCTTATATGGGAAGACATGAGGGGACAAAAAACTTAATTGGAGTAAATTATAAATCGCCAATTATAGTAGAAGAAACAATGGAATTAATCTTTTTTCCAACAACATCACCAAGAATAAAAGAATGCATTTGGATTTCTTTAAATCATATTGAAGATTATACAAAAAAAGATTGTGCAACCTTTATTTACTTCAAAAATGGCAATTCTTTAGAATTAGAAATTTCATATGGTTCATTAGAAAATCAGATTTTAAGAGCAACAAGATTAGAATCAATTCTTAGAAAAAGAAAACTTGCATAAAATAAGTCTTTTAAGGCTTATTTTTTATTATTTTAATCAAATTTATGATATAATAATAGATGTGTATAGGAGTACATATCTTTCTAAAAAATGTGATAATGAGCTTAAAAATAGGAAAAGAGGAGAATTCATGATTTTAAGAAGTATAAAACTGAAAAATTTTCGTAATTATGAAACTCTAGAACTATCTTTTAGAGAAGGTATCAATATTGTATATGGAAAAAATGCTCAAGGAAAAACTAATTTATTAGAAAGTATTTATGTATTAGCCCTTACAAAATCGCATCGGTCATTTATTGACTACAATTTAATCAAAGAAGGTGAAATAAATTCTAAAATAACTGGTATTGTGGAAAAAGAGAATATAGCAACTACTTACGAAGTGTTATTAGAAAAGAAAAAGAAGAAATGTTTTATTGATAGTGATGAAATAAAAAAACTATCAGATTATATTTCTAACTTAAATATCATCATATTTTATCCAGAGGATTTAGAAATTATAAAAGGCTCTCCTCAAATAAGAAGAAGATATTTAAATACTGAAATTAGCCAATTAGATAGAAATTACTTTAAAATTTTGAATGACTATATGAGACTTTTAAAAATGAGAAATGAATCTTTAAAAAATATGATTTCCTATTCGGGAATGGAACATCCTTATTTTAAAGCAGTAACTGACTATTTTATAGAAAAAGCAGCACTACTATATAAGATGAGAATAAAGTTTATTCAAAAAATAAATGAATATTGTGAAGCTATATTTTTAGACATTTCAGGGAAAAAAGGATTTCATATTGAGTATGAAAGTAGTTTTAAATTAGAAAATTTATCATTAGAAGAGATAAAAGAGCAATTAAGAAAAAAAATAACAGAAGTGTCAACTTCAGAGTATAGGGCTAAAATAAGCTTAATAGGGCCTCATAAAGATGATATTAGTTTTTGGATAGATACTATCAACTTACGTAATTTTGGCTCTCAGGGACAGCAAAGAATGGCAATTTTAGCGATTAAACTTTCTGAAATTACTGTTTTTGAAAATTATTGTCATGATAAACCGATATTATTATTAGATGATGTGTTTAGTGAATTGGATGATGGCAAAAAAAATAATCTTTTATCCTATATTAGTAGTGATATACAAACAATCATTACTACAACAGAAATAAGCAATATAGAAAATTCTATTTTAGAAAAATCAAAATTAATTGAGATTGTAAATGGTGCGATAGAGAAGATAACAGAGGTGAAAAAACATGGAAGAAAACAAGATTGAACATTATGATGCTTCGGATATACAAGTTTTGGAAGGATTAGAAGCAGTTAGAAAGCGTCCAGGAATGTATATTGGTTCAACAAGTGAAAAAGGACTTCATCATTTAGTCTGGGAAATTGTAGACAATGCGATAGATGAAGCCTTAGCTGGATATTGTGATGATATTGAAATTATTATCAATGATGATAATTCGATTACTGTAAAAGACGATGGTCGTGGAATTCCAACAGGGACCCATCCAAAGACTGGAATATCAACCGTAGAAACTGTATACACAGTATTGCATGCAGGCGGAAAATTTGGAGGCGGAGGATATAAAGTCTCTGGAGGTTTACACGGAGTAGGAGCGAGTGTAGTAAATGCGCTTAGTACATGGGTAGAAGTAAAGGTTTACCAAAATAGTAAAATATATCAAGTGCGCTTCGAAAATGGAGGACATATTGTTCAGCCATTAACAGTAATAGGAGAATGCTCTCCTGATAGAACAGGAACAACTGTTACATTTAAAGCAGACCCAGAAATTTTTACAGAAACAACCGTTTATAATTATGATACATTAAAAACAAGAGTTCGAGAATTGGCTTTTTTAAATCGTGGACTTCGTATTATACTTTGTGATGATAGGGAAGCAGATAAAAAGAAAGAGGAGTTTGTATATGAAGGCGGTATTAGTGAATATGTTGCTTACTTAAATAAAAATAAAACAGCAATTCATGAACAGATTATTCATTTGTCAGGCGAAGAGAAAGGAATCACTTTAGAAGTCGCACTTCAATATAACTCTGGTTATTCCTCAAACATATATTCGTTTACGAATAATATTAATACATATGAAGGAGGAACTCACGAAGAAGGAGTTCGTAGAGCATTAACAAGAATTATCAATAGTTATGCAAGAAGTCATAAATTTTTAAAAGATAATGAAGAATCTTTAACTGTAGATGATGTTAAAGAAGGATTGACAATGATTATTTCTTGTAAACATCCAGACCCTCAATTTGAAGGACAAACAAAGACAAAACTAGGAAATAGTGAAGTTAGAAAGATAGCTGATTCTGTATTTAGTGAAGGTTTTGAAAGATTTCTATTAGAAAATCCAGAAGAAGCAAAAATAGTTGTGGAAAAATCCATGACAGCAGCTCGCGCTAGAGTAGCAGCGAAAAAAGCCAGAGAAATGACAAGGCGAAAAAATGTTCTTGAAGTATCAAGTTTGCCAGGAAAACTTGCTGATTGCTCAAGTAAAGACGCAAGTGAATGCGAAATCTATATCGTGGAGGGAGATTCAGCAGGAGGAAGTGCGAAACAAGGACGAGATAGTAGAACACAGGCAATTTTACCGTTAAGAGGAAAAATATTAAATGTGGAAAAAGCAAGATTGGATAGAATATTTTCCAATAATGAAATTCGTTCTATGATTACTGCATTTGGAACTGGAATAGGAGACGAATTTGATATTTCAAAATTAAGATATCATAAAATAATAATTATGTCCGATGCCGACGTTGATGGCGCACATATTAGAATTTTATTGTTAACATTCTTCTATCGTTATTTTAAACCATTGGTAGAAGGTGGATACATTTATGCGGCTCAACCACCTTTATATAAAATAGATTATGGAAAAAACCGTAAATACTTATATTCAGATGATGAATTAGCTGATTACTTAAAAACCATTCCAGAAGGGACAAAGACGTCTTTACAGCGTTATAAAGGTCTAGGAGAAATGGATTATGACCAATTGTGGGAAACTACGATGAATCCAGAGAATAGAACGTTATTAAGAATTACAATTGATGACGCTATGCAAGCAGACCAAGTCTTATCAGAATTAATGGGTGAAGAAGTAGAACCAAGAAAAAGATATATAGAAGAACACGCAAAAGACGTGGAAAATCTAGATATTTAGGGGGTGAATTAAAATGGCAGAAATATTAAAAGATTTACATTTTGAAAAAGAAATTAGAAAATCCTTCTTAGATTATGCAATGAGTGTTATTGTAGCTCGTGCGTTACCAGATGTAAGGGATGGTCTTAAACCAGTACAACGAAGAATAATTTATGGAATGAACGATTTGGGAGCAACATCAAATGTAGCGCATAAAAAATCAGCACGTATTACTGGAGATGTAATGGGACGTTTCCATCCACATGGAGATTCAAGTATTTATGAAGCATTAGTACGTATGGCTCAAGATTTCTCATATCGTTATATGTTAGTAGATGGACATGGTAATTTCGGTTCCATAGATGGAGATGGAGCAGCAGCTCAACGTTATACAGAAGCTAGAATGTCAAAATTGAGTATGGAATTAGTACGGGATATCAATAAAAATACAGTTGATTTTGAACCTACTTACACAGCAGAGGAAAATGAACCAAGTGTATTACCATCTCGTTTTCCAAACCTTTTGGTAAATGGTGCAACAGGAATAGCAGTAGGAATGGCAACAAATATCCCACCACACAATTTAACAGAAGTAATCAATGGTATTATTGCACTAATTGATAATCCTGAATTATCAGTAGTAGAACTGATGGAATATATTAAAGGGCCAGATTTTCCAACTGGAGCAACAATATTAGGAAATGCTGGAATAAGAAAAGCATATGAAACAGGAAAAGGCATTATAACAGTACGTTCTAAGGCAGAAATTCATGAAACAAAAAGTGGGAAATCTCAGATTATTGTAAATGAAATTCCATATATGATAAATAAAGCGGTATTAATTAGTAAAATAGCAGACTTGGTAAGAGAAAAAGTGATAGATGGAATTACGGATTTACGAGATGAATCAAACAGAGATGGAATTCGAATTGTAATAGAGATTAGAAGAGATGCTAATCCAAATGTAGTTTTAAATAATTTATATAAGCATACATCACTTCAAACAACTTATGGAATTAATAATCTAGCAATAGTAAATAAAGAACCTAGAATATTAAGCTTGAAAGAAATACTAGAAACTTATATTGAACATCAAAGAATTGTAATAATTAGAAGAACGCAATTTGATTTGGATAAAGCATTAGCCAGAGAACATATTTTAGAAGGACTAAAAATTGCATTAGACCATATAGATGAAATTGTGCAATTATTGAAAAAATCAAAAAATGATGAAGAAGCATTAAAAGAATTAATGGAGAGATTCGGTCTTAGTGAAACGCAAGGAAAAGCAATTTTAGAAATGAAATTAAGACGTTTGACTGGATTGGAAAGAGAAAAAATAGAATCTGAATTAGCAGAATTAGAATTAACAATTGCAGATTTAAAAGATATCTTAGAAAAATCAGAAAGAGTATTAGCAATTATTAAAGAAGAATTAACAGAGATTAAAAACAAATATGGAGATGAAAGACGTACCAATATTGACATGACAGCGATAGACTTCATAGAAGATGAATCTTTAATCCCAGTAGAGGATGTTGTTATAACTTTAACAAATAAAGGGTATATAAAAAGAATGACAAGTGAAACATATAAAACGCAAAATCGTGGAGGTGTAGGAATAAAGGGAATGGCAACAAATGAAGAAGACTTTGTAGAAAATTTGGTTTCTATGACAACACATGATTACTTATTATTCTTTACGAATAAAGGAAAAGTTTATCGGATGAAAGGATATGAAATTCCTTTATATAGTAGACAATCAAAAGGGTTACCAATAGTCAATTTATTGCCGATAGATAAAGATGACACGATTAATGTAATGTTAAAAGTGAGCAGTGAAGAAATTTCTAAATATTTGGTATTCTGTACAAGAAAAGGTCTTGTAAAAAGGACAGCACTTTCTGAATTTGATAACATTAGAACAAATGGTAAATTAGCAATTTCTCTTAGAGAAGATGATGAGCTCATTTCAGTAAAGAAAACAACGGGAGAAAACGAAATTTTAATTGCATCATCAAATGGTCGGATGATAAGATTTGATGAAAATGAAATTAGAATTATGGGACGTAGTGCTTCAGGAGTAAAAGGAATTGAAATGGATGAAGGAATTGCTGTAGGACTAGAAATAGCAGAAGCAAATCAGCAAGTTTTAATTGTCACAGAAAAAGGATACGGAAAACAGACTGACTTAGAAGAATATAGAATTACTCATAGAGGAAGCAAAGGAGTAAAAGCATTAAATATTACAGATAAAAACGGCAGTATTGTAGCATTCCATTCTGTGCATGGAGAAGAGGATTTGATGATAGTAACAGATAGTGGTATTATTATTAGAATTTCTTTAGGACAAGTATCAAAAACAGGAAGAGTAGCACAAGGTGTTCGTTTGATAAATTTAAAAGAGGAACAAAAAGTAGCTACAGCGGCTGTTATTGATAAAGAAGAAAGTGAAACAAAGGAAGACTCTGAAGACGTTGTAGAGGATAAACCAGAAGCATAAAAGTGCTTCTGGTTTTTGTATGTTCCACGTGAAACATATAGGGTCGATAAGAGAATAAGAAAGAATGTTCCACGTGAAACATCGAAGTGGAAAAATAAAATGTTTCACGTGGAACATTAAAATTGTTTGCAAATAATCATTAAATGATATATCCTATATATGACGCAACATTCATGTTTGAACCAGGTCAGAATTGGAAGATAGCAGCCTTAAAAACCTCTGAGTGTGTGCGTCATTTTTTTGTATAAGGATGTGATTAGTTTGGAAGATAAATATTATATGGAAGAAGCAATAAAAGAAGCAGAGAAAGCATATAAAGAAGGAGATGTACCTGTAGGAGCAGTTCTGGTTTACAACGATAAAATTATTGTTAAAAATCATAACCGAAAAGAAATCAATAGAAATGCAATAGACCATGCTGAAATATTGGTGATAAAAGAAGCCTGTGAACAATTTCAAAATTGGCACTTAGAAGAATGCACTTTATATGTTACTTTAGAACCTTGTTTAATGTGCGCAGGTGCAATCATTCAATCGAGAATTAAAAAGCTAGTGTATGCAACATCTAGTCCTAAATTTGGATATATAGAAAGTTTGAATAAAATGACGAATGAAAAAAACAATCATATTCCAATTATAGAAAAAGGAGTTTGTGAAATAGAAGCATCAAATCTATTAAAAAAATTTTTCAAAGATAAAAGAGGTCAAATGAAAGATTGACCTTTTATTATAGGATAAATTTGTGTTATAATAAAACTGTTTGGAGGTGGAATATGTATCAAGCCTTATATAGAAAATATAGGCCAACTAGATTTGATGATGTAATAGGTCAGGACACAATTGTTCAAACATTAAAAAATGCAATCGCAAATAATAAATTAACCCATGCTTATTTATTTTCTGGACCAAGAGGAACAGGAAAAACAAGCACAGCTAAAATATTAGCTAAAACTATCAATTGTCAAAACTTAAAGGGGTTTGAACCTTGTAATGAATGTGATAGTTGTATTCAAATAAATAATAAGCAGAGTACAGACATTATTGAAATAGATGCAGCATCAAATAATGGCGTGGATGAAATTAGAGAACTAAAAAGTAAAGTAAACTTGGTACCATCTAATAGTAAATACAAAGTTTATATTATTGATGAAGTTCATATGTTAAGCACAGGCGCTTTTAATGCACTATTAAAGACATTAGAAGAACCTCCATCTCATATCTTATTTATTTTGGCAACAACAGAAGCTCATAAAATTCCAGCAACAATATTATCAAGATGCCAAAGATTTGATTTTAAAAAAATAAGTGTAAATAAGATAATGGAAAATTTAAAAAAAATAGTAGAGCAAGAAAATATTATGATTGAAGAAGAAGCATTAAAAGAAATTGCAATTCTATCACAAGGTGGAATGAGAGATTCCATTAGTTTATTAGACCAAGTTATTTCGTATTGTCCAAATAATATAACTTGTCAAGATGTGCATGATATTAATGGAACAATTGGAAATGAAGAAATGAATCATATTATCCAGATGATATTGGATAATAATATTACAGAATTACTGAAAAAATTTGATGAATTGGACGATAAAGGTAAGAATTTGATAAAACTAGTAGAAGAATTAATCTATTATCTGAGAAATATATTAGTATTTCAAATAGCGCCTGATTATTTTGATAAAACAGAACAGCAAAACTATTTAGGATTAAGTCATAATATGAATCAAAATTTATTATTAAATTATATTCATCAATTTTCAGAAGCAATATATGAAATGAAAAATTCAGATAATGAAAAAATAACATTAGAATTACATTTAATAAAAATGTTAAATTTATCTCAAAAAGAATATAAAAATGAAAATAAAAGTGACAAAATAGCAGAAAAAGAGACAGAAAATAATAAAATGCCTGAAAAAACAGCAAAAAACGACTTTAGCGTAGAAATAACGCAAATACCGAAAACCGTTGAAAATAAAAGGGAAAATGAGAAAGCTGAAAATAAAACGGAAAAAATAGATGAAAATAGAATAGAAGAAATAAAAAAAATAAGAATTAATAATACTTTATGTATCTTTAATAGAAAACAACTTTTAGAATATAAAGAAAAAATAAATATGATTTCTACTTGTTTGATAGACGAAAACTGTAGTCAGTGGGCATCTTTGATTCTAGATGGTGAATTAAAAGCAGCAGGAAAAGGATATATGATTTTTGTATATAAAGATGAACCAATGGAATATTTATTTAATCATAATTGGCAGCCAATAGAATCAATTATCAAGAGAACGTATGAGGAAGATATAAAAGTGGTAGCAACTAACATTGATGATTGGAATGAAATAAAACAGGAATTTAATTCAAAATCGAAAACGTATGATTGGCAAGAAGAGCCAGAACTTTATCATGAATTAGAAAATGAGTTTATTAAAACAGAAAAAAATAAAATAGAAAGTATGTTTGAAGATATCATAGAATATAGCGAATAGGAGAGTGTGAAAATGAATATACAAGCAATGATGAAGCAAGCGCAGAAATTACAAAAAGATATGATGGAAGAAAAAGAAAAAATTGATAAAATGGAATTTGAAGGAACTTCTTCCTTTGTTACTGTAAAAGCAAACGGGAAAAAAGAAATATTAAGTGTAAAAATAGAACAAGACAGTTTAGAGAAAGACGATATAGAAATGTTAGAAGATATGATTTTAGTAGCAACAAATGAAGCACTAAAAAAAGTAGATGATACTACAGAACAAAAAATGGGAAAATATACACAAGGACTTCCAGGGCTTTTCTAAAATGAATTATCCAACAACAATAAAACATTTGATTGAATGTTTTAAAAAACTTCCAGGTATTGGTGAAAAGACAGCAGAACGTTTGGCTCTTTCTACTTTAAATTTAGATGCAGAAATCATTCATTTATTTTCTGAATCTTTAGAGAATACCAAAACTAAAATTAGACGATGTGAAGTTTGTAATAATTTATCAGAAGAAGATGTATGTAGTATTTGTAAAGATAGTACTAGAGAACGTGATATTGTCTGTGTTGTAGAAGACCCTAAGAATGTAGCACTTTTTGAAAAATTAGGTTCTTATCATGGACTATATCATGTACTAGATGGTTTAATATCACCATTAGATGGAATTAACCCAGAAGATATTAAAATAGAAACATTGATTGATAGAATTGAAAAAGATAATATTAAAGAAGTTATAATTGCAGTCAAACCAAGTATAGAAGGAGAAACAACTTCACTTTATATATTAAAATTATTAGAAAAAAAGGAAGTCGTTGTTTCTAAAATTGCTCATGGAGTTCCTCTTGGAGCTGATATGGATTATATTGATACTTTAACTTTAGAGATGGCATTAGAAGATAGAAAAAAAATATCGAATAAAGAAGAAAATAATTCTTAAATTGTTATCATAAACTATACTGGTGATAATATGATAAAAAAAATATTTTCTTTTTTTAAAAAAATTGTAGTGAGTGGATTTTTGCTATATGGATTTAATTTAATAGTAGCACCACTCAATATTAGTATTCCTTTAAATTTTATAACAGTTTTAACAATTTCTATATTAGGCCTTCCAGCCTTATTTGGATTTTTGGTAATTTTATTAGCGATTTTTTAAAAGTAGGTGAGAGATATGTTAGATGATTACAAAGAAAAACAGCCAATTGTATATCGAATGATGAAAAATGCAGTGATAAATAATAAATTATCCCATGCATATTTGATTGATACGAAAAATTGTGCATTTGGAGAACAAATGGTACTTTCTTTTGTAAAATATCTATTATGTCCATCCCATAAAACGACTAATTTAGATTGTGGACAATGTACACAATGTCAAAAAATAGCTGATTTTAATTATATTGAATTAAAAATTGTAGAGCCAGATGGTCTTTGGATAAAAAAAGAGCAAATGGACGAGCTCCAAGAAGAATTTAGCAAAAAATCTTTAGAAGGATTATATAAAATATATATTATTCATCAAGTAGAGCGACTAAATAAAGCAGCCGCTAATTCTTTGCTTAAATTTTTAGAGGAACCAGAGGCAGGGATTATTGCAATTTTAACAACAGGAAACATATTTCAAGTTTTGGAAACAATAAGAAGCCGCTGCCAAATTTTGTCTTTAACAAAAGAAAAAAAAGAGGAGATAGAAGAAACAACGATTTCGAGAGCAAAGATATATATTAAAAATAATATTTTTGAATTAGAACAAGAAGAGGAACAAGAAAAATATCAGAATTTTATTCATAATGTAATTCATTTTATAGAATATGTCGAAAAAAAGGGAATTGATACGTTGCTTTATACAAATAAATTATGGCACACAATGATAAAAGAAAAAGAGGAATTTTTATTAGCATTTGATATCATGATATTTTTTTATAATGATGTACTAAATATAAAATGTGGAAGAAATTTACATATTTTCTTTGATGAACAAACATTTATAAATGAATTAGCACTTAAAAATGAAATAGAACAAATATCTAAAAAAGTGAATATCATTATGGAATTGAAAAAGAAAA
Source organism: uncultured Mycoplasmatota bacterium (assembly GCA_947643405.1). Classification (GTDB taxonomy): domain Bacteria; phylum Bacillota_I; class Bacilli_A; order RF39; family UBA660; genus MGBC102946. The sequence goes on along the minus strand of CANRVY010000014.1, from coordinate 7,052 downwards.
TCAAAGTAAATATGAATAATAATCTTTTAATCGATAAATTAATATTAGAACTAACAAGGCGGTGAGAGAATGATAGAAGTAGTAGGAATTTCATTTGAAGAAAAAGGTAGAATGTACTATTTTTCACCAAATAATTTGAAACTAAAAAATAATATTACAGTAATAGTGGAAACAGACAAAGGAGAGCAGTTTGGAAAAGTAACAAAAGAAGCCTTTTCTATAGAAGAAAAAAAACTAATGTCTCCATTAAAAAACGTGGTTCGAATTGCCACCAAACAAGATTATTATGCAAATAAGAAAAACTTAAAAGATGCAGAAGAAGCACTCAAAAAATGTAGAGACTTAGCAATCAAAGAACATTTAAACATGCAGATTATAGATGCTCATTATACATTTGATAGAACACAACTTGTATTTCGTTTTTTAGCGGATTCTAGGGTTGATTTTAGAAATTTAGCAAAAGAGCTGGCTTCTATTTATAAAACTAGAATTGAATTGAGGCAAGTAGGAGTACGTGACAAAGCAAAAGAAATTGGCGGAATTGGACCATGTGGAAGACCTTTATGTTGCTCATGCTTTTTGAATGATTTTGAATCTGTTTCTATTAATATGGCAAAAAATCAAAATATCTCACTCAATCAAACAAAAATAAATGGTGCCTGTGGAAGATTATTATGTTGTTTAAAATATGAGGATGAAACCTATTCAGAATGTAGAAAGTGTTTACCTAAAATAGGAGAAATAATAGAGACAGAAGAAGGAAGAGGAAAAGTAGTGTCAGTTGATATTTTGAATAAAAAATATTCAGTGGAAATTTCAGGAATTGGTGTAAGAGAAGAAGAAGTTTGTGGAAATCATTAATTATGTATTGGGTTATGAAAATTTAAAGATTATTCAAGATAGTGATAGTTTTCGATTTTCAATTGATTCGATATTATTGCCAAACTTTGTAACCATAAATAAAAATGTAAAAAAAATATTAGATATAGGAACAGGAAATGCACCAATCCCTCTTATTTTATCGACAAAAACAGAAGCACAGATAATTGGAATAGAAATTCAAAAGAAGAGTGCCGAACTAGCTAGAAAATCAGTAGTATTAAATAATTTGGAAAATCAAGTTCAAATTATAGAGGATGATATTAGAAGTTATTCATTTGAAACGGACCAATATGATGTGATTACTTGTAATCCTCCTTTTTTTAAAGTATGCGAAAATTCTCATTTTAATGAAAAAGATGAGAAAACAATAGCACGTCATGAAGTAACATTAACTTTAGAAGATGTTTTAAGAGTAGCTCGAAAATTATTAAAAAATGGTGGTGTTATCGCTTTGGTTCATAGACCTGAACGCTTGGTTGATATTTTAGTAGAAATGAGAAAGAATAATATTGAACCTAAAAAAATTCAATATGTATATCCAAATGCAAAAGAAAATAGTCACATTCTATTAATAGAAGGAAAAAAGAATGGTAATTCTGGATTGAAAATTCTTCCCCCTTTATATGTACACCATAAAGATGGAAGCTATACAGAAGAAGTAATGAAGTATTTTTCATAAGTGAGGTGAGAAAAATGTCACAGAAAAGTTATGATAATAGTCCAACCTTATATTTAATTCCAACTCCTATTGGGAACATGGACGATATTACACTTAGAACGATTAAAATATTACAGTTTGTAGATGTTATATTTTCAGAAGATACAAGAGTAACAGGACAATTATTAAAAAGTTTAAATATAAAAAAGCCTTTAATCGCAAATCATGAACATAATGAAAGACAAAATAGTGAGAAGTTAATACAATTTTTAAAAGAAGGAAAAAATGTTGGACTAGCGAGTGATAGAGGAACTCCTATTATTAGTGACCCAGGATATGCTTTATCAAAAATAGCAATAGAAGCAGGATATAATGTAGTATCTCTTCCAGGAGCAACCGCTCTTATTCCAGCCCTCACTTCATCTGGGATAGAACCAAATCCATTTTTGTTTTATGGATTTTTAAGCAGTAAAGAAAGTAAAAGAAAAAAAGAACTCGAAAATTTAAAAGATTTTCCTTATACATTGATTTTTTATGAAGCACCACATCGAATAAAAGATACTCTTCAAAATATATCTCATATTTTTGGGGAACGAAATATCAGCATTTCAAGAGAAATAACAAAAAAATTTGAAGAAGTTTATCGTGGAACCATTAGTGAGGTATTACTAGAAATAGAAGATGCCAAAGGAGAAATGGTATTAATAGTTACTGGAAATCATGATGAAAAAAATTATGATTCTTTATCTATTATAGACCATGTTAATATTTATTTAATACAAGGTTATAATACAAAAGAAGCAATAAAAAAAGTAGCGAAAGATAGAAATGTAAAAACGAGTGAAATATATAATGAGTATCATGGGATAAAGCAGGTGGATTTATGAAAATGATAGTAGGATTAGGAAATCCAGGAAAAGAATATGAAAATACGCGACACAATGTTGGCTTTATGGCAATTGATAAAATTGCTTTAAAAAATCATGTTACCTTGAACTCAAAAAAAGGAAATGGGATTTATACAATTTTTGAAAAAGAAGATGAAAAAATATTATTATTAAAACCGCTTACCTATATGAACCTATCTGGGGAAGCTGTGAAAGCATTGATGCAATATTATAAAATAGCAGTATCAGATATATTAATCATCAGTGATGATTTAGATATGCCAACTGGGAAAATTAAGTTGAAATATAAAGGAAGCTCAGGGGGCCATAATGGACTAAAAAACATAGAACAACATTTAAAAACGCAAGAATATAAAAGACTAAAAATAGGAATTTCAAATAATAAAAATTATGATACAAAAGATTATGTATTAGGAAGATTTTCAATAGAAGAAAAGGAAAAAATAGATAGTGTACTAAATACAGTAATTGATATTTTTGACGATTTTTGTATAAATTCTTTTGAAAGTGTCATGAATAAATATAATAAAAAATAGTTGTGATACAAATGTGTCACTTTTTTGGCGTATAGGAGGCAATTATATGAAACTTTTTCATTCCTTGTTCCCAAATGTTCAAACATCTGGAGAAATTACAGGATTAACCCAAGAATTAAAAATGATATATTTATATCAATTGTGGAATCTAAAAAAAAGAAATATTTTACTTGTAGCCAATAGTTTGTATGAAGCAAATAGGTGTTATCAAAGATTAAGTAAATATACAGAAGAAGTATATTTTTTTCCAATGGATGATTTTCTTACGAGTGAAGCCTTGGCTATTAGTCCAGAATTTAAAGTAACAAGATTAGAAACATTAAATCATTTCATATCAAAAAATAATGGAATTATTGTAACCAATTTAATGGGATTTTTACGTTTTCTTCCCTCTAAAGAAACATATAAAAAGGCAAGAATAAAAATGCATGTTCATGACCAAATTGATATGCATCAAGTGATAGAACAATTATTAAGACTTGGATATATCAAGGAAACAATTGTAAATAAAACAGGCGAAATTGCGATAAGAGGTTTTGTTTTAGACATATTTCCACTCGGAGCAAGTCATCCAATTCGAATCGAACTATGGGGAGATGAAATTGATTCTATTAGAGAATTTGACGTTGATAGCCAGCTAACCATTACAGAAATAGAAGAAATCGAGATAACTCCAAATACAGAGTTTTTAATCGATGAGATTTTAGATATAGAACCAAAACAAAGAGAATTGGGAAACTATATACAACCTTCAATGCTATTGGACTTTGTAGAAAATCCTATATTGGTGTTTGAAAATTATGAAGATGTTAAGAGAGGTTATCAAACATTATCAGAAGAAATATTTGAATATCAAAATAATAATCATGAAAAATATCCTTATATGCATTCTTTAGAAAATATAAAAGCAAATGATATATTATATTTAAACAACTTTGATAATCAAATCAATGGAGAAAATAAAAGAGAACAATTTCACTCACAGGAGCTAGAAATATTACATGGAGCAAGCGAGAAAGTAAAAGCAGAAATATTAAAATATAGAAAGAAAACAATTATTATTTGTGTATCGAATCGTTATCAAGTTAATAAATTACTAGAAGAATGGAATGATATTTCAATTGCTTTTACTTCAATAAATGAAATAGTAGAGAATGCGATTAATATAGTAATCTATCCAATAACGCAAGGATTTCTATTTAAAGATTATGTTGTTATTAGTGAACGAGAATTATTTGCGAAACAAGATTATTCTAGTAAATATAAAAGTAACTTTAAAATAGGAACAAAAATAAAAAATTTATCCAGTCTAGAAGAAGGAGACTATGTCGTTCATGTCGCCCATGGAATTGGAAAATATTGTGGATTAAAAACATTAGTGAAAAATGGTTTTAAAAAAGATTATTTGAATATTGAATATAAAGATGGCGACCATTTATATGTACCAGTAGAAAAGATAGAATTTATTCATAAATATTCATCTAAAGATACAGCAATGCCAAAACTGAGTAAATTGGGTGGAACAGAATGGCAGAAGAAAAAATTAAAGGCAAGAGAGCGGGCAGAAAGTATCGCAGGAGAATTATTAGAACTTTATTCCTCAAGAGAATCCATAGAAGGTTTTGCATTTGAAGAAGATTCAAAAGAACAATTGGAATTTGAAAAAGAATTTCCATATCAAGAAACATTAGACCAAATAAAAGTATCTACAGAAATCAAAAAAGATATGGAAAAACCACATCCTATGGATAGACTACTATGTGGAGATGTTGGTTATGGAAAAACAGAAGTAGCATTTCGTGCCATTTTTAAAGCAATTCATTCTGGAAAACAAGTAGCATTTCTTTGTCCAACAACCATATTATCAGGGCAACATTATAGAAATGCAATAGAACGCTATCAAAATTATCCGTTTAATATTTGTCTTTTAAATCGATTTGTCAAGCCGAAACAATTGAAAGAAAATTTAAAGAAAATCGAAGAAGGAAAAATAGATTTGGTCATAGGGACACATCGTTTATTAAGTGATGATGTAAAATTTAAAGATTTGGGATTATTGGTCATTGATGAAGAACAGAGGTTTGGAGTAAAACATAAAGAAAAGATAAAGCAGTACAAAAATAATATTGATGTATTAACTTTATCAGCAACTCCAATTCCAAGAACTCTTCAAATGTCAATCGCTGGGATTAGAAGTATGTCTTTAATAGAAACCCCTCCAGTAAATCGTTATCCTGTTCAGACTTATGTATTAGCAGAAAATGCGCAAATGATAAAAGATGCTGTTTATAAAGAATTAGGGAGAAATGGACAAGTTTTTATCTTATATAATCATATTGAAAGTATGGAAAGAAAAGAGCAAGAGATAAAACAATTAATACCAGAGGCTAGAATAATCAGTGTGCATGGTCAGATGGATAAAAATGATATGGAAGATAAAATTATGGATTTTATAAATCAAAAGTATGACATTTTATTATGTACAACAATTATTGAAACAGGAATTGATATGCCAAATGTGAATACATTAATCATTTTAGAAGCAGATTACTTTGGCTTATCACAACTTTATCAAATCAGAGGAAGAGTAGGAAGAAGTAATAAAATTGCTTATTGCTATTTGATGTATACTCCAGGAAAAAGTTTATCAGAAATAGCAACCAAACGATTAACAGTCATTAAAGATTTTACAGAATTAGGAAGTGGATTTTCAATTGCCATGAGAGATTTATCAATACGTGGAGCAGGGGACGTATTAGGGAGTGAACAAGCTGGTTTTATTGATACTGTAGGAATGGATTTGTTTTTAGAAATGTTAAACGAAGCTGTAGAAAAGAAAAAAGGAAATATAATTGAAGAAAAGAAAGAAGAAGAACAACCATTACTAGATGTAGAAACAGCAATAGATAATGATTATGTTTCAGATACTGAATTAAAAATTGAAATTCATCAAAAAGTAAATCAAATTAATTCAAAAGAAAAACTTTTGGAAGTTAAAAAAGAAATAGAAGATAGATTTGGTAAAATTTCTGATTCATTAGAAATTTATATGTATGAACAGTGGTTTGAAAAATTAGCTCATCAATTAGATATAGAAAATGTGAAGCAGACAAAAAATTCTATTGAATTAATTTTGAATCCTAAAAAAATGAAATTAATAGATGGAGAAAAATTATTTTTAAAAGCTTCTGAATTGTCAAGGTCAATTCGTTTTAGTAGTCGTTTTTCAAGATTAGTAATAACCTTAGATATTGTTCATTTGGATAAACATTATATTTATTATTTAATAGAACTTTTAGAAATTTTAGAAAAATGCCAATCGTAATTTTGAAAAAATGTTACCATTTAATTTGAAATAATATAAAAAATGTAGATTTATATTTTTTTTCTAAAAATGAAAAAACTATGATATAATGGTGTTAACAAACTGTTATAGTTGGTTTAGTAAGGAGTGAAAAAATGAAAAAACTACTACAAATGGGATTGTGCTGTTTATGCTGTGTTGGATTTTTATGTGGATGTGATAGTAATGACACTGATACAAAAAATCCTGGTAAAGACAATAACCAAGAAACGGAGAATAAGGATAAAGAAAAAGAAAAATACGCCTTGGGAAAAGCTTTTAAGTTTGATGATTTAGAAATTACAATTGGAAGCGAATTTACATATGCAATTGTTGACAATAAATATTCTGACCATCATCAAAAAGAAGTTATTAAAATTCCTGTAACTGTGAAAAATTTATCAGAAGAAACTCATGGGTTAAATATGTTTTACTATGATTTTTATGGTTCTAAGGGAACTGAGTTAGATTCAGTATCCGCTTATTTTTCAGAAGATAGTGTAGATTATGCTGGAGATTTAAGAACAGATGCATCATATACAAAATATTTCTATGTATTATATGATGGCGATGGAACATATACAGTTGAATTTAATAATTTTAGTGAAAAAATCAGTATTGATTTTGAAGTAAAAAAAGCACAATAAAGAAAAAAGTTGGATTTTCCAACTTTTTCTTTATTGTAATTTCAACCGCACCAATTTAATCATAATTTAATTCTACCT
>CANRVY010000013.1 GCA_947643405.1 uncultured Mycoplasmatota bacterium | reverse complement strand
TTATATCAAAAAGCCGCACCTTTCTGGTGCGGTTCAAATTTCAATTTAGGAAAAGTTGGATTTTCCAACTTTTTATTTTGCTTCATATTGTGCCATAATATTTGGAACAACTTGTTTTTTACGAGAAACAATATTTGGTAAATAAGTTCCTTCTTGAATGGTTCTAAGTCCATATGCAGAACGAAGTAAACTAGCTCCTTCATTACTATATAAAATATAAGAACCATTTTCAATAATATCAGTTATAAATAGAGCTGTAAAATAATAATCATTCTCCATAGAAACTTGGTTTAATAAATCAACATAAGCATCTTTGTTAGATAAAATTTCTTCAGCATTGGTTGTTGTAATTTGACCAATTCCCATTTTTCTATCCCCTAATGGAAAAATTTTAAAGTCTGTATAAAGGACTTCATAAGGTGTTTTTCCTTTTATACTAGAACCAGCCTTTAACATATTAATTCCATACTCTTTATAATCTATTCCTATTAAGTTACTTAATTCAGTAACAACAGTTCTATCTAAATCTGTAGTTGTAGGTGATTTTAAAATAAGTGTATCAGATAAAATTCCAGATAACATTAATCCCGCCATTTGTTTTGGAATTGGAATTAAATTTTCATTGTAAAGTTGATATATAATTGTATTTGTACTACCTACTGGCATATTTCTAAAATTAATAGGCATAGACGTTCCTATTGTTCCAATATTATGGTGGTCTATAATTTCCATAATATCCGCTTCTTCTAAACCAACAACACTTTGGTCATAAGAATTATGGTCAACTAAAATAACTTTGTGACGTTTTACTTCATTTGCATCTGAAAGTCTTAGCATTCCTAAACATTTTTCATCTCTATTGATAACAGGATAATAGCTATATTTCGTTTGATTCGCTATAGAAATAAATTCCTTGACATCATCTAATTCTTGAATGCATAAAACATTTTTAACAGATACAATTTCACTTGCATATTTACATAAATTAAAAATTCTGGTTACTTTAAATGTGTCATAATCTGTTTTAATGATATTAACCTTATTTGCTTTTGCAATTTCAACATGTTCAGGTTTAATATTAGAACCTCCTGTTAAAATAATTAAACGAGCTTTATTGTTAACTGCATATTCAATAACACTATGTCTATCACCCATAATGACAATACTAGAACGGTCTATTTTTATTGTTTCAATAATTGTTGTACTTTTATAAGATGCAACAAAAGCTTCCCCTTCTATTTCTTCATCAAAACGAGTAAGTGCAGTTCCATTTAAAACTTCTAAAATATTATCATAAGAAGCTTTTAAATGATGTAATTCATTGGATAATTGGTCTTCTGCAATATCACCCATACTCAGAATTCCAACTAAATGTTGTGCTTCATCAACAACTGGAATTTTGTGAATTTTTGCATTTGTCATTGCTAAAAATCCCTGATAAACAGAAGTTTTATCTGTGATGAAATATTTTTTTGAATAGTTTAAATCTTTTACTTTCACTTTTACATCATTTAGATACTTTGGAGTATCTACTTTAAAAAAATCAAGCGCATATTTTGTTTCATTATTGATATCGCTCAATACTACTGGCACTGCATTTACTCCTAATTGGTTTTTTAAGTAAGAAAGGGTAATCGCAGCGGTGACACTGTCAGTATCTGGTCTTCTATGACCAAAAACATAAACTTTTTCCATAAACTCCTCCTTAAAATCCGTATATACGATTATATCATATTTTTGAAAAAGTGTCGTATAAAATTGTTATTTCCTCACAAAATATGGTTAGAAAGTGAGGAAAATATGAAAGCAACTGGTGTTGTAAGAAGAATTGATGAATTAGGTAGAATTGTGATACCAAAAGAGATCAGGAAAACATTACGTATTAAAGAGGGTGAAAATTTAGAAATTTATATAGATAATGAATCCATTATATTAAAAAAATATTCTTCTATTCATAGTTTAGATGAATTTGCCCAAAAACTAACAGATACAATTTCTAATTTACTAAAGAAAAATATAATAATTACAGATAGTGATAGTATAGTCGCTATATCAGGAGAACTGAAAAAAAAATATTTAGGACAGAAAATAAGCGATGAATTAGAAACGATAATAAAGAAAAGAAGTCAGATATTAGAAAAAAACATAAAATCAATTAAAATATCGGAAATAGAAGAAACTGGGAGTTATACATATGCCCCTATTATAGCAAATGGAGATGTCTTAGGGATTGTACTCATATTATCAAAAACAGAAACGTTGTCTGAAGCAGAAGAACAAATAGTTAAAATAGTTGCTAATTTTCTAGCGAAACATCTTGAACAATAATAGAAAACATGATATAATGACTTCGTTTTAAAAACTTTGAAAGAGAGAATACTAGCAATTATTCAAAGAGAACTTACATTTGGTGAAAGTAGGTAATAAAAACTAGTACGAATGGCTCTGGAGTTGTTTATCCGAATTTTTAGGATAAACCGCAATTTGCGTTACAAAAGCAAGGTAAAATGAGTATGTGTAGTTCTTACAAGAAAAGCTTATTTTATAAAAAAAGGTGGTACCACGTTATCCCACGTCCTTTTATTTGGACGTGTTTTTTTCTTTTTTGAAAGATTTTTAAGACGAATTTCGTATAATAAAAGTGGAGGTATGATGAATGGGAAGATATTTTGAAAAAATTAGTTGGGAACAATGGAAAAAGGATATCGGGAATGATAGAGAAGTTTACGAGAATCATGAGCTTCCAAAACGTCAAACAAAATTTAGTGCAGGCTATGATTTTAAAAGCCCAATCGATTTTGTTTTACATCCAGGAGATGTAAAGAAAATTCCAACAGGTATAAAAATAGCGATGAATGAAGATGAGATGCTAATGCTTGTTGTAAGAGGTTCGATAGGATTTAAATACAATGTGCGAATGACGAATCAAGTTGGAATATTTGAAAGTGATTATTTTAATAATATATCTAATGAAGGACATGCATGGATCAGTCTTCAAAATCATAGCAATGAAGATTTTATAATAAAAGTGGGAGATCGAATTGGACAAGGAATTTTTACAAAATTTTTGATGGTTGATAACGAAGAAGCGATAGAAACGGAAAGACAAGGTGGATTTGGTAGTACCAATAAGGAGGAAAGAAAATGAAAGAAAAATTTTATATATCAACGGCAATTGCTTATACATCGGGAAAACCCCATATAGGAAATACTTATGAGATTGTGTTAGCAGATGCGATCGCACGCTTTAAAAGATTAATGGGATATGATGTTTATTTTCAAACTGGAACAGATGAACATGGTGAAAAAATAGAAATAAAAGCCAAAGAGGCGGGAAAACAACCTCAGGAATTTGTTGATGAAATTGCACTTGAAGTACGCAGAATTTGGGATGTTATGAATACTAGTTATGATTGTTTTATGAGAACGACTACTCCAGTACATGAAGAATGTGTAAAAAAAATCTTTAAACGTCTTTATGAACAGGGTGATATTTATAAAGATGAATATGAAGGATTATATTGTACACCTTGCGAATCATTTTTTACTGAAACGCAGTTGATAGATGGAAAATGCCCAGATTGTGGAAGAGATGTCCATAAAATGAAAGAAGAAGCATATTTCTTGAAATTAAGCAAATATAGTAAACAATTGGAAGAATATATAGAAACACATCCACATTTTATTGAGCCAGAAAGTCGAAAAAATGAAATGATTAATAACTTTATCAAACCAGGCTTACAGGATTTATGTGTTTCTAGAACATCGTTTACATGGGGAGTTCCAGTAGAATTTGACCCGGGTCATATTGTGTATGTTTGGATAGATGCATTAAGTAATTATATTACTATGTTAGGATATAACCCAGAAGGGGAAAGTAGTGAGCGTTTTCATAAATATTGGCCAGCTGACTTGCATTTAATTGGAAAGGACATTTTAAGATTTCATACTATTTATTGGCCGATTATTTTAATGGCTCTAGATTTGCCACTTCCAAATCAAGTATTTGGTCATCCTTGGCTACTTTGCGGAAATGATAAAATGAGCAAATCAAAAGGGAATATTATTTATGCTGATGATTTGGTTAGTCTATTTGGAACAGATGCAGTTAGATATTACTTATTACATGAGATTCCATTTGCAAGTGATGGAACATTTACTTATGAGTTATTAATTGAAAGAATTAATTCTGATTTGGCAAATATTTTAGGAAATCTAGTGAATCGTACTATTTCGATGTCTAAAAAATATTTTGATGGAATTGTAAAAGAACCAATAGCATCAGAAGACATAGACCAAGAATTGATAAATATTGTAAGTAAAGCTCCAAAAAGAGTAGAAGAAAAAATGAATGAATATCGTGTAGCAGACGCAATTGATGAAGTATTTGAAATTTTTAGAAGAAGTAACAAATACATAGATGAAACAATGCCATGGGCACTCGCAAAAGATCCTGAAAAACAGAGTCGCTTAGCAACAGTGCTTTATAACTTATTAGAAGCTATTCGTTCTGGAGCAGTATTGTTACAAGCCTTTTTACCCGAAACAGCAGATGCAATATTCAAACAGCTAAATACAGAGAATCGATTTATAGATTCCTTAAAAGAATTTAATGGTTTAGATATTGGAATTGAGCTGAGTGAACCATCACCTTTATTTGCACGTATTGATAAAGATAAAAAAATGTTAGAAATAGAAGAATATAATAGAAATAAGATGTAAATAGTTGTAAATTGTCGAACAAAAAAATTATTATTTAGTTGCTTTTATTATTTTAAACATGCTATAGTAATAGTGTTGTTTAAAAATAGAAGGAGAAAATATGACTACTAAGAATAAAGATATGAAGTGGGTTGTATTAGGTTTCATCGCTGTTTCATTGTTAGTTTTTGGTAGTATTGTAGTAGAAAAAAATATAGTAGACATGATTTACTTAACTTGTGTTTTAGTATATTTTGTCCGTTATATTTTTATAAAAGTGAGAAGTTGAAAATCATATCGGTTAATGGTATGATTTTTTTGGTGATAATATGATGATAGATACGCATTGCCATTTGTGCAAAGAAGATTATGAGAATGTAGAATTCATTGTTAATAATATGGGGCATAATAAAATGATAGCAGCAGGAGTCAATGATACAACAAATCAAGAAGTATTAGAACTCATAAAAGAGTATCCCACTGTTTATGGAGCCATAGGTATTCATCCAACAGAAGTAGGAATTAGTAGTCAAAGTTCCTTAGAATGGATTGAGGACAATTTAAAAGAAGATAAAATAGTTGCCATTGGAGAAATTGGTTTAGACTATCATTATGGAATAGAAGAAAAAGAAAAGCAGATGCAATTCTTTAAAAAACAACTTGATCTAGCTAAAAAATATAATAAACCAGTAGTGATACATAGTAGAGATGCTATCGAAGATACTTATAATATCATGAAAGAATATAGAGGTATAAAAATGGTATTGCATTGTTATAGTGGCAGTGTAGAAATGGCAAAGCGTTTTTTAGAATTGGATGTTTACTTTGGAGTAGGAGGCGTACTGACATTTAAAAATAGTCGAGTTTTAAAAGATGTGGTATCTTTTTTACCACTAGACCATATATTATTAGAAACAGATAGTCCTTATTTGGCTCCTGAACCATTTAGAGGCTCCAAAAATGAGCCAAAGAATGTCTTATTAGTCGCTGAAGCTTTAGCTTTAATAAAAGGAATATCTGCAGAAGAAGTAATAGATATTACAACTAAGAATGCATTTTCTAGATTTGACTTGAATAAATCTCTATGATAATATGATAGTAGGGGAATAACATAAGAGGTGAATCATATGAATATTGCCATTCTAACTACAATTGGAAAATGGGCTAGTTGTTTGTTAATTGGATTTGTTTCTATTTTTAGTGGTTCTGTTATAAGAAGAGAATTATTAGAAGCAACAAATGTGAATGAAAATAAGAGTTATAGTGCTTTGAATGAAATAATTCCTTATGAAACTAAAGTTGTATACAATTCAAAGACTCCTTCAACAATTAAAAAAGTAATAGTATCAGGCGAAGTAGGGATTACTACAATAAAAGAAAATGATGAGAAAATAATTGTGAAAGAGCCAGTAACAGAAATAATAGAACAAGGAACAGGAGCAGCAGGAGAATATGTCGGTCGAATTACAGGTTATGGTCCTGATTGTCCTGGTTGTAGTAGTACAGGAACAGTTGCTTGCCATACTGAAAATCGAGGGAAGCATAGTTTAATAACGAATGGAATTTATTATGAAGACAAAGAATATGGAAAAGTAAGAATATTATCAGCAGCATCAGCGTTTCCATGTGGAACTATAATAAAAGTAGATAATGGGAAAATAGAGCCATTTTATGGCGTTGTTTTAGATCGTGGCGGATCTATGAATAGTGCTTGGAAAAATGGAACTGTTTGGATAGATTTAGCCTATGCTTCATCAGCAGATGCAATAGCAGGAAGCATCACTGGAAGAAATATAAAATTTAGTGTACAAAGATGGGGATTTTAATCCTCTTTTTTGTTGAAAAAAGAAAGAAAAGTAGATATAATAAATAAAACAGCAATAGGAGGAGTTTATGGAATATTCACCAAAAAAACTTTCTGATATTTTAGAAAGGCATGGATTTAATTTTAAAAAAAGTTTTGGACAGAACTTTATTGTAGATGAAAATATCATTGATGCTATTATATATAAAGCAAAAATAACTCCAAATACTCTAGTTTTAGAAATTGGCCCAGGGGCGGGGGCTCTTACTTATAAATTAAGTGAAGTAGCCAAAAATGTATTATGTTTTGAGATCGATACAAAATTAAAGCCAGTGCTGCAAGAATTATTAAAAGAGAAACGAAATGTAGAGGTTGTGTTTGAGGATTTTTTAACCGCCAATGTAAAAGAAAAACTTTCTTCTTACACATATGAGACCTTATACGTAGTAGCAAATTTACCTTATTATATAACAACTCCAATTATTATGAAGTTAATAGAAGAAAAAATTCCAGTTAGTAAAATTGTTATCATGGTCCAAAAAGAAGTTGGAGATAGATTTAAAGCCTCTCCAGGAACGAAAGATTATAGTTCTTTATCTATCTTTTTAAATTATTATTTTGAAGTGAAAAAATTAATGGATGTTAGTAAACATGTATTTATTCCAAAACCAAATGTGGATAGTATTATTATCGAAATGAAAAAGAAGGAAACTCAAAGGAAAGTGATAGATGAGGAATATTTTTTTAAATTGATCAGAGATAGTTTTAAACAAAAAAGAAAAACGATAAAAAATAATTTAAAAGAGTACCCACTAGAGATTATTGAGCAAGTATTAAAAAAGAATGGTTTTGACTTAAGTGTAAGAGCAGAGCAATTATCACTTGATATATTTATTGATATAGCAAATAGTGTTAGTAAAGGTGTGTGTAGTAATGATTAATAAAAAATGGGATGTTATGTTGGAACAAGAATTTAAAAAAGACTATTTTAAGAAATTAGGTGTATTTATTAGAGAGGAATATCAACATAGAATTGTATATCCAGAATATAAAAATATATTTAATGCTTTGAGATATACAGATTATGATGAAGTAAAAGTAGTTATTTTAGGACAAGATCCTTATCATGGTGAAAGAGAAGCTCATGGACTTTCTTTTTCTGTACAAGAAGGCGTTCCAATTCCACCTTCGTTACAAAATATTTTTAAAGAATTGGAAGATGATATTGGCGTAAAACGAAATTGTAGTGATTTAACTGACTGGGCCAAAAAGGGAGTATTATTATTGAACTCTATTATGACTGTTGTAAAAGATAGACCATTATCGCATAAAGAAAAAGGATGGGAAATATTTACAGATAATATTATAAAGATGCTTAGTGAGAGAGAGGAACCTGTCGTTTTCATTTTGTGGGGAAGTTATGCAAGAAGTAAAAAAGTACTGATTACAAACCCAAAACATAAAATAATAGAGAGTGTTCATCCTTCACCATTATCTGCATATCGAGGCTTTTTTGGAAGTAAACCCTTTTCTAAGACAAATGAATTTTTAGAGAATATGTATGGAAAAGGGATTGATTGGTAATGATTGAAGAAACAATCAGAAAATTAAAAATTGACTCAAAGGAACCAATTGTAATAGCAGTATCAGGTGGCCCAGACTCTATGGCGTTGTTGTCTTTATTAGACTCTTATTTTGAGAATATCATATGTGCCCATGTACATCATAATACGGGAAGAGTAGGTCAAGATGAAGATGAAAAATTTGTAAAAGATTACTGTAAAAAACACCATTATACTTTTGAAAGTATGAAAATTGAAGATTATGATAAAAACAACTTTCATAATCAAGCTCATAAAAAAAGATATCATTTTTTTGAAATAATTATGAAAAGGTATCATAGTCATTACCTTTTTACAGCGCATCATGGAGATGATTTGGTAGAGACGATGTTATTTAGAATGATGAGAGGTTCTACTATAGAGGCATTGCATGGTTTTTCAGAAATTTCAAAAAAAAATGATTATACAATAGTTAGACCTTTACTAAAATATACAAAAGAAGAATTGCTAAAATATAATGTTCAAAATAATATTCCATATCAAATAGATAGTTCAAATGATAAAGATGTTTATACGAGAAATCGAATTCGGAAAAATATATTGCCTTTTTTAAAAAAAGAGCATAGAAATGTCCATTTAAAGTTTTTAAAGTTAAGTCAAGAATTAGAGCAAATGGAACGCTTTATCCAAAAGGAAGCGCAAAAAGAAAAGGAAGTTCGTTTTTGTAGTAACATATTAGATATTTCTTGTTGGAATCATTTAGAAAAGATTATTGCCAAGCGAATATTGCAACTTATATTGAGTGATATATATAAAGAGAAGCAAGAATTATTAGAAACAATTCATATTGAGTTATTAGAAAATTTAATTATGAACGTAAAATCAGGCACAAAGTTAATATTTCCAAACAATTTAGTGATAAAAAAAGAATATCGCAAAATATTATTTGGGGAACAAAAAGGGACTTCTTATGAGATGATCTTAGAACATGATATCAGACTTCCAAATGGACATGAAATAAGGTTCGTGAAGGAAGAAGAGTCAGACTCAAATTTTATTTGCCGATTAAAAAAAGAAGAGATAGAATTTCCACTTTTCGTAAGAACAAGGAAAGAACATGATAAAATGGAAGTAAAGGGATTAAACGGAAGTAAAAAAATAAAAGAAATTTTTATAAATTCTAAAGTACCAGAACATACTAGAATGTCATATCCGATTGTTACAGACAAAACAGGAAAAATAGTCTGGCTTCCTGGAGTGAAAAAATCGAAATTTGATAAAACAAAAGAAGAAAAATATGATATAATACTTAGGTACTATTAAGGAGGGAAAAGATTAAATGAATAAAAAAGCTGTGAAAAGAGGGTTAGTACCATATTTGTTTTTATTTCTAGTCATAGCTAGTGTCATGTATTTTTTCAATATAATTAATCAAAAAGTAAATAATATTACGTATGATAAATTTATAGAAGCAGCAGAAAAGGGAGATGTAACAGAAATCAAGGTGATTCCTAGAAGTAGTGCTTATGTTTATGAGATTCGAGGAAAGCTGAAAGATTATAATGAAAATGAAACCTTTATATTAAAGCTGCCACTAGCAGAAGAATCAATGACAAAATTAATGGATTTAGAAGCAGAACATAAATTTAAGTTAGAGACAATCAGTGATCCTGATTCTAATAAAATTGTATTGTTCTTAATTAATATTGTGCCAATGTTGATTTTATTAGGCGGAGCCTTTTTCATAATCACAAGACAAATGGGAAGTGCTAATAAATCAATGGATTTTGGAAAAAGTAGAGCACGGTTATCAGAAAATAATAAAAAAGTTACATTTAAAGATGTAGCTGGATTAGATGAAGAAAAAGAGGAAGTCGCAGAATTAATAGATTTCTTAAAAAGCCCTAAAAAATTTCAATCATTAGGTGCCAGAATTCCGAAGGGGGTTTTATTAGTGGGGCCTCCAGGAACAGGAAAGACTTTGTTAGCGCGTGCAGTAGCAGGAGAAGCAAATGTTCCATTTTACTATATTAGTGGTAGTGAATTTGTAGAATTATTTGTTGGTGTAGGAGCAAGTCGTGTAAGAGATATGTTTAAGCAGGCAAAACAAAGCGCTCCATGTTTAATTTTTATTGATGAAATAGATGCTGTAGGACGTCAAAGAGGTGCAGGATTAGGTGGCGGACATGATGAAAGAGAGCAAACCTTAAATCAGTTGTTAACGGAGATGGATGGTTTTGGAGCAAATGAAGGAATTATTATTATAGCAGCAACAAATCGCCCAGATGTTTTGGATCCAGCTTTACTTCGTCCTGGAAGATTTGATAGACAAGTAACAGTTAATCTGCCTGATATAAAAGGAAGAGAAGAAATATTGAAAGTTCATGCAAGAGGAAAAACGTTTAGTAAAGCAGTAGAACTTTCCAATATTGCCAAAAGAACAGTTGGATTTAGCGGAGCTGATTTAGAAAATTTACTAAATGAAGCGGCTTTACTTGCAGTTAGAAGAAATAAAAAAGCAATTAGTATGACAGAAATTGATGAAGCCCATGACCGTGTATTGATGGGGCCAGCTAAAAAAAGTCATAAATATACAGAGCATGAAAAGAAAGTGGTTGCTTACCATGAAGCGGGGCATGCGGTTTTAGGATTATGCTTAGATGGAGCAAATGAAGTTCAAAAAATTACAATAGTTCCACGTGGAGCAGCAGGCGGATATAATTTAATGCTTCCAAAAGAAGAAACATATTTACAAACCAAAAGTGAATTATTAGGAACGATTAGTGGATTACTTGGTGGACGTGTAGCTGAAGAAATTATTTTTCATGAAGTGACTACTGGAGCGCATAATGATTTTGAAAAAGCAACAAAGATAGCTCGTGCTATGGTAACAGAATATGGTATGAGTGAATTAGGACCAGTTCAATTCGAGCATCAAGAATCTAGTGTCTTTTTGGGAAGGGATTATAATAAAAGTAAGAATTTCTCAAGTCAAGTTGCATTTGAAATTGATCAAGAACAGAGAAAGATTATTCATGAATGTTATGAAAAAGCAAAATCTGTTATTTATGAAAATAAAAAGCTATTAGATTTAATAGCAACAACATTGTTAGAATATGAAACAATAACAAAAGAACAAATTGATTATCTTGTTAAACATGGTTGCATGCCAGATGATGACAAAGAAGTGGATGAAAGTGACTTTAAGGAAGCTAGTTTAAAAGATTTATCATTAAAAGAATTACAAGAAATAGCACATGAAAAAGATCTTGAAGATGTCGAAAATTTATCAAAAGAAGAATTGGTAGAAAAATTAGAAGGATTAGAAAAATAATTCTTCTTTTTTATTTATAAAAAATATATAAAAGAGTTATGAAAATAAAGCATTTTGAAGATATGGAAAATATCTTTTTTTATTTTTCAAAAATTAAGATAGCTATCAATAGATATTTATGATAAAATATGATATAGAACGTAATTAGGAAATGGTGATGTAAATGGGAAAAATAATAGCCTTAGTTAATCAAAAAGGAGGAGTAGGGAAAACAACTTCTAGTATTAATTTAGCAGCCTCTTTAGGTGCTTTAAGAGAAAAGGTATTATTAGTCGATTTAGATCCTCAAGGAAATGCAACAACTGGGGTTGGAATTGATAAAGGTGAAGTAAAAAAGAACATTTATGATTTAATGGTTGATAATGCTACTATTGATGAAGTAATTATCAAGACAAAATTTAAAAATTTGTATATTATTACTTCGAATATTTTATTAGCAGGTTCTGATTTAGAATTATTAGAAAAGAGTAAATTAGAGCCAGGTTTTAAACCCAAAGCACAATTGAAAAAGTATTTAGATGAAGCAAAATCAATGTTTGATTATATTATTATTGATTGTCCTCCCTCTTTAGGAATTCTAACAAGTAATGCACTAAGTGCTGCCGACTCAGTTATTATCCCAGTTCAATGCGAGTTTTTTGCCCTAGAAGGAATAATGCAATTGTTAAATTCCATTATGTTAGCACAAAAAAATTTAAATCCAACATTAGATATAGAGGGTGTCTTATTAACTATGCTAGATAACCGTACTAATTTAGGGTTAGAAGTAGTAGAAGATATTAAAAGTTATTTTAAAGAAAGGGTTTATGATACGATTATACCAAGATTAGTTCGTTTATCAGAAGCTCCAAGTCATGGGAAACCAATTATTGCTTATGATCCAAATAGTCGAGGAACAGAAGCATATCTTAATTTAGCAAAGGAGGTATTAGAAAGAAATGGAAAGTAGAAGAGCATTAGGTAGAGGTCTTGAACAACTTTTTAATAGTGATAATTTAGATATTGAAAGTATGGAAAGACAAATTTATGAAACAACATCAAAAGAAGAAATCATGGAACTTGATATTTCTGAACTTCGTCCAAATCCATATCAGCCACGTAAAGTATTTAAAGATGAAAGCTTAGCAGAACTTGCTAATTCGATTAAAGAACATGGTGTATTCCAACCTATTATTGTAAAAAAAAGTATTAAAGGCTATGAAATCGTAGCAGGAGAAAGAAGATATCGTGCTAGCAAAATGGCTGGATTAGATAAAATCCCAGCAATTATTAGACAATTTACAGATGAGCAAATGATGGAAATAGCTCTTTTAGAAAATCTACAAAGAGAAAATTTAAGTGCGATAGAGGAAGCAGAAGCATATAGAAGAATGATAGAAAGCTTAGATATTACTCAAGAAGAATTATCAAGAAGAATAGGAAAAAGTAGAAGCCATATTACAAATATCTTAGGATTGCTAAGATTACCAAAAGAAGTTCAAACAGAAGTAGCGAATGGAACGATTAGTATGGGACACGCTAGGGTATTAAGCAAACTAGAATCTGAGGAAAGAATTATTGAACTTGCTCACCAAATTATTGAAGAAAAATTACCAGTTCGAGAAATAGAATCAATAGCTTCAGATAAGAGTGTAGAAAAAAAAGTAAAAATTCATAGGCAAAAAGAAAGTAATAATGATTATAAATATGTAGAAGATTTATTGAGAGAAAAATTAGATACAAAAGTAAAAATAAAAGATAAAAAAGTAGAAATACATTTTAGTAACGTTGCAGATTTGAATAGAATTTTAGAAATTTTAAATGTAAAGGAGTAATGTATGGAAACTTTAAAAGAGGCTCTATTGATCAAAGAAGTTATAGAACCTTCATTAATTATTCTTTGTAGTGTTCTAATTTATATATTTATTGGAAAAATAATAAAGCATTTTTCTAAAATGCCAGTGAAGCGATTGGATCACAAAAAACGACAAACCATTTTGACCGTATTAAAAAGTATTATAAAATATATTATTTTATCAATTGATATTCTATTAATATTAAATGTATATGGGATTGACACAAAAGCCATATTAGCTTCATTCGGAGTAATTGGAGCAGTATTAGGACTTGCTATGCAAGATCTGTTAAAAGATATTATTGCTGGTATTTCTATTTTATTTGAAGACCAATTTCGAGTGGGAGATTGGATTGAAGTAGGTGGCTTTAAAGGAGAAGTTATTTCTTTAGGCCTAAAAACCACAAGAATAAAAGCGTATACAGGGGAAACAAAGATTATTTCTAATCGAACATTAACAGAAGTAACTAATTTTAATATGCACAGTTCTATGGCGATTGTTGATGTGCAAGTAGCCTATGAATCTGATCTTCAGAAAGTGGAAAAAGTATTATCTAGTGTCTGTGTAGAAGAACAAGAGAAAATTCCTATGTTAAAAGGAAAAATAGAATTATTAGGAGTACAATCTTTAGGAGAAAACGGAATTGTATATCGAATTGTTGCTCCTTGTAAAGCAATGGAACAATATGGTGTAGAGAGATTGCTTAGAAAGGCAATAAAACTAGCATTGGATAAGAATCATATTATAATTCCTTATCTACAGGTGGTGATACATAATGAAAGAATATAAAGTAGGAAGTATTGTGATTATGAAAAAAGGTCATCCATGTGGCACCAATGAATGGGAAGTTACTAGAGTTGGTGCTGATATTAAAATAAAATGTAATGGGTGTGGAAGAAGTATTATGCTTCCTAGAATAGATTTTAATAAGAAAATGAAAAAAGTAGTCAGTGAGTAGGAGGAACTATGAAGAAGAAAAATAAAAAGAAACTTATGCTGGGTCCAGTAATAACAATCATTTTATTAACATTTTTAATTATGTTTTTGAGTTCTGTTTTTTCGATTTTAGGAATACAAGGTCATAAAACATCGATTGTAAATGGAACCTTGGAATCTTCTCTTGTAACTGTAAAAAATATTTTTACTGTAGAAGGAATTAAATATATTTTTAGCAATATTGTTGTTAATTTCCGTTCCTTTGAACCATTAGTATTAATTATTATGTCTTTTATTGCAGTTGGAATTGGAGATTCAAGTGGGTTATTTAAAGCTATTTTTTCGCCTTTTAAAAAATTAAATGCAACAGCAACAACTTTTATAATTTTTTTGTTAGGTATAATTTCTTCTATTATTGGAGAATATAGTTATATTATTTTAATTCCTTTAGTAAGTGCTATGTATAAGTATTTGGGGAAAAACCAAATGCTTGGAGTGTTAACCATATTTTTGGGAATTACATTAGGATATGGTACAGGAATTTATTATAATTTTAATGCTTATCAATTAGGTCAATTAACACAAGCAGCAGCAACAATTGATGTAGATAAAAATTATCAATATCAATTGTTATCTAATATTTACATTATGATAGCAAGTACAATTATTTTGGCTTTTGTTGGAAGTTTATTAATCCATAAATTTCTAGAACCAAAATTTAAGAAGCCAATGGAGGAAGACGATGATTTGATCATATCAAAAAAAGCTTTAATGGCAAGTCACTTTCTTTTCCTTCTCATGGTAGGCATTAGTGTATATATGATAATTCCAGGATTTCCTGGATCAGGATTATTATTAGATAATACACAAGAAACTTATATAGCAAAATTATTTAGTGAAACTGCTCCATTTAGAGATGGTATCATGTTGATATTTTTAATTATTGCAATGCTCTGTGGTGGATTATATGGATATTTTTCTGGAAATATTAAAAATACTCATGAATACAGTTTTAACTTGTCAAAAAGTTTTGATAGTATTGGATATGTATTTGTATTAATGTTTTTTACATCTGTAATGACAGGTATATTAGAATGGACAAATTTAGGAGAAGTGACTGCAACGAATATTATAGAGGTATTAAGTTCTTTTCCGTTCTCCGGAATTCCTTTGATTATCAGTTTTATGATAGCAATTATATTAATGAGCATCTTAACTCCATCCAATGTAACAAAATGGAGTTTGGCTTCGCCAATTATTATTCCTCTTTTTATGAGGGCAAATATTACTCCAGATTTTACACAATTTATATTTAAAGTTTCAGACGGAATTGGGAAAGCTATGACGCCATTATTTATTTATTTTATTGTTATGATAGCTTTTTTACAGAGAGATAATAAAACAAGTGAAGAAGTAACAATTTTCGGAACTATGAAACTAATAATGCCTATTACATTAATGATAGCTGGTTTATGGATTTTGATTTTAATATGTTGGTATATGGCAGGATTGCCACTAGGAATAGGTGGCTATTCCACACTTTAATCAGTTCAATATGAGCTGATTTTTCTTTGATAATAAAGTAATCTATAGTATAATAGTTTGTAGAAAAGAGGTATAAATATGAGTTTAACAGCAGGAATTGTAGGATTACCAAATGTAGGGAAATCAACTTTATTTAATGCAATTACAAAAAAGAACATTTTAGCGGCAAACTATCCATTTGCAACAATAGATCCAAATGTAGGAGTTGTAACTGTGCCAGATAAAAGATTAGAATTTCTCCAAAATCTATATGTGCCTGATAGCTTAGTCCCAACAGCTTTTGAATTTACAGATATAGCAGGGTTAGTAAAGGGAGCTTCGAATGGAGAAGGATTAGGCAACAAATTCTTATCCCATATTAGAGAAGTAGATGCTATTGTAGAAGTTGTGAGATGTTTTAGTGATTCTAATATTATCCACGTTGAAAATAGTGTAGATCCGATTCGTGATATTGAAATTATTAATGTAGAACTTTTGCTTGCAGATTTAGAAGTAATAGATAATCGAATTGGAAGAATAGGAAAAAAAGCAGGCATGTCAAAGGATAAGGAAACGATTGCAGAATATAGTCTATTAAATAGAATAAGAGAACAATTGGAAAAGAATGAACCAGTTCGAAAAATGGAACTGACAGAAGAAGAAAATAAAATTTTAAGACCATTTAATTTATTGACTGGGAAACCAATTATTTATATGGCAAATATTAGTGAAAACGATTTAGCAGCAGAAGATAATGAATATGTAAAACAGGTAAGAGAATATGCGAAAAAAGAAGGATCAGAAGTTATTACAGTAAGTGCAAAAGTAGAATCAGAATTAAGTGAATTAGAAGAAGAAGAGAAAAAAGAGTTTTTAAAAGAATTAGGAATAGAAGAAAGTGGTTTAGATCAACTTATTAAAGCTACTTATTCTCTATTAGGCTTAGCCACTTATTTTACAGCGGGAAGTGATGAATGCAGAGCTTGGACATTTAAGAGAGGAATGAAAGCGCCAGAGTGTGCGGGAATTATTCACAGTGATTTTGAGCGAGGCTTTATTAGAGCAGAAATTATGAGCTATGATGACTTAAAAGAATGTGGAAGCGAAAAAGCAGTAAGAGAAGCAGGAAAGATGCGTTTAGAAGGCAAGAAATATATAATGCAAGATGGAGATATTTGCCATTTTAGATTTAATGTATAAGAAGTTTTCATGCAGAAGCTTCTTTTTTCATAGAATAAAAGTGAAGTCTTTACAAATGTGTTCCTTTTTGTTATAATCTATAGCGAGTATTAATTTACTCCTTGCTTTATTTAAAGCCAATAGACCATAAGGAGGTGTGTAAAATGAGAAACTATGAAATTATGTTTATTGTTAGACCAACATTAGGAGAAGATGAAATCAAAAAAGTTGTAGAAAACTTTTCTAGTATTTTGACTTCCAATGGAGCTAAAGTTATTGAAACAAAAGAAATGGGTCAACGTGAATTAGCTTATGAAATCAAAAATTTTAAAAGCGGTTACTACTTTGTTTTTGATGTAGAAGCAAATGATGACAAAGCGATTAAAGAATTTGATCGTTTGGCACTTATCAGCAATGATATTGTTCGTCATTTAATTACAAAAATTGAAAAGTAGAAAAGAGGTATTATATGAATCGTGTTGTACTTATAGGAAGATTAACAGGAAAGCCAGAATTGCGTTATACAGGATCAAATTTACCTTATGCACGTTTTTCGTTAGCTGTTAATAGAAGTTTTAGTAATGCGCAAGGCCAAAGAGATACAGACTTTATCAATATTATAGTTTGGAGAAAACAAGCAGAAAATGTATGCAATTTCTTGGACAAAGGAAGTCTAGTATCTGTAGAAGGTAGAATACAAACAGGAAGTTATGATGATAAAGATGGAAATAAGCGTTATACAACAGATGTTGTTGCTGATGCTGTTCAATTTCTAGAGTCAAAATCACAGAGTCAAAATAGGAGCTCAAATAGTTCAAATGAACCAACTCCATATGACTATCAAAGCGAGCCAATGAATGATATCAATATAGATAATGATCCATTTGCAGACTTTGGAGATAGTGTTTCAATTGATGATAACTTCTTAGACTAAAAGGAGGAAAAAACATGGCTGAATTTTATAGAAAAAAGAAAAAGATCTGTCAAATGTGCGCTGGAAAAAGCGTTGATTATAAAGATGCAGAAATTATAAAAAAATACATTAGTAATGATAAAGGTAAAATCTTACCAAGAAGAATTACAGGAGCATGCGCAAAACATCAAAGACATATTGCTAATGAGGTTAAAAAAGCACGTTTTATGGGTTTAATACCTTTTGTAAAATAGACCAATCTGGTCTTTTTTATTTTGTATAAAAGGTAATAATTTATAAAAATAAAAAAGCATACTGTAAATCGTATGCTTAGTCTTTCTCAATCAAAAATCGTTTTAATTCTTCTGGATTTTTTCCGTTTTCAACAATGTTATAAATTAAGTCAATAATTGGCATATCTACATGTTGATCTTTGGTAAGTTGATAAATTGATTTTAATGTATATAGTCCTTCAATAGTAGTTGCACATTTATAATCTTCAATTTCATCTTTTGGTATTTTCTTTCCGATAAGATATCCAAATGAGAAATTTCTTGACTTAGGACTTGTACAAGTAAGAAGTAAATCCCCAAAACCAGCAAATGATAAAATGGTTTTTTTATCTCCTCCTAGTTTAAAGATTAATTCTTTGATGTCATGCAATGATTCAGTAATAAACATTGCTTTTGTTGACTCTGGCAATTGCATTCCTTCTAACATACCAGCTGCAATAGCAATGACGTTTTTAATGGAACCACAAATTTCTATCCCTTTGATGTCATCTGTAATTCTTAATTTAAAATAATCGTTTTTAAATGCTTTCATAACAATAGAAGCTGTTACTTCATTGTTTGTTCCTAATGATAATCCAATTGGTATTTTTTTTACAATATCAACAGCAAATGATGGCCCAGAAATGACAGCTAAATTTTTAGTATTAATATATTTTCTAATAACGTCATCTACAAATAAGCAAGTATCGTTTTCAATTCCCTTACTAGCAATACATAGATGTTGATTTTCCTGTAAAAGCGGATTGAGTTCTTTTGCGACATCGTCTACAAAAGCAGCAGGAACAGCAATTACAATTAGTTCTTTGCCAGAAACTGCTTCTTTCATATCACTAGTAAAAGAAATATCCACAGGGATTATGTAGTCTGGTAACTTTGGACTAGTTCTTGTTTTATCTAATTCTTCTATTTCTGTGGAAAACTTTGACCACATAGTAACTTCATTTTTGTTATTTTCCAAAACGCTTGCTAGAGCAATTCCATATGCTCCAGGACCTAATATAGCAACTTTCATATAATTCCTCCTTTAGAATACACTTTTATTATAACATATTTCTTTTTATTCAAGAAATTGTGAACTCTATATAGCGCAATAATTGAAATAAATAATTAATGTTATAATACTAAAAAGGATAAAATTTACTATGGAAAAGAAATCAACAATGTGGTAGAATAGTAAACAATTATTTAAGCTGTGGAAAGGAAGTAGTTGTATGAAAAATGTGATTTCTACACCATTTGGAAACTTTGAAGTAAAACAAAACGGAGAACCAATTGAATTTAGCTATACCATAAAAAATTATTCCTCCAATAAAACTTCATCTCTTATTCGTTTATATGTAATTGAAGTGGATATAAAAGATAAAAATATAACCTGTGGATTTGATAAACCAATTTTTGAATATCAAACCAAAGAAGAACACTCCACAACTTTATTTGTAGAAAATGAAGAATTAATGTTAGGGCTATGTGGAATAACTCCATCAAATCAAATTCTTTCTATGACAACAAATAACGAATATGGTTTTACTTACAACATAGAAAATAAGATTACACTAATGCTTTGTTGTATTGAAAAAAATAAATTTAAAAATGCGAAAAAAGTGATTGAAAAAGCCTTTTTAAATGAAATAAAATTAGTAAAAGATATAAAAAAAATGCCAGAAAAAAAGAAAAGCCATAAAGCCTCAATTACAATTGCATTATTCTTTCTATTATCTTTATTATATATAGCTTTTGCTTTTGTATTAATAGAATATAAGATAGTGGCTAATGAAACGCTAAAACGAATTGGATTTGGACTTGCTGGTGTCATGATGATTTCTTATGCATTATCTAGTTTATCAACGCCTAAAAAAGTAGTACAGAAAAGAAAAACTAAAATGACATTTTTAATATCTTTCTTTTTATTAACAATAGCTTTAATCGCCATAGATTTAACGGCTTATATGTTGTTATGTGCAAGCGGAAGAATTGGAAATGAGATGGTTCTTGCAATTGGTCTTGCAATTATATCTCTTGTTGTTTTATGTTGGTTTATATCAGAATATAAAATTGATCAATCAGATAAACAGAAATTAGCAATAATAGAAGAACCTAAGAAAACAGAAGAGCCTGAGAAAGTAGAGGAACCCAAAAAAATAGAAGCACCTGAAAAAATGGAAAAAACTAATAAAGTAGAAGAATCAAAAAAAATAGAGGAAAAGGAAGTCGTTTTAGAAGAAAAAAAAGAAGAAAAAGCTAAAAAAATAAATCCAATCTTTTTTAATTTGGCCTTTTTATTTCCAAAATCTTTGGAGGAAGATTGGCTTAGTCTAGCTAAAAAACTTCATATAGAAAATATTCGGGTCAGTGATAAAAAGACCACTTATCGATTAAATCAAGAAATAGTAGATATTCCATATCGAATCAAATTAGAAGAAGTAGAAGACGCAGATTTAACACAAACCGAAAAATTAATGCTCTATTGTGTTTACACAAGACATTTTGATGGACATATAAGAGAAAAATATGTAAGAAAAATTTTAGATATGGAACTACAAGATTGGGAATATCCATTTTTCCTAAAAATAAGTGAAGAATATGTATATGAAATTCTAGCACTTATTTATAACAAGCTAAAAGGACAAAATAATACAACAATAAAAGAATTTGCAGAAAATAATAAAGAACTATTGTGCAAAGGATACTCAAAAATGATTAATTACTGGAATCGTTTTTATAGAGCTAGAACTTTAAATTTTCATAATTATATTGGAAGAAAATTATTTAGAGACTGCTTTGGATATAATAGGAATTATGAAGTTCGAAAATACAAATGTGCTTGCTGTGGATATAATACGACAGAAGGATATTTAAATGATTACTATAAAGAACCTTGCCCAGTATGTTATTGGAGAAATAACAGTTTACAAAACAGTAATCCAGACATGGCAGGAGTTAATAAAGTAAGACTGAAAGTGGCAAAAGAAAATTATAAAGTCTATGGAGCAATTATGGAAGATTACAAAACTTTTACTCGAATGCCTTTTGAAAGGGAAAAAGTAAAAGTTAATAGTGACAGAATTTTAAAACTATTAAAATTACAATTACAAGAAAAAGGATTTATAAGAGAAAAATCGGTTATTCCATTTTATGAATATCAAAAAAAATATTTTAGAATATATTATCAAAATAAACTATTTATTATAGAAAAAGCAGAAACCTTAGACAATGCAAAAAATAATATTTGGGAATCTTGTAATGAGTTTTCACCAGATATAGAAACAAAGAAAATGGTAGACCAAATTGTAGAAACTCTTTTAGCGCTAAGCAAAAAGAAAAACTCAAAAAAACTATTAAAAGCCGAAAAAAATAAAATTATAGAAGAAGAAATTTATAATTGGGATCCATTAAATATAATTAAAAATGATACTCCAGCCGAAGAATATCAGACAGAAATCAAACAGATAACTACAAAACTCAGTAAGCTAAAAACAGAAAAAGAATTAAAAGAACATATAGAGCAAGTTTTTCAAAAACGATTTGAAGAAAATAAATTGGAAGACAGTAAAAAAGAAATTGCTAAAGTATCGAAAACAATTTGGCAACGAATTAATCCGAAATAGGAAAAGTATAATTGAACTTTTCTTTTTCTTTACACAAAAACTTGAAAAAATTTTCACGAAAATCATAAAAAAGTGTTGATTTTCATACAATTATCGTGTATACTTTTGAATGTGTGGCATGCATTGATGTGTGAGGTTGCTGAAACACCCGGTTAAGTTGTAAAACAAATTAAAAGGGAATTCAGGTTTTTACACGGAGCAAGTCTATACTGGATATAGGCGAGAGGAGGATATAAATATGTCTAAGACAAAAGTTCGCATCAAATTGAAAGCATTTGAACACAAAAGTTTAGATACAGCTTGCGCAAAAATCGTTGAGACTGTAAAAAGAACTGGTGGAGAAGTAAGTGGTCCAATTCCACTTCCAACAGAAGTAGAAAAAATCACTATCTTAAGAGCTGTTCACAAATATAAAGATTCACGTGAGCAATTTGAGAAAAGAACACACAAAAGACTTATTGATATCAATAATCCAAGTAAGGAGACTATTGAGGCATTAACTCATTTAGATATTCCAAGTGGTGTTGATATTCAGATTAAATTATAATAGGAGGAAAAGTTATGAAAAAAGGAATCTTAGGTCGTAAAATTGGAATGACTCAAGTATTTACACAATCAGGCAAATTGATTCCAGTAACTGTTGTATCTGTAGAACCAAATGTGGTAACACAAATTAAAACTATGGAAAACGATGGCTATGAAGCAATTCAACTTGGTTTTGATACAAAGAGAGAAAAGTTAGCGACAAAAGCTTCTATTGGTCATACCAATAAAGCAAACACTACACCTAAGCGCTTCTTTAGAGAAATTAGAGGTGTAGATGTAAACAATTATTCTCTAGGACAAGAGGTTAAAGTTGATACTTTTGTTGAAGGAGAAGTAGTTGATGTTACAGGAGTAACAAAAGGAAAAGGTTTCCAAGGTGTTATTAAACGTCACGGACAAAGTCGTGGGCCTATGGGGCATGGGTCACATTATCATAGAAAACCAGGTTCAATGGGAACTATGAGACCAATGCGTGTATTCAAAGGTAAAAAATTACCAGGACATATGGGACAATTAACAGTAACAATCCAAAACTTAGAAGTTGTAGCTGTTGATTTGGAAAATAATGTAATTTTAATCAAAGGTAATGTTCCAGGAGCTAAAAATTCATTAGTAATTATTGAATCAGCTGTAAAAAATCCTGATAAAGTAAATGCAAGAGAAGAATTAATCTCTTACGTTACAAAAGAAACACCTGAGAATCCAGAAAGCACAGAAGTAGAAACTGTAGAAACTACTGAAGAAGTAGAACAATCAGAAGCTACTGAAGTGACTGAGTAAGGAGGAATAGTATGGAAAAATTATCTGTATTAAATATAAAAGGTGAAAAAGTAAAAGATATTACCTTAAATGAAACAGTATGGGGAATTACTCCAAATGATGCTGTATTATATGATGCAATTACATTAACAAGAAATGCTTTAAGACAAGGAACAGCTGATACCAAAACTCGTAGCGAAGTTAGTGGTGGAGGTAGAAAGCCATGGAAACAAAAAGGTACAGGACGCGCTCGTCAAGGAAGTACTCGTGCACCTCATTGGATTAAAGGTGGTATTGTATTTGGACCACATCCAAGAAGTTATAGCAAAAAGATGAACAGAAAAGAAAGAAGATTAGCTTTAAAATCTGCTCTATCTTATAAAGTATTAGATAAAGGATTAATAGTATTAGATAGCTTTATCGCAGAAACAAACAAAACAAAAGATATGAAAAATATCCTTAAAAACTTAAACGCAGATGGTAAAACATTAATTGTAGTTGAGGAATTAAATGACAATGTTATTTTAGGAACTCGTAACTTAGCAAACATTGTTTTATTAGAAGCATCTGAAATCAACACATTAGACATTGTTGCAGCAGATAAAATGATTATTACTGAAGCAGCAGTAAAAGCAATTGAGGAGGTGCTTGTATAATGAATTATAGAAGTATTATAAAAGCTCCAATTATTACTGAGAAAAGCGCTGAATTAGCAGAGCACAATACTTATGTATTTAGCGTTGATACAAAAGCAAATAAGACTCAGATTAAACAAGCAATCGAAAACATTTTTAATGTAAAAGTAGAAAACGTTAATACCATTAACGTAAAACCTAAGAAAAAAAGAGTTGGTCGCTATATTGGTAAGACTAACCGTGTAAAAAAAGCAATTGTTAAATTAAAAGAAGGAAGTTCAATTGAACTTAACTAACAAATTAGGAGGACACATATATGGCAATTAAAACATATAAACCAATGACTAACGGTACTCGTGGAATGTCAAAATTGATCAACGATGAAATTACAAAGACAACTCCAGAAAAATCATTAGTTGTAACATTAAAGAAAAATGGTGGTCGTAACAACCAAGGTAGAATTACTGTAAGACACCGTGGTGGAGGAGCAAAAAGAAAATACCGTATCATCGATTTCAAAAGAAATAAAGATGGTGTTATAGGAACAGTTGCTTCTATCGAATACGACCCAAACAGAACTGCTAACATTGCTTTAATTAAATATGCAGATGGAGAAAAAAGATATATTATCGCTCCAAAAGGCTTAAAAGTTGGAATGAAAATTGAAAGTGGAGAAAATGCTGATATCAAAGTTGGTAACGCATTACCATTAGCAAGCATTCCTGAAGGTACAATGGTTCATAATATTGAATTAAAACCAGGAAAAGGCGGAGAACTTGCTCGTTCAGCTGGATCCTCAGTTCAAATATTAGGACGTGAAGGAAGATATACATTACTTCGTTTAACAAGTGGAGAAGTTCGTAAAGTATTAAGTACTTGTAGAGCTACTATCGGAGAAGTAGGAAATGCAGATCATGAATTAGTAAAAATCGGGAAAGCAGGACGTAAAAGACATATGGGTATCCGTCCAACGGTTCGTGGTTCTGTTATGAACCCTAATGATCACCCTCACGGTGGTGGAGAAGGACGTGCGCCAATTGGACGTAAAGGGCCTGTTACTCCATGGGGTAAACCAGCATTAGGATATAAGACAAGAGACAGCAAAAAAGCTTCAAATAAGTTGATTGTTCGTCGTCGTAACAAATAGTGAAAGGATGGTTTAAATGGCTAGAAGTTTAAAAAAAGGACCTTTCGTTGATAAAAGTTTGATGAATAAGGTTAAAAAAGTAAATGAATCTGGAAAAAAAGAAGTAATTAAAACATGGTCACGCCGTTCAACAATTTATCCTGAATTTATTGGACACACATTTGCTGTTCATAATGGTAAAGAATTTATTCCTGTTTATGTAACAGAGGACATGGTAGGACATAAATTAGGAGAGTTTGCTTTAACTCGTAAATTTGGCGGACACGGTGACGACAAAGGTAAAAAATAGCAGGCGAAGGGAGGACTAAAATGGAAGCAAAAGCGATTGCAAAGGGAATTAGAATCCCAGCTCGTAAAGCTCGTTTAGTGATCGATTTAGTACGTGGTAAAGACGTAATCGAAGCTGATAAAATTTTAAATAACATGAATAAAGAAGCTGCAAGAATAATACGTAAAGTATTAACTTCTGCAGTAGCAAATGCTGAGAACAACTTGGGGTTAGATAAAGAAAAATTAGTTGTAAAAGAAGCATATGTAAATGAAGGAGCTACAATGAAAAGAATGAGATTTGGTTCTCGTGGACATGTAGATCCAATCAAAAAAAGAACAAGTCATATTACAATTATTGTAAGTGAAAAAAATTAAGCAAAGGAGGGTAACTGATGGGTCAAAAAGTTAGTCCAGTCGGACTTAGAATGGGAATCAATAAAACTTGGGAATCTAAGTGGTATGCTGATAATAAAGATTTCGCTAAGTTTTTAAATAATGATGTACAGATTCGCGCATATTTATCTAAAAGATTAAAAGACGCAGCAGTTTCAAGTATTCTTATCGAAAGAACCGCTAAAAAGACAGATGTAATTATTAACACTGCAAAACCTGGTGTTGTCATTGGTCATGGCGGAGATGAAATTGAAAAAATAAAAAAAGAATTATCAAAATTAGTAAAAGAAGAGATTCAAATTTCAATTATGGAAATTAAGAATCCAGATGTAGATGCAGCATTAGTTGCAGAAAATATTGCACATCAAATCGAAGGCCGTGTATCATTTAGAATTGCACAAAAAAGAGCAATTCGTAATGCAATGAAAGCAGGCGCAAAAGGAATTAAAACTTCTGTATCAGGGCGCTTAGGTGGAGCTGATATGGCAAGAACAGAAGGATATACAGAAGGTAATATTCCACTTCATACTTTAAGAGCAGATATTGATTATGCTCATAAAGAAGCTGATACAACTTATGGAAAAATCGGTGTAAAAGTATGGATTTACAAAGGAGAAATACTTCCTGGTGCAAAAAATAAGGGAGGTAATGAAAATGGCAGTCATTCCAAAAAGAACTAAATATCGTAGACCTCATCGTTTAAGATATGATGGAGTTACGAGAGGAAATAAAGAACTTCATTTTGGTGAATATGGATTAATGGCAATGGAGGGAGCTTGGATTACACAACAACAAATCGAATCTGCCCGTGTTGCTATGACTCGTTATATGAAGCGTGGAGGAAAAGTATGGATTAACATTTTCCCACACTTATCATTAACTAAAATCCCATTAGAAACTCGTATGGGTAAAGGTAAAGGTCAACCAGAGGCTTGGGTTGCAGTAGTAAAAAAAGGAAAAATCATGTTTGAAATTGGAGGCGTTAGTGAAGAAATCGCTCGTGAAGCATTAAGACTTGCTATGCATAAACTTCCAATTAAATGTAAATTTGTAAAAAAAGAAGAAAGTGGTGAGGCTAATGAAAAATAGTGAAATTAGAGCAATGTCTAATGAAGAAATTTTGAAAAAAATTGAAGAATCTAATGAAGAATTATTTAACTTACGTTTTAGCCAAGCTACTGGGAATTTAGAAAAACCATCAAGAATTAGAGAACTTAGAAAATTAGTAGCACGTATGAAAACGATTCTTCGTGAACGTGAAGGTAAATAGGGAGGTAACGTATGAAAGAAAATAAAGCTCGTGAATTAGTTGGTAAAGTAGTTAGCGACAAGAACGACAAAACAATTACTGTTTTAGTTGAAACTTATAAAACTGACCCATTATACAAAAAACGTGTTAAATATTCTAAAAAATTTACTGCACATGATGAAAAAAATGAAGCAAAAACTGGAGATACTGTACGTATTGCAGAAACTAGACCACTATCTAGAACAAAACGTTTCCGTTTGGTTGAAATAGTAGAAAAAGCAGTTATCTTATAATAGCTGTAACGGATAAAGGAGGATTCATA
This sequence comes from uncultured Mycoplasmatota bacterium, assembly GCA_947643405.1. GTDB lineage: Bacteria > Bacillota_I > Bacilli_A > RF39 > UBA660 > MGBC102946. The sequence goes on along the minus strand of CANRVY010000013.1, from coordinate 16,896 downwards.
TATGATTCAACAAGAAAGCCGTTTAAAAGTTGCCGATAACTCAGGTGCACGTGAACTTTTAGTGATTCGTGTATTAGGTGGAAGCAAAGTTAAAACTGGTAATATTGGTGATATAGTTGTTGGAACTATTAAAAAAGCAACTCCTAATGGTACAGTTGGACGTGGTAAGGTAGTGAAAGCTGTAATCGTTAGAAGTAAATTTGGTCTAAGAAGAGAAGATGGATCTTATATTAAATTTGATGATAATGCTTGCGTTATTATTAAAGATGATAAGAGCCCAGTTGGAACTCGTGTATTTGGACCAGTAGCACGTGAATTACGTGAAAAAGATTTTATGAAGATTGTATCACTTGCTAAAGAAGTGCTATAGTTTGGAGGGAAAAAGCATGAACTTGAAAACTGGAGATAAAGTAGTAGTCATTGCTGGTTCTAATAAAGGAAAAGAAGGAACTATTACAAAAATTCTTCGTGACGAAAATAAAGTAATCATTGAAGGCGTAAATGTTCGTAAAAAGCATATCAAACCTCAAGGTGGAAATGCTGGAAGTATTGTAGAAATGGAAGCACCAATTCATGCTTCAAATGTTATGATACTAGATCCTAAAACAAAAAAAGGAACTAGAATTGGACACACAGTAAATAAAGAAGGAAAAAAAGTTAGAGTTTGCAAAAAATCTAATGAAGTCCTTGACTAATTGGAAGGAGGGTTAAGAGTGAACCGCCTAAAAGAAAAATATTTAAATGAAATCGTACCAAGTTTGAGAGAAAAATATAATTACACAAGTATTATGGAAGTTCCAAAATTAGATAAAATTGTAGTAAATATGGGTGTTGGAGATGCTGCTCATAACAGTAAAATGTTAGAAGCTGCTATAGCAGATTTAGAAGCTATTACAGGACAAAAACCAGTTGCTACAACAGCCAAAAAAGCCATAGCTGGATTTAAATTAAGAGAAGGTCAAGCAATTGGTTGTAAAGTAACATTACGTGGAGAAAATATGTATAACTTCTTAGATAAACTAATTAGTATTACATTACCACGTGTACGTGATTTCAGAGGAATTTCAAATAAATCATTTGATGGAAGAGGTAATTATACATTAGGATTAACTGAACAATTAATTTTCTCAGAAATTGAATACGATAACGTTGTAAAAGTTCGTGGTATGGATATTGTATTTGTAACAACAGCTCGTACTAACGAAGAAGCACATGACTTATTAAAAGGTTTCGGAATGCCTTTTAAGAAATAGTTATAGGAGGATATTATGGCTAAAAAAAGTATGATAGTAAAAGCTAGTCGTAAACCAAAGTACAAAGTAAGAGAATATACACGTTGTCAAAGATGTGGAAGACCTCATGCTGTACTTAGAAAATATGGAATTTGCCGTATTTGTTTTAGAGAATTAGCTTATAAAGGACAAATACCAGGGGTTACTAAATCTAGCTGGTAGTAGATGGGAGGATATATATGGTAACAGATCCAATCGCAGATATGCTTACAAGAATTCGTAACGCCAATCAAATGCGATACAAAGAAGTTGAAGTACCCGCTTCAAAAATGAAAACTGAAATTGCTAGAATTTTAAAAGAAACTGGATTTATCAGTGATTATAAAGTAGCAAAAAACGATAAATTTGATGTTATTACATTAGATTTAAAATATGGAGATAAAAAAGAACGCGTTATTACTGGACTTAAAAGAATTTCTAAACCAGGATTACGTGTATATGCTAAAGCAGAAGAAATCCCAAGCGTATTAAACGGTCTTGGAATTGCCATCATTTCTACTTCAAAAGGAATTATGACTGATAAAGAAGCTAGAGAAAAATCATTAGGTGGAGAAGTTTTAGCTTATATTTGGTAGAAAGTTAGGAGGATTATTATGAGTCGTATAGGAAATAGAGTATTAACTATACCAGAAAACGTTACAGTATCTAAAGACGGTAATGTTGTTACAGTAAAAGGTCCTAAAGGTGAACTTTCTACTGAAATTAACAACCACATCGATATTAAAGTTGATGGAAATGAATTAACAGTTACAAGAGAAAATGATAATTATAAAAGTTTTCACGGTACTGCAAACGCAAACATTAGTAATATGATTGAAGGAGTTACTAAGGGATTTGAAAAAGGACTAGAATCTCTTGGAGTAGGATATCGTTTTGCTTTAAAAGGAAAAGACTTAGTAGTAACTGCTGGGTATTCTCTTCCTGTAGAAGTAAAAGTTCCAGAAGGAATTACATTAGAGTGTCCAAGTAATACAGAACTTACAATCAGAGGAATTGACAAATGTTTAGTTGGTGAATTTGCTGCTAATGTTAGAAAAATAAGAGAACCAGAACCATATAAAGGGAAAGGTATTCGTTATAAAGATGAAATTGTTCGTCGTAAAGAAGGAAAGAAAGCATCTTAATATTTAAATAGTAAAGGAGAGTAATACTTATGATTAAAAAAGTATCTCGTAACGATGTACGTAAAGCTAGACATGCACGTGTAAGATCTAAAGTAGCAGGAACAGTAAATACACCAAGATTAAATGTGTTTAGATCTAACGGAAACATTTTTGCACAAATCATCGATGATGAAGCATCTGTTACATTAGTAAGTGCATCTTCTATCGATAAAGAGTTGAAACTAAAAAATGGTGGAAACATTGAAGCCGCAACTAAAGTAGGAGAATTACTTGCCAAAAGAGCAAAAGATGCAAAAATAAAAACTGTAGTTTTTGATAGAGGTGGATACCTATATCATGGTCGTGTAAAGGCTTTAGCTGAAGCTGCTCGCGAAAATGGATTAGAATTCTAAAAGGAGGAAAACACATGGAAAATAGAAGAAGAGAACCAAGACCAAAACAATTCGAAGAAGAAGTAATTAATATTGGTCGTGTTACAAAGGTAACAAAAGGTGGTCGTCATTTCCGTTTCTCTGCTACTGTTGCTGTAGGAGATAGAAAAGGCCAAGTTGGACTTGGAACTGGAAAAGCTAACGAAGTACCAGATGCTATTAAAAAAGCTGTTGCAGCAGCTACTAAAAATGTGTCAAGAGTATCTATCGTTGATGGAACTATCCCTCATGAAGCAATTGGTGTAAGAGGAGCTAGTAGAGTTATGTTAAAACCTGCTTCAAAAGGTACTGGAGTAAAAGCTGGTGGACCTGTTAGAGCAGTATTAGAACTTGCTGGTGTAAAAGATATCTTATCAAAATCTCTTGGATCAAATACAAAAATAAATATGGCATATGCAACCCTTAATGCACTTAAATCACAAAGAACAATAGAAGAAGTAGCACGTTTACGTGGTAAAAAAGTAGAGGAGATCAGATAGTATGAAATTACATACAATGTATCCAAATGAAGGCGCAACAAAAAAGCGTAAAATTGTTGGTCGTGGAACAAGCAGTGGACATGGAAAAACTGCTGGAAAAGGACATAAGGGACAAAATGCAAGAAGTGGTGGAGGAGTAAGACCAGGATTTGAAGGTGGACAATTACCTTTATTCCGTCGTTTACCAAAAAGAGGTTTTACAAATGCCAGATTTAAAACAGAATATGCTGTTATTAATTTAAGTGATTTAAACAAATTTGAAGATGGAGCAGCGATTACTCCAGAACTTCTAAAAGAGATGGGACTAATTAAGAATCAATTAGATGGAATTAAAGTATTAGGTAATGGTACATTAGAGAAAAAAGTAAATGTAAAAGCACATAAATTCTCTACTGTAGCAAAAGAACAAATAGAAAAATTAGGTGGAAAAGCAGAGGTGATCTAAAATGTTTGCAACAATGAAGCAAATATTTAATCCCAAGAATAAAGACTTAAGAAAGAGAATTTATTTTACTTTCTTCTGTTTATTTATTTTTAAACTAGGAACAACTATTATCGTTCCGGGAGTAAACTCATCTGCATTTGATGCCGGAAAGTTAGGGTTCTTAGAACTCATTAATGCAATGGGTGGAGGAGCAATGGAAAAATTTTCTATCTTCTCATTAGGTGTAATGCCTTACATTACAGCATCTATTGTTATTCAATTATTACAAATGGATATTATTCCTTATTTGGCAGAACTTTCTAAACAAGGTGGAACAGGAAGAGCAAAATTAAATCAAATTACAAGAGTAGTAGGAATTGCATTAGCATTCTTTCAAGGATATTTATTTTCTTTCTCTGTAATCAAAGGTGGGACTCCAATTGATTATATGGAATTTGCTCTTATTTTAACAGCAGGAACTGCGTTCTTACTTTGGTTAGGAGATCAAATTACTGCAAAAGGAATAGGAAATGGAATTTCATTAATTATTATGGCTGGTATTATTGCAAGTCTTCCAACAATGTTTGTAAGTGCTTGGCAAAGTTTGATTGTAACAACTAGTACGCAAGCTTTAACTTTAGGAATTGTAAAATTTGCGCTTTTAGTAATTGTCTACTTAGCAATTGTAATTGGAGTAGTATTTGAACAAAGTGCGGAAAGAAGAGTGCCAATTCAATACGCTAATCGTTCAGTGAATAGTGTTGGAGCAAAAAATAGTTATATTCCATTTAAACTTAATTCAGCTGGTGTAGTACCTGTCATTTTCGCATCTGCATTACTTTCAATACCTGCAATAATAGCACAGTTTGTGAAAAAAGATGGATTTACATTATTTGTAAATAAATGGCTAACGATGAGTAGTGGTACAGGACTTATCTTGTATATTCTATTAATTATCGGTTTTGCGTATTTTTATACATATTTACAATTAAAACCAAAAGAATTAGCTGAAAATTTAAACAAAAATGGTGGTTTTATTCCAGGAGTACGTCCAGGAACTGATACTGAGAAATATGTAAGTGGAGTTTTAAACAAAATTACAATTGTAGGTGCTATCTTTTTAGCAATAATAGCAGGACTTCCACTTGTGTTCGGTTCTATATCTAGTTTACCAACGAGTGTGCAACTAGGAGGGACAGGACTTTTAATTGTAGTAGGAGTAGCGCTTGAAACTTATAAGCAAATGGAAAGTCAGTTAGTAAGCCGCCAGTATAAGAGAGGAAGAAGAAGATAATATGGAAAGCATTATCTTTATAGCTCCTCCAGCAGCAGGAAAAGGTACACAAGCAAAAATGCTTTGTGAAGCTTATCAAATTCCTCATATTTCTACTGGAGATCTTCTTCGTGGAGCATCTCTAGTAGATGATGAAAGAGGAAAGTATATTAAAAAACAAATTAGCAGTGGAGCTTTTGTGAGTGATGATATTATTTTAGAATTATTAGAAGAACGATTACAACAAAAAGACTGCAACAATGGTTATATCTTAGATGGTTTTCCTAGAAATATAGAACAGGCAATTGCCTATGAAAATATTTTGAGAAAACTAAATAAGAAGTTAGGAATTGTAATTTATTTAGATGTCAAAAAAGAACTTGCTTGCAAGAGAATAGAAGGCCGAGTAATTTGTCCTCTTTGTGGTTCTGTCTATAATACTATTATAGAAGAAGCACAACCAAAAGAAGATGGAATTTGCGACCATTGTGGAAATAAACTTGTAAAAAGAGCAGATGACAATAGTGAAACATTTGGACTACGTTATGATACCTATTTAGAAAAAACACAGCCTTTGATTGATTACTACGATAGTAAAAATGTATTATATCGTGTTTCTAGTGTTAATAGTAAAGATGACACTTTTAAAGAAATCTCTTCTTTCTTGGAAGGAAGTAGTAAACTATGATTCCTATAAAAAGCGAAAGAGAAATAGAGCTCCTTAAAATAGCTGGTGGGATAACTGGCGATACCCATAATTATTTAAAACCGTTTATTAAACCAGGTATTACAACAAAAGAGCTAGATACGCTTGCTTATGATTATATAATAAGCAGAGGGGCAACTCCCTCATTTAAAAATTATGATGGTTTTCCAGGGAGTATTTGTACTTCTATCAATGATGAAGTAGTACATGGAATTCCAGGAAATCGAAAACTAAAAAATGGTGACATAATTTCTATCGATATTGGAGCATGTTACAAAGGTTATCATGGAGATTCTGCTTGGACTTATCCAGTAGGAAAAATAGATAACGATTTGAAGAAACTTCTAGAACAAACAGAAGAATCCTTATTTGCAGGGTTATCTGTGATAAAAGAAGGAGCACATGTTGGGGATATCGGGAACGCCGTAAGTGAAGTTGCAAATAAGTATCACTTAGGGGTAGTAAGAGAATTAGTTGGTCATGGGGTTGGTAGTGATGTCCATGAAGAACCAGATGTACCAAACTATGGAAAAAAGAATACTGGGCCTATCTTGAAGGAAGGAATGGTTATCGCTGTAGAGCCAATGTTAAATCTAGGAACACCACATATTTTCTTAGAAGATGATGATTGGACAATTATCACAGCAGATGGAAAACCTTCTGCACACTTTGAACATACTGTTCTAGTTACCAAAGATGGGTATCAAATTTTGACAAAGAGGTGATTAGATGGCAAAAACAGATGTAATCGAAGTTGAGGGTAAAGTATTAGAAGTATTACCAGGCGGAAAATTCAGAGTAGAATTAGAGAATAAACATATTATAATTGCCCACGTTTCTGGTAAAATCCGAATGAATTATATTCGCATTTTAGCAGGTGATAAAGTCACTGTGGAAATGTCACCATATGATTTAACATGTGGGCGAATAACCTATAGAAAGTAGGAGGGATTTAGATGAAAGTAAGACCATCAGTAAAAAAAATGTGTGAAAATTGCAAAATTATTAAACGTAAGGGAAAAGTACAAGTAATTTGTACAAATCCAAAACATAAACAAAGACAAGGGTAATATAGGAGGTGTTTTATGGCACGTATTAAAGGTGTAGATATACCAAATAATAAAAGAATTGAAATTGCTTTAACTTATATTTATGGTGTCGGAAGAAGCTTATCTAATACAATTTTAAAAGAAGCTAAAATCGATGTTAATAAAAAAGCAGGAGATTTAACAAATGACGAATTAGTTGCAATTCGTGATGTTTTAAATAACTATCTAACTGAAGGAGACTTACGCCGTGAAGTTAACATGAACATCAAAACTAAGATGGAAATTAATTCTTACGAAGGAACTCGTCATAAAAAAGGGTTGCCAGTAAGAGGACAAAGAACAAACCGTAATGCAAGAACTCGTAAGGGTAAAGGAAAAGTAGTTGCAAATAAGAAAAAATAATGCAAACGAATAAAGGAGGTTATATACATGGCTTATAAACCAAGAAAACGTAAAGTGAAAAAGAATGTGCCAGAAGGTAAAGCTTTTATTCATTCAACATTCAATAACACAATTGTAACAATTAGTGATAAAGATGGAAATGCAATTAGCTGGGCTTCAGCTGGAACATTAGGATTCAAAGGAAGTAAAAAATCAACTCCATTTGCAGCAGGAATGTCTGCAGAAGCAGCAGGAAAAGCAGCTGTAGAAATGGGTATGAAAAAGGTTGAAGTTTTCGTAAAAGGATTAGGTTCTGGAAGAGAAACAGCAATTCGTTCATTACAAACTGCTGGATTAGAGATTACTTCAATTTCTGATGTAACACCTATTCCACATAATGGATGTCGTCCACCAAAACGTCCACGTGGATAATGAAAGGGAGTGATTAAGTGTTAAACTTTGAAAAACCAATTTATAAAATAACAGAATATGTTGAAAATAATAATTTTGGGAAATTTGAATTAGAACCTTTAGAAAGAGGATTTGGAACAACAATTGGTAATGCACTTAGAAGAGTTATGCTTTCTAGTATGCCAGGAAGTGCTATTGTAGCAGTTAAAATTGATGGAGTTATGCATGAATTTCAATCAATGGATGGAGTAGTAGAAGACGTAACAACAATCGTATTGAATCTTAAAAACGTAGTAGTAAAAAATCACTCTAATGAAGATAAAATATTGCATTTGTCAGTAAGTGAAGAAAGAGTTGTGACAGCTGCAGATATTGAAGCAGATGCAGATATTGAAATTATTAATCCAGATCAAGTAATAGCAACATTATCAAAAGGCGGAAAACTTGATATGGAAATGATTGTAGCAAATGGACGAGGTTATGTTCCATCAAATGAAAATAAAAAGTATGTAGAAGGTAATATAGGGTATATTCCAATAGATGCTCTTTATTCACCAATAGAGAGAATTAGCTACGATGTAGATAATGCTCGTGTTGGACAAGATGCAAGTTATGATAGACTAATTATGAATGTTACAACAAATGGCTCTATTCGTCCAGAGGAAGCAATGGCATTAGGGGCAAAGATTTTAATTGAACATTTAAATATTATTACTGACTTAAGCGAAATTGCTGATGTGACAGGAATTATGAATGCAAAACAAGAAGACAGCAAACTTAAAAAGTTAGAAACGTCTATTGATGATTTAGACTTCTCTGTTCGCGCATACAACTGTTTAAAAAGAGCTGGAGTAAATACTTTAGGTGATTTGACAGAAAAATCAGAATTAGAAATGATGAAGATTCGTAATCTAGGTAAAAAATCTTTAAAAGAAGTTATGGATAAAATTAAAGATATGGGACTTAGATTCCGTGATGAAGATTAATAGTTAGGAGGAATAATATGGCTTATAGAAAATTAGGACGCACTAATAAACATAGAAGAAGCATGCTTGCTAACCTAACAAAAGACCTAATCATGAATGAAAGCATTAAAACAACAGAACCTAGAGCCAAAGAAGTTCGTAAGTTTGTTGATAAAATGATTACATATGGTAAAGATGGTTCATTAGTTGCAAGAAGAAAAGCATTAGCATTCTTACAAAATGATAATACTGCTGTAAAGAAAGTATTTGATGTTTTAGCCCCTCGTTATACTAATCGTAACGGTGGATATACAAGAATTCTAAAATTGGGAGAACGTAGAGGAGACGATGCGTTAGAAGTAATTTTAGAATTAGTTGAGGAAGATGCAAAATAAGCATCTTTTTTAGTTTTGCTGTGGAAAAAAAGTTTACAGTATGCTATAATACTTATAAGGAAGAGGTTAAAAATGCTAAAATATTTTAAAAATTGCCAAAATCTAAATGACTTAAGAAAAGAATACTTAAAACTAATAAAACAGTATCATCCTGATTTAGCTAAAGATGAATATGAATTTGAGCAACTTAATAATATATGTGCAGAAATAAATAGCGAATATGAATTACTTTGTAAAGGATTTCCAAAAAATGAAAGACAAATGAAACACTCATATTATGGCATATATGAATATATAATTAATGGAAATGAAGAAGCAGAAATCGCATGTACTGAAATTGTAGATAAAATTTATAAACTAACTATAGATTATAATTTTTATCATATATTTGATGGTGCAAAATGGTGGGAAGAACAAATTTCAATTGAAATAGCTAGTACTATAGAGTTATTCTGGAGCTTTTGTTTCAAGAAAAAAATAATTGGGAATGAATTTGCTAAATTATTTGCATTATGTGATTCGGATGTAGAAAAAATGAGGAGAAGTATAATGTTTTTAAGCACTGGTGCCATATCAGAGAGAGATATTCATACTAATTTAACATCAAATAGTTCTATTCCTTTTTTTAACGACAATATTATTGTAGAGAATTTGCCTGATTATAATTCTTTTTTACTTTTAAGTAGCGAATATACTAAAAAAGATACAATAGAAGCATGGATTGAATTTTGCAAAAGACAAAGAGATAATTTTTCTGAAAGATTTTATGATATTGTAATACAGAAAATTTCTTCTGGAAAACAAAAATAAAATTCCATATAACAACTATCAAAGACAATTGTGTCTTTTTTTTGATATTTATGTTATACTATTGAATAGAATAGGGGTGCAAAATGAAAAATAAAGCAGTGGTAATTTTAAATTTGATGACAACTCTAGTAATCATTTTAATTGGGGTTATGACATGGTTATTTTTAAATCAACCAGAAGAGGAGAAAACAAAGCCTTTAAAGGAAGCAGAAGTGAAAGAGGAAACCTTAGATTTAAATAGTGAATTGGTTCAAAACCTTCCTTATCCAAATATGAATGAAGGATGTAATCGAATAGATAATCTGGGAAGATATGATGAAAACCAATTTAAAATAGAAGATATTGAACTTTCTGAAAAGATAGATACAGCTTATAAAAAATTATCACCATCATCAAGCAATATTGTATCGTCAGATGATATGAAGCAATATGTTAAAAGTTATTGGGGTGAAATAGATGAGTATCAAGACTTTACTTTTTCTATTAATAATACTAATTATACATATGAGGAAGAAGAAAATGCTTATCATGTTGAAGCAAGTGAAAATATTAGTTGTGAAGAAACAAATTACATGAAACGTTTTCAGCCAATTATTTTAACTGCAACAATGAAAGATAAACAGATAATAGTAGATTATGTAATTCTCTATTATATTGAAGATTCTAGTCATGGAAATAATGTTGTTTATCATATATATCAAGATAAAGAATTTACAATTTACCTTGATACAGTAGCAGAAACAGAAGATGATTTAAGCAAAAGTGCTTCAAAATATCAAACGAAATTGGAACATTATACATTTATATTTGAACAAGAAAAAACAGGAAATTATCATTTTTCAGAAGGGAAAAAGAAAAATACAGTAAATAGTCTTAAAGAAATAGAACGATCAGAAGAAACTTTAAAAAATATAAACATGTTAACATTAGATAGTGATTGCATTGATTTTACTGAAGAACATGTATATCAGAAAGATAAGTTTTCAATAGAGAGTCTGCAAATATCGGATCGTATCTTATTAGCACTTTCTCATGCATATAAAAATGAGTCTTTTGATAAAGAAGAACAAGAAGAAAATGGAAAGAAAGAGTATCTATTTACAGAACAAGAAATAAAGGACATTTATAAAAGCTTCTGGGGAGAAGAATTAAAATCAGAACTAGAGGAATTTGAAAGACTTAATTTTAAGGGAATTAAAGAAGGAGAACAATATCGCTTTATTATAAATTTGGAGAAAAATGTTTGTTCAACTAATAGAAAGTATGTAGAATCAAAACTTGAACATATATATGAAAAAGAAGATACTCTTTATTTGGATTATAAAATCCGTTTTATAGATAAAAAAGGAAATCGTTTAGATATTTATCAAAGCAGGGGTTATGAAATCTACTTAAAAAGAAACGTTAGTATTACGAAGATTTTGGAAGAGTATTGGGACTTAGAGTATGTTACTTATCGATATGTCTTTAAAAAGCATGATGATGGGAAATTTTACTTTTTAGAAGGACTTTATATTTAGGACTACTTTTGTAGTCTTTTTTTGAAATTTAGTTAACAAATTTTGATTATTAAAAAGAATAGAAATACAGATCTTTTGTTTTTACAATTTGCATTTCTGTTTAAATGTTGATATAGTTTGTCTGAGGTGATAAAATGAATGGAAAAACAAAAAAGTTTTTTCTAAATAATGTGGAAATCCTAGAAAGTTTTTTAAAATACTTGTGGAAAACTCCACTCAATATAATAGAAACAAAAATTAATCCACAAGAAAAAAATTTTGTGATTGACTTTATGCTCAATGAATTAAAAACGATCCGTATGATAGGAAAAGTGGACCTAAAAGAAAATGATATAACAGTAAGACTCAAATATACATCTCATAATAATCAAGATTTTGATCATTCTGAAGCCTGTTTGCTTTTATCTTTTTTCTATAAATGTCCAGTAGAATTAGAATTATGTAATCAATATGGTTTATATAAAAAGGAAGATATTAATGAATTAAAAGCAGACTCAAATATAAATCAAATTTATGCCAGTCAGAAAAATAAAAACTTATTGGGAGATAATCAAATTTTTATATTTAATATGAAACGGATAAAAGATCATTGCTTCGATAAAGTATTAGATCAAATATTGCAGGAGTTTGATAGAGCTATTAAAAGTGTTTATTATTAATCTATAATTTCCTGTTTATTATTAATCTATAATTTCCTTTCTTGATTTATAAAAGTATTTATATTATAATTTATATGGTGATAATATGGACTTTAATAACAAAAATATATTTGGAAATCAAGTATTTCAAAAGCAAATTAATTTTAATCAAAATTCTTCTTTACAGAATTCTGTTTCAAATTTAAAAGCAATGTCTATAGATCCAACAAAAAAGAATGAAGTTCTTAGTACTTTAAATCGATTTCAAGGACAAATGAATCCAAATGATTATAATGAAATTTTATCGAATGTAAAAAGTTTAAAAAGTGAAAAACTTATTGGAGAAAATAGTCCGTTAGAATCAAAAAAAGAAATTGGTGAACAAGATTATCAAAGAACAGTTTCCGATTTAAAACAATTAGAACATGAAGTGAGGTTTAAATAACATGATAAGGGTTAGCAATGAATGGATTGAATTTAAGTGTTTAGATGCAGGAAACGGAGAAAAGTTGGAGAGCTGGAATGGTATTATTTTAAGGCGACCAGATCCACAAGCCATTTGGACTGTTAATAAAGATATTGATATATGGAAAAAAATAGATGGTCAGTATTTTAGAAGTAACAAAGGCGGAGGGGAGTGGAAGTTTTTTAAGACTCTCCCAGAATATTGGACAATAAATTATAAAGATTTAATTTTTAAGATTAGTCCCACAAATTTTAAACATACAGGTTTATTTCCAGAACAAGCAGCAAATTGGGATTTTATGATGAATAAAATAAAAAATAGTAATCGTAAAATAAAGGTTCTCAATTTATTTGCGTATACTGGTGGAGCTACAATGGCCTGCTCAAAGGCTGGAGCAGATGTAGTTCATGTAGATGCTTCAAAAGGTATGACAGAATGGGCAAAAGAAAATATGAGATTGTCAGGTTTAGAAAATAATTTTATTCGTTTTATTGTAGATGATTGTTTAAAATTTGTGGAAAGAGAATGTCGTCGTGGGAATAAGTATGATGCGATTGTTATGGATCCACCTAGCTATGGTAGAGGGCCAAATGGTGAAGTTTGGAAATTTGAAGATAGTATTTATACTTTGATCAATGCTTGTATTAAAATCTTAAGTGATAAACCCTTATTTGTGTTAATTAATTCTTATACAACTGGAATATCGAGTATTGTTTTAGAAAATATATTGAAGACAACTTTATTACCTCTTTATCCAAAAGGTAAAGTAGATGCAGGAGAAGTCGGATTGCCAGTAGAAAGAAATAACCTGATATTGCCTTGTGGAATATATGGAAGATGGCAAAGTAATGATTAATATCATTTATGAAGATAATCATGTATTGGTTGTAGAGAAACCAGCTAATATATTAGTACAGGAAGATGATACCCATGACAAAGATTTATTGTCTATTTTAAAAGAAGATATAAAAAAACGTTATCAAAAACCAGGAAATGTATACTTAGGGTTAGTTCATCGATTAGATAGACCAGTAGGAGGAATTATGGTGTTTGCGAAGACAAGCAAAGCAGCTTCGCGTTTGTCTGAACAAGTAAGGAATCACCAAATTCAAAAAAAATATTATGCAATAGTAGAAGGAAGTTTAGATAAAAAGGAAGGCACTTTGCGTGATTGTTTGAAAAAAAATGAAAAATTAAATAAAGTGTTTATTGATCGTTCTGGAAAAGAATCCATCTTAAATTATTTAGTAGTGGATAGTAAAGAAAATTATAGTCTTGTAGATATTGATTTGAAAACAGGTAGAAGTCATCAAATAAGAGTACAATTTTCTAGTAGAAATCATCCTCTTTATGGTGATCAGAAGTATAATAAAAATAGTAAAATAGGAGAACAGATTGCACTTTATGCCTATGAATTATCATTTTATCATCCAATAACAAAAGATAAAATGACATTTAACAAAAAGCCATCTAGAACTTTTCCATGGAGTTTATTTCAGATTTAGAAAATAAACTCTTTTTTTATTAAAACATATTTTATGTATAGAAACCTTCTTTATTTACATATATTTTGATAGGTGATATGATGACGAAATATAAAACTGGAATGATTGTTTTATTACTTTTATGTCTTTGTAGTTTTCATTTTGTAAAAGCAGAAGAAAAACCAAAAGCTTTAAAAAATAAAATAATTTATTTAGACCCAGGACATGGCGGAGCAGATCCAGGAGCCCTTTATAAGAAAATAGAAGAACAGTCGATTAATTTAAAAATTGCCAACAAGTTAAAGCAAAAGCTTGAGAGTGCTGGAGTAACAGTATATCTGACACGAGATGGAGATTATGATTTATCAGTTCCATATGCTATTAATAGAAAGCGTAGTGATTTGTCAAGGAGAGCTAATATTATAAATCGTTCTAATTGCGATTTATATTTATCAATTCATTTAAATGCAGAAACATCTAGTAGTTGGCATGGGGCAGAAGCATATTATGATGATGTAAATCCTGAAAATGAGAAAATTGCTAAAATAATGCAAGACGAATTTAGGAAAAGTCTAGACTCCAAACGGAATTATAAAAAAACGGATTCTATGTATTTGCATAAGCGAATTACGCGCCCAGGAGTTCTTTTGGAAGTTGGATTTTTAAGTAATCCTAATGATCGATATTTATTAACACAAGATTGGTATCAAGATAAAGTGGCAAATTCAATTTTAAATGGAATCATTAAATATTTTTCTTAACTTAAAGGTAATTATTAAAAAAATATATTATTAATATTTAACTTTAATAATTACTTTTTTCTTTTATAAAAACTGAAATTTTGATGTATAAAAATAACAAAAAAGCAATTATAATAAGAGTAAAATTCTAGAAAATCACACGAAAATACCATAAAAAAAACATATTTATTTCATAAATAGTATGATATAATGAATACTAGGTGGTAATATGGGCGGCAAGATATTTAAAACCTTAGATGAACAAATAGAAATTCTAAAATCAAAAGGGTTGATAGTTGATGACTTAGATAAAGCAAAAGAAATTCTATTCCGCGAAAATTACTTTTTTATTAGTGGATATAGACACTTGTTTATGCGCACAGTGAAAGAAAATAGATTTATTGAAGGAACGACTTTTGATGAGCTTTATGCAATGTTTTTGTTTGACCGGAAAATACGAAATATTATGTTCAAATATTTATTAATAATTGAAAACAATATTAAGTCAATTATTAGTTATACATTATCAAAAAAGTATGGCTTTAAAGAAAAAGATTATTTGGATCCTAAAAATTTTACGCAAGATAATTTAAGAGTGAGACAAGTACATGATGTTCTAAATAAAATGAAAAGACAAATAAGAGTAAATGGAAAACAACATGCAGCTACTATGCATTACCTTAGCAATTATGGTTATATCCCAATGTGGATTTTAGTAAAAGTATTGTCATTTGGAATTGTTTCTGAATTATATTGTATACTAAAAGCAGAGGATCAAGAAACAATAGCAGATATATATAGTATTGATATTGAATCTTTGACTATATATTTAGCCCTTCTTTCAAATTTTAGAAATTTATGCGCTCATGAAGATATTTTATATGATCATAGAACCCAAAGAGTGATTCCAGATAATAAATACCATCA
This sequence comes from uncultured Mycoplasmatota bacterium, assembly GCA_947643405.1. Taxonomy (GTDB): domain Bacteria; phylum Bacillota_I; class Bacilli_A; order RF39; family UBA660; genus MGBC102946. The sequence goes on along the minus strand of CANRVY010000013.1, from coordinate 1,381 downwards.
TATGTTGGATATTAGCCAAACAAAAGATGAGTATGATTTTGGGAAAAATGACTTATATGCACTTATTATCATCATGAAACAAATGCTTAGAGAAGAAGAGTTTCGAGAGTTAATTTATGAATTAAGTTATGAAATTGATATATTAGATGGGAAAGTAGAAGTATTGCCATTAAATACAATTTTAAATAAAATAGGTTTTCCAGATAATTGGAGAGATATTGTTGATATGGACTAAGGAGGAAAAATGAAGCAAAAAATAATTTATATAGTTACAATTATATTGTCAATTTTTATAGGTGTTTCTGGAACTTTAGTAACCATTCGATTTTTTCCTATAAAAACAGAAACAATAGAAAAGTCTGTAAAAACAGTTTCGATTACAGAAGCAGATTCAATAAAAGAAGCTGTTTATAAAATTTATGATGCGGTAGTGGTGGTAGAGTCTTATAGAAATGGAAGGCAGACAGGAAGCGGAAGCGGCTTTATTTATAAGAAAAATGATCAAGAAGGATTTGTTATAACAAATCATCATGTGATAGAGGGAGCGACTTCTATAAAGGTTGTTAATATGGAGGGCGAAACTGTAGATGCAAAGGTTTTAGGAAGTGATGAGTATGCAGATATAGCAGTCCTTTCCATGAATATTAGCGGAGTTTTGGCAGTCGCAGAAATTGGAGAAAGTAGTAAATTAGAGTTAGGAGATACATTATTTACGGTTGGAACACCAGTTGGAAACGCTTATAGAGGAACGGTTACAAAAGGAATCTTATCGGGAAAAGATAGAACAGTTTCTGTCGAATCTTCAAGTGGGAATGGTAGTTATATGATGTCAGTATTGCAAACCGATGCAGCAATAAATCCAGGTAATAGTGGAGGACCACTGGTAAATATTAATGGAGAAGTGATAGGTGTAAATTCTTTAAAATTAGTAGAAGATGAGATCGAAGGCATGGGCTTTGCAATTCCAATTGAATTGGTAATGGCTTCAGTCGAAAAATTAGAGAAAGGCGAAAAAATAGAACGCCCAGTAGTTGGTGTCAGTTTACTTGATGTAAGCAATTCTTATGCATTATATAGAAATAAAATTATATTACATAAAAGTATTACATATGGAGCTGTCATTGTAAATGTAGAAGCAAATTCGGTAGCAGAAAAGGCTGGATTGCAACAAGGTGATGTTATTTTAAAAGTAAATGATGATAAAATTGAAGATGTTGCCCATTTTAGGTATAATTTGTATAAATATAGCATTGGGGATAAAATAAAAGTAATTTATAATAGAAATGGAGAGGAAAAAGAAACTACCTTGACATTAAATCAAAAAGCACGTTGAATCAAACTAAAGTGCATAGTTTGTATGCATTACACTTTAAAAAGTGCA
>CANRVY010000012.1 GCA_947643405.1 uncultured Mycoplasmatota bacterium | reverse complement strand
GTAGAATTAAATTATGATTAAATTGGTGCGGTTGAAATTACAATAAAGAAAAAATGTAGAATTTCTACATTTTTTTCTTCTCTTATATGCTATATTGAGAAAATAAAGAAAAAAGGGTATAATAAGAAAGAGAATGGAAGATGCTATGAAAAAAGAATCATTTTTAAAAGGTGCATTTATTGCAACAATATGTATTATTTTAAGTAAAGTATTAGGTGTTTTATATGTAATTCCGTTTCATGCAATCATTGGAGAGCGTGGAGGTGCTTTATATGGTTATGCCTATAGTTTATATACACTTTTTTTGACTCTTTCAACAGTAGGAATTCCTCTTGCTATGTCAAAGATGATTAGTGAATATGATACATTGGGTTATCATCATACAAAAGAGCGAGCATATAAAATTGCATATAAAATAGTCTTAGCAATGTCTATAATTTCATTTTTAGTATTGTTTATATTTGCTCCATTTTTATCTCATTTGATTATTGGAGATATAACAGGTGGCCATACTTGGGAAGAAATAACATATGTAGTAAGAATTTCGTCTACTGCAATTCTTTTTGTTACAATGCTTAGTGTTATGCGAGGATATTTGCAAGGACATAGATATATTGCTCCTTCTTCTATTAGTGAAGTCATTGAACAAGTTGTTCGAATTGCTGTAATTTTGATTGGAAGTTATATTTCAATTTATATGTTAAATCAATCTGTTAAAGAAGCTGTAGGAATTGCGGTATTTGGAGCAACTGTAGGAGCAATGGTAACACTTGTTTATCTATTTATTAAAATTAAAAATTCTGGAATCCGGAATAAAAAAGATTATATAGAAACGGAAGAAGAAAAAAATATTACGACAAAACAGATCGTAAAGAAATTGATTACTTATACATTACCATTTATTTTGATGAGTATCGTTGGCTCTTCTTATAGTTTGGTTGATATGTTTACAGTAGTAAAAACATTAGTGAATGAAGTAGGCATGGATGTAACAACAGCAGAAGCAGTTATGAGTGTACTGACAACTTGGGGTTCTAAACTGAATACAATTGTAATCTCAATTGCGAATGGAATTGTTGTAAGTTTGCTTCCAAATATGACTAGGGATTATGTGTCAAAAAACTTTGAAGGTGTACGAAGAAAAATAAATAAGACATTGCAGATTATTTTCTTTTGCACAATCCCAATGGCGACAGGTCTAAGCTTGCTTTCTGTTCCTGTTTGGAATATTTTTTATGGTACAAGTGAAATTGGTCCAAAAGTATTTTCATATAGTATTTTTGTAACAATATTTGCAAGTTTATTTTTGAATTTTAATGTTACCATGCAATCTTTAGATCGATTAAAAAAAGTTTATGCGAGCTTGATTTTAGGTCTTTTATTTAATATTTTTATGAATGTTCCATTTATGTTATTTTTTGATTATATTGGAATTCCAGCTTATTATGGTGCAATCACATCTACAATTATTGGCTATTCTATTACAATTATTATGAATCTATATACACTCAAACAGGATTTTCATGTTCAATATAAAACCACAATACAACACTTTGGGTATTGCATGATTGCGAATATTGCAATGGTATTTGTACTATTATTATTAGAAAATGTAGTTCCACTTGAAGGAAATACTAAACTATATTCAGTTTTTGTTGTTTGTCTTTATGGTATTATTGGGAGTATGATATATTTTTTTATCACATGGAAGACTGGAACAATAAGCACAGTATTTGGAAAGCAGATTTTTAAAAAAATACCAATTATAAAAAAATTTGTAAAAAAGGAGGTATAGAATGGAATTTACAGAGTTAACAGAAAAAGAATTTCGCGAATTTTCTTCTACACATTCTTTAAAAAATTTTATGCAAACTCCAGAAATGGCAAAAATGAGAGAAAAAAGTGGATATGTGTCATATTATGTTGGAGTAAAAAAAGAAAATGAGATTATTGCAGCAACTATGATGGGGGCAAGAAAAACACATTTTGGATATAATGAATTTTATGCTCCTAGAGGCTTATTGGTTGATTATGAAAATTATGAACTTTTATATTTTTTCACTCAAAATTTGAAAAAATATATTGAGAATAAAAATGGTTATACATTAAGAATTGATCCTTATTACATAACGGAAGAAAAAGATATAGATGGAAATATAGTGCCAGGTGGAATCAATCATCAAAGAGGAATTGAAAATTTAAAACGAACTGGCTTTAAAAAATCAAATGATATTTATCAACAATTTAAATATTTATTTGCACTTTCCTTAAATGAAACAAAGGAAAATATTTTTAAGAGGATACATACTTTGCCAAAAAGAATGATTAAGAAAGCAGAGAAGAATGGAATTATAATTCGTGAAGCAAATTTTGAAGAACTTAGAATTGTGGATGAATTGATAAAAGAAACTAGTAAAAGGGAAGGTTTTGTTGCTAGAAGTCTTTCTTATTATGAGGCCTTATATTTAAACTTTTCACCAAGAAATGAAGTGAAATTTATGCTTGGTGAAATTGATGTAAAAGAGTATAAGAAAAGATTAGAAAAGAAAATTCAAGAGCTTTCTCAAAAGAAGCCGACAGAAGAGATAGAAAAGCAATTAGAAAAAGAACACATTTTATTAAAAGAAGCAGAAGAAATGAATGTCAATCAGAATGGAAAATTTGTTATATCTGCTGGTGTTTTTTTGCTGTATGGTGATGAATTAATTTATTTATTTGGTGGAAATAAAAAAGAATATTTACATCTTGGTTCTTCTTATTTCATGCAATGGACTATGATTCAGTATGGGATAGAAAATCAATTTCAAAAATATAATTTTTATGGTATTATGGGAGAACCAAATAAAGAAGATGGAGTCTACCAGTTTAAGCGTGGATTTGATGGTTATGTAGAAGAATTGATTGGTGATTATGAACTTCCAATTAGTTGGTATTATTATTTACAAAAACTATTTTCGCCTCTTTTACATCATAAGTAAAATTAAAAAGAATATATTGATGTAGGAGGCACTCTATGTCAATATGGATTATTTTTATAATTGGGATTAGTCTTAGTATGGATGCTTTTTCTTTATCTCTAGCATATGGGACATTAGACATTAAAGAGAAAGATATTGATATATTATCAGTTATTGTTGGAAGTTATCATTTTGTTATGCCACTTCTTGGAGTATTTATTGGGGCGATTATATTAAAATGGTTTCCAATCAATCCTGATATTATTGTATTTATAGTGCTTTCTTTTATTGGACTTCAAATGATTATAGAAAGTAGAAAAGAACAAGATGACATAAAAAAGTTGACAATATTAGAAATGCTATTTTTTGGATTAGCTGTTAGTATAGATAGCTTTTCTGTTGGTGTAGGTTTAAAAATGTTAACATCTCATTATCTTTTATGTGCAGTTTTGTTTTCTTTAACAAGTTTTGTATTTACCTTTTTGGGATTGCATTTAGGAAAAAAAGTTCATCAGAAATTAGGAAAAATATCTACCATAATTGGTGGATCAGTACTTATTATATTGGGGCTTATTTATTTAATATAAAATTAAAATTGTTAATTTATAACAATTTTTTTGTTTTTTAAGGATTTTGATGTGCTTTTGTAGAAAGATATTAGTGAGGAGGTAAAACTCATGATTACGGATATTGACAAGTTATATTTTATCTAGTATGATGTAGATATAAATTACTCCTTTAGAAACGAGGATCTTTATGCATGAAAGATTATTTGGTTTACGTTATGATCCATTATTTAAAAGTATTTATTTTAAAAAGAAAAATATGAAAAAAATAATGAACGATTTATTTCATGAAAAGTTAGAGGATTTTGAGTATCATAGGCAAGAGCTTCCGAAGGAAAATGTGAATTTAAAGTCAGGTGTATGTGATATTGTTATGAAAAGTAAAAAAAGAATCATGATAGTAGAAATACAAAATCAAGATTTGAAGAATTTGATTGAAAGAATGAAATATTATGTATCAGGATATTATTCAAGTCAAAAGCCAGGAAAAGATTATAAAGGACTAATACCAGTAGAGGTATATTTGATTATCAATTTCCCTTTTGGGGAAGAAAAAATATTAAAAGAGTATGAAGAGTTTGAAAAGGATTTAAAAGAACAATTTGGAGAATATTCAAAGATAAAAATATGGAATATAGAGGACGCGTTAAAGATGGAAAAGGGATTGGATTATGAGTATGGAAAACTAATGACATTAGATGATGATGAAAAAAGAGATGGAAAGGAAGTGTTAGAAAAATTAGGGGAAAAAGAAGAACATAAAGAATTGGTAGAAGAAATCAAATATTATAATGAAGATGAAGAAACATATCGAAGACTGAGGGAGGTAAATATGTTAGAGATGACATTTGAACAAGCAACAGCAGGAATAAGAAGAGATGCATTTGAAAAAGGAGAAAAGAAAGGAATTTTAAAAACAGCGATTTCAATGTTAAAAAAGGGAACCGATTTAGCGTTTATCAAAGAAGTAACAGGACTAACAGAGAAAGAAATATTAGAAGGAGAAAAAGCTAGCAAGACTAACTAGTTGATTATTTACTTCTTCTTTTTATTTGCCTTTTTAATTATTTCATAATATAATGAATATGGTGATAAATATGGTAGTCAATATGAAAGAAATGCTTATGAAAGCAAAAAATGAACATTATGCTGTAGCACATTTTAACATTAATAATTTAGAGTGGACAAGGTTTATTTTAGAAGCATGTGAAGAAAATCGAAGCCCTGTTATTTTAGGGGTTAGTGAAGGAGCCATTAAATATATGGGAGGTTATTCTGTAGTATCTTCCATTGTATATAGTCTTGTAAAAGAATTAGAAATTAAAGTACCAGTGGCACTTCATCTAGATCATGGAAGCTCTGTTCTATCTTGTAAAAAAGCAATTGATGCTGGATTTACTTCTGTTATGATAGATGGTTCTAAATATTCATTAGAAGAAAATGTATTGATGACAAAAGAAGTTGTCTCATATGCTCATCCTAAAAATGTTACAGTAGAAGCAGAAATTGGAGCAATTGGCGGAGAAGAAGATGGAGTAGCAAATGAAGTATTGTATGCGACCGTTGAGGATGCAGTTGCATTATCAAAAACTGAAATTGATTTTTTAGCCCCAGCATTAGGAAGTGTTCATGGGTTATATAAAAGAGAGCCTAATTTAAATTTTGAAAGAATGAAACAAATTTGTGAAATTACTAATTTGCCACTTGTTCTTCATGGAGGAACAGGAATTCCAGATGAACAAATTAAAATGGCAATTCATTGTGGAATTTGTAAATTAAACATTAATACAGAATTACAAATTGCATGGACAAATGCAGTTAGGACATTTTTAGGTGCAAATTCTGAAGTATATGATCCAAGAAAAGTAATTAAATCTGGAGAAGACGCCATGAAAGAAGCTATAAAAAAGAAACTAGAATTGTTAGGAAGTATTGGAAAAGCATAACAAAATCAGTAGAAATACATATAAATATAGTGATTGGTGGAGGTTTTATATGAAAAGAATAAAAGTAATTGGAGGACAAAAATTATCAGGTACAATTACAATTAGTGGTTCAAAAAACAGTGCAGTAGCTCTTGTTCCAGCTTCTCTTCTTTCTGATGAAATTGTAGAAATTGACAATGTTCCAAATATTTCAGACATTGATGCTCTAAGTGAAATATTAGAATATTTAGGTGCAAGAGTGGAACGAAAAGGTACGAGTATGAAAATAGATTCCACAAATGTAAAAAATAAAGAAATACCAGAAGAAATATCAAAAAAATTGAGAGCTTCCTATTATTTTATGGGTGCTTTACTTGGAAAATATAAGAAAGTAGAAATGTACTTTCCAGGTGGATGTTCTATTGGAGAGCGGCCAATTAATTTACATTTAAAAGGTTTTGAGGCTTTGGGGGCTAAAGTAAAAGAAGAAGGTAATAAATATATTGTGGAGGCAGAAGAATTAAAAGGTGCTAACATATATTTAGATATTGCTTCAGTTGGAGCAACAATCAATTTAATGTTAGCTTCAGTGCTTGCAACTGGAACAACAATTATAAGAAATGCTGCCAAAGAGCCACACATTGTTAATGTAGCAACATTTCTAAATCAAATGGGTGCTTCTATTACAGGTGCAGGAACAAGTGAAATTAGAATTAAGGGAGTTAAAAAACTATCTGGATGTTTTCACGAAGTTGTACCAGATTATATAGAAACGGGGACTTATCTTATTGCTGGTGCTTTATGTGGAGAAAATTTAAAAATAGAGAATGCTATTCCAGATCATTTAGAAGCATTACTTTCTAAATTGAAGGAGATTGGTGTACCTTTAGAGGTTGCTAAAGACTCTATTACTCTTGGTAAAGGAGAACATTATAAAGCTGTTTCAATTAAAACTGCAGTTTATCCAGGATTTCCTACTGATTTACAGCAACCATTTACTTCTCTTTTGACTCAATGTGAGGGACAATCAAAAGTAGAAGAAAATATTTTTGAAAATCGATTTATGCATATTCCTTATTTGAATGAGATGGGTGCATCCATTACAGCTTCAGGGAAAATAGCTCTTATTAGTGGGAAAACAACTTTGATAGGAAAAGAAGTAGAAGCAACAGATTTAAGAGCAGGGGCCTCTTTAATTTTAGCAGCTTTATGTGCAGAAGGAGAAACTGTAATTACAAAAGTAGAACATGTTTTAAGAGGATATGAAGGCATTATAGAAAAATTACAAAATGTAGGTGCTAAAATAGAATTAGAAGAAATAGAATGAAAGTAGAGAAATCTACTTTTTTCATTGGAGGGATTTTATGAAATTAAAAAAAATATTTGTAGTTGCAGTTCTTTTACTAGTTGTTTTTCTTATTTATTTAACGACTATGGATAAAAAAATCTATTATTTAGCTCTTGGAGATTCTATTTCTTTAAAATATCCAAAACAAATTGCAAATTATTTGGAAGAAAGAAATTTATTAGAGCAATATCATAATGAGTTTGTAGTAGATGATATGCGTATTACAGATTTGATTCGTGATATTAAGGATAATAAGAAAGTTGTTATTAAAAAGAAAGATCAAGCTATTAAGAACTCTTTAATAAAAGCAGATTTGGTAACCCTTTCTATTGGTAATGAAGAACTGTTTTACAAAATGAAAACAGAGAAACCAGATAATTTATTCAATTATATTGATGATATGATGAAAGATATGGAAAATCTATTTGTGGTTTTGAAAGAATATTGCAAAGAAGATATTTTTATTTTAGAATATGTAAATCCTTTTTCAAATGATATGGATCGTTATATTAAATATGCAAATAAAAAATTAGAAGCACTTTCTAAAAAGTATGATATCTCATACGTTTCATTGAAAGAAATAAAAACGGAAGATTTTAATGGACCTGAACTTTTAGATGAAGGAAATGAAAAAATAGTAGAACAATTAATTCCTCTCATAGATAAACAAGTAATTGATGACTAATTTGTAAAAATTTTGAAACGTGATATAATAAATTCAGAGGTGATAAAATGGAAGGAAATAAAATATTTCCAAAAGTATTTATGTGGATGTTTGTTGGTTTACTTGTGACATTTGGAGTAGGAGCTTTTGTAATGTCTAACGAAAACATGCTATATAATATTTTCGAAACAAATTTATATTGGTTTATTTTTGTTATTCAAATCGCTGTAGTTGTTTGGCTTAGTGCAAGAATAAATAAAATGAAAGAAGGAACTGCTACAGTCTTATTTTTACTTTATTCAGGACTTACAGGACTTACTTTCTCATCGATCTTTGTAGTTTTTGAACTTGATTCTATTATAATGGTATTTGCTATTACAGCTCTTTTATTCGCTGTATTCGCATGTATTGGTTATTTTACAAAAATGGATTTAACAAAATTCGGAACTTATTTATTGATGGCTTTACTTGGAATTATTCTTGTTTCAGTCATTAATATTTTCCTTGGAAATGACACTTTAGATTTGGTTCTATGTATTATTGGTGTTTTAATTTTTGTAGGATATACAGCCTATGATATGCAGAAAATTAAAATGTTAGCAATTACAATGGAAAATGAGCATAAAGTTGCTATAATAGGAGCTTTAGAACTATATTTAGATTTTATTAACTTATTTTTACGATTACTACAATTATTTGGTAATAGTCGTGATTAATCTATTGATTTTTCCTTTAAATATTGTTATACTATAGCAGTAATATTTCTATGACATGAATGTGTCATGGCGGAAGGAGCGAAACATGAAAAAAGGAATTCATCCAGAATATATGGATACTAAAGTAACATGTGCTTGTGGAAATACATTTACTGTAAGATCAAATAAAGAAGAATTACATTTAGAAGTTTGTGATAAATGTCATCCATTCTTTACTGGAAAACAAGGTCAAACAGCAAAAACAGGACGTGTTGAAAAATTTAACCGCAAATATGGTTTTGATGGAAAAGCAGCTTAAGCTGTCTTTTTTGTTTACATTTTGTCAAATAATTAGTATTGAATATTAGGAATTCCTTTATTCTATATGATATAATATAAATAGTAGGTGAGAATATGGAATATGTTATAATTGCTTTATTAGTTGTAATTCTAATTGTGTCAATTATTTCTCTTACAAAAAATATTAATGAATCTAATATTACAGAACGATTAGGAAAAATGGAAACTACTGTTGTAAAAGAATTAAGTGAATTTAATAAAAATCTGACACAAGATTTAAATAAAGATTTTAATGAATTAAATGGTAAATTAGAAAATCGACTTTTTTTGATTAACGAAAAAGTCAATGAACGTTTGGATGAAAATTTCGAAAAAACAAATAAAACATTTGTCAATGTATTAGAGCGTCTTTCAAAAATAGATGAAGCTCAGAAAAAAATAGATTTATTATCAAATGATATTGTTTCTTTACAAAGCGTTTTGACAGATAAGAAATCGAGAGGTATTTTTGGAGAAGTTAACCTAAAACATATTTTAGTGAGTGTGTTTGGAGAGAATAATACAAGGATTTATGAGTTACAATATAAATTAGAAAATGGTACAATTGTTGATTGCATGTTATTTGCTCCTGAACCATTAGGAAATATTGCAATTGATTCTAAATTCCCACTAGAAAATTATCAAGCGATGGTAAATAAAAATAATAGTGAGGTAGTAAGAGGAAATGCGGAAAAACTGTTTAAAGCGGATATGAAAAAGCATATAGATGCAATAGCAGATAAATATATCATTCCAGGTGTTACCTCTGATCAAGCAATTTTATTTTTACCAGCAGAAGCAATATTTGCAGAAGTTAATGCTTATCATCAAGATATTATTGATTATGCTTATCAAAGAAGAGTATGGATCACTTCTCCTACTACTTTGATTAGCACGCTAACAACAATAGAAATTATTATGAAAAATATGGATCGTGATAAGTATGCTAGAGAAATTCAGAAAGAATTACAAATATTAGGGGTGGAATTTAAACGTTATAAAGAACGCTGGGACAAATTATCTAGAAGTATTGAGAGTGTTAGTCGTGATGTAAAAGATATTCACACAACAACAAATAAAATTACAACAAAGTTTGATTCAATTAGCAAAGCAGAAATGGAGAAAATCGAGTATGATGAAGATGAAGAGATGGAATCAGTTAATTATTAGTTTGATATTGTTGCTTAATTCTGGTTTTTTGTTACAAATGATATTGTCTGGACATCATGGTAGAATTTTAGTAACACTATCTCTTTATTTAACAATCTGGATTCCAAAGGTAGTACGTTCTATTTTTAAAGTACAAATTCCAGAACGTGTAGAATGCGTTTATCTTATCTTTTTATTTCTTGCTCAATTCTTAGGAAGTATTGTAAACTTATATGCAAGTATTTATTGGTTTGATTCTTTTGTTCATTTTATATCTGGAATTTTAACTGCTTTATTTGGAATAGCAGTTCTAGTTTGGTTTCAAAAATATGACCATCAATCAATTGCGTTTAATATCTTTTTTATGATAGCATTTTCTTTGATGGTAGCATCATTTTGGGAATTTTTTGAATTTACTATGGATCAGATATCTGGTGGGGATACTCAAAAAGTAATTGAAACAGGGGTAGCTGATACTATGAAAGATATGATTGTAGCTTGTTTAGGAGCAATTTTGGTTTCCATTTATTATGGATTTGAAAAAAGTACAAGAAAGAAATTATTTTTCTATCATTATGAAAAAGAATTTGGGTGTAAATATGAATGATACAAAAAGAAGAGAAGCATGGCTTCAAGAATTAAAAAATTTAAGAAGAGAATTATTAGCAAAAAAAGAGATTTCTTCAAATAATAATATTCCTTCTGCTTATCCAGGATCTTCAAAAACATTTCAGAAGTCAGTTCCTGGAATAGCCTCTAAAATGTATGAGAGCGATAGAAGAGATGCAGCTAAAATCCAGGTATTAATGCTGGCCTTTTTAACATTTTTGTTTGAAACTTTATTTTTCATTGGCAGTTATTTTTTATTCCGAAAATAGAAGTCAATAAAGTGACAATTTGTAATGTGGGAATTGTGGATTCCTTGAATCTGAATGAATATTTCATTTATAATAGAACTATGAGGTGAAATGGTATGGAAGAACAAATTCTAGATATTTTAAAACAAGATAATAGAGCTTTTACGGTGTATGAATTAAATGATGCGTTGGGACTAAAAACTGTAGATGAGTTAAAAGAATTGTTAAAGTGTTTGAATAGACTAGAAGATAACCTAAAAATTTATCGCACAAAAAAGGATAGCTATTTATTGTTTAATAATAGTCATCTAAAATTAGGAACTTTGCTTGCTAATAAAAAAGGTTTTGGTTTTGTTGACATTGAAGGAGATGAGGATGTTTTTATAGCTCCTAGCAATATGAACAATGCAATCCATGGTGACAAAGTAGTTGTAGAAATTACAAGTAAAAAAGGAATGGATTTAGAAGGACGTATTGTCCGCATTGTGAATCGCGAGATCAAAGAGATGGTAGGAGAATTCTACCTGAAAGATGGAAAAGGTCATATTGATTTAGATGATGAGAAAGTAAAGTTAGAGATTGAAATTGATAGAGATAAATCAATGAGTGCGATGCCAGGACATAAAGTTTTAGTGAAAGTTCTTGGAAAACTAAAAGACAATCATTATAAAGGTGAGGTCATTAAAATTTTAGGACATAAAAATGATCCAGGAGTAGATATTTTATCAATTGTAGCAAAGCTTGGAATTCATGATACGTTTCCAGAAGAAGTAATGGAACAAGTAGAAGCATTACCAGATGAAGTAAAAGCGGAAGAAATGATAGGTAGAAGAGATTTAAGAGGAGAATCTATTTTTACAATTGATGGTGATGATACAAAAGATATCGATGATGCGATTTCTATTAAAAAGCTAGAAAATGGAAATTATGAATTGGGAGTTCATATTGCAGATGTTAGTTATTATGTGAAAGCTGGAACTCCTTTGGATGAAGAAGCGTATGAAAGAGGAACCAGTGTTTATTTAGCAGATCGTGTTATTCCTATGCTTCCTCATAAACTTTCTAATGGAATTTGTTCTTTAAATCCAAATGTAGATCGTTTATCAATGTCTTGTGTTATGGAAATTGATTCCAAAGGAAAAGTTTTGGATTATGAAATTTTTGAAAGTGTAATTTGTTCTAAAAAACAAATGACTTATAAATGTGTTAATAAAATCTTAGAAGAAAACGAAATACCAGAAGGTTATGAAGAGTTTGTAGAAGAATTGAAGTTAATGGAAGAACTTGCTCACATTCTGAGAAAAGAAAAAGAATCTAGGGGATACATTGATTTTGAAATAGATGAATCTAAAATTATTGTAGATGAATCAGGAAAAGCAATAGACGTAGTACTTCGTAATCGTGGAATTGGAGAAAAATTGATAGAAGATTTTATGATTGCAGCTAATGAGACTGTTGCGACTCATATTTATTTTATGGAACTCCCATTTTTATATCGTATACATGGGGAACCAAGCGAAGAAAAAATTCAAAAATTTTTAGATTTTATTGGTATTTTAGGTTATTCTATACATGGCAAAGTAAAAGATATTCATCCTAAGACTATGCAATATATTTTAGAACAATTAAAGGATAAAAAAGAATTTCATATTTTGTCTTCTATGTTACTTAGAAGCATGCAGAAAGCTGTTTATGATAAAAACAATATCGGGCATTTTGGTTTGGCTAGTAAATATTATACACATTTTACATCTCCAATTAGACGTTATCCTGATACAACAGTTCATAGGTTATTACGACTTTATTTGTTTCAAAATAAAATGGATAGGGATACCATCAATTATTGGGATAATAAATTAACTTTTATCGGAGAACATACATCAGAAATGGAGCGTACTTCTATTGAATGTGAACGTGAAGTAGATGATATGAAGAAAGCTGAATACATGATGGATCATATTGGCGAAAAATATACTGGAATAGTAAGTAGTGTTATGAGTTTTGGAATGTTTGTAGAACTTCCAAATTTAGTAGAAGGTCTAGTACGTGTCGATAGTATAAAAGGAGATCATTATTTCTTTGATGAAGCAACATTTTCTATTCATGGAGAAAAAGATAAACGGGGGTATCGTTTGGGAGATACAGTGAACGTAACTGTGTTAGCTGCAAATAAAGAAGCAAAAACTGTAGATTTTATTATTACAGAGGAGGAAGTAGATGGAAAAGACAGCGTATGAAATATTAGGAGTAAGTCCAACTGCGACAGATGAAGAAATCAAAAAACAATATCATACTTTAATAAGAAATGTTCATAGTGATGCGACATCTTTAAAAGATTTGACAGAGGAAGAAAGAGAAAAATGTGAAAAATTAGTAAGAGAGTATAATGGAGCATATGGGAAATTAAGTAAGGGAAAGCGCACAGATTATGATAGGACATTAGTGCAACAAAGAGGAACATCACGAGTTATCTATGAAGAACCAGTACAAAAGCAATATACAACTGCTACAGAATTTGTTTGGGGCGATCCTGAGGAAGTAGTTAGGAGAGCTGACGCTAAGAAAAGTGCTGAAAAGGTATTTGAAGAACAGTTTAATGATCTTTTTAAAAATATTTTTCAAAGTGGTTTCTCTTTTTGGGGAAGTGTTACACCAGATCCAAATCAGAATTTAAGGCAAGATTATTGGAAATTAAAGTCTGAAAAAGAGAAACTAGGAAGAGATTTAAGAATGGCAGAGCAAGATGTGCGTATTGAATATATGAAACAAAGTTCTACAAATGAGATACAACTAGGAATTGATTCTAGAAATATTGTCTCTAGGATGTCTTCATCTGAATCAAAAAGAAATATGGAACTTCAAGGAATAAGACAAAATTATTTTTTTAAATTAAATAAACGATTTATGACAGATAAAAAAAGGCAGAGATTGCTACAAGAACAGCAACAAGAAGAAGATAAAGTAAATGCAAAATATAATTTGCTGAGAGAGCAATATGAATCAAAAAGAGTAAAGATTGAAATGGATTTAGCCGCTTATCAGAAAGCAGAAAAAGCAGCTGTCGAAAATAATTCAAGAGTGCAAGAAATAAAAGGTAAACTAGAAGCTGTGCAAAGAAAACTTGATGCAATAGCAGTAAAACTAGGATATCAAGCACAAACATCAGATTATACAAGTAGTTATGGGGAAAGAAGTAGAGTATCAGCTTGATATTCTTTTTCATAGACAAAATAATGAGAACGTGATATGATTAAAACAGATTAGAGGTGAAACTATGATAGAAATTCAAAATAGAAAAGCAAAATTTGATTATGACATTATAGAAACTATTGAAACTGGAATTGTACTTACTGGAACAGAAATTAAATCTTTAAGAGCTGGAAAGGCAAACTTAAAAGATAGTTATGCCATTGTTCGTAACGGAGAAGTTTTTTTGGTAAATATGCATATTAGTGAGTATGTTCATGGGAATATCTTTAATCATAGTGAAACGAGATCTAGGAAGTTATTGCTTCATAAAAAAGAAATATTAAAGTTAAATGATAAAATACGTTTGGAAGGATTTACACTAGTCCCATTAAAAGTTTATATAAAAGGAAATTATGCAAAGATTTTGCTTGGAGTAGGAAAAGGTAAAAAGTTGTATGATAAAAGAGAAGCAATGAAAGAGCGTGATATGAAACGAGAAATGGATAAGGCTATGAAATATAAGTAGTTGTACATTTTACTTTATTATGCTATAATTTATTACATGGGGATGTCCAGGTTTCGACAGGATATTTAGGCTTTAAAGGGCAAGTCGGAGGTACACGTTACGTACAAACGTAAATTAAACGGAAAAAAATCAAATAATGTATTTAGTGGGGCTTTCGCTCCAACTTTCGCTTAATAGGATTTAAGCAAATACAGCTCTTTTTTATTTCTTTCCCACGGGAATTTAAAAGGGCTCGAGTGAGTGGGATATATTTTAGTTTCTCCTAAAAACTAAGATGAATTTATTAGGATTACTAATATTAGGGTTGTTAGTTCCTATCTAATATTAGGACATATTTGAACTAACTAAACTTGTAGAACTTTTCTGTGAGAATATTTTGGACAGGAGTTCAATTCTCCTCATCTCCACCAGAATGATATCAAACTCGAACTTTTTTCATTATTTTTAAAAGTCCGAGTTTTATAATGCTTAGAATTGTGTTATAATTTAAATTGAACTTTGTTGATTTAGCATAATGACATGATGAATCATTATGCTAATTTGAGGAGAAATAGTTTATATGGAATTATTAGAAGCTTTAAATGAAAGTGGAGAATCAACAGGAGATATATTAGAAAAAATGTATTGAAAAAAAGTAATATAATTTTCTTGAAATTTAGAAAGAGGAAAAAAAAATGAAATTAAAAAATTTAATGTTAGGATTTATGTCGGTTTTATGTGTGCTTTGTTTTGTTACAGGATGTTCTAAGGAAAAATTAAATGAACAAGAAGAAGAAAAAGTCAAAGCGAATTGTTCTGTAGAAGAATGCATGAAAAAAATTGAAGTTACAAACACTGTAGAAGAAATTAATGATATTATAGGTTTTGAATCGACTATAGATGCTATGATTGGAAGTGATCCAATTTGGAAATTTGATTCTAAAAATTGGATAAGTTTCAAAACTTCTGGTAATGATAATATTACAATTCAGGCAACTATTGATAAAGAAAGCTTAAAAAATGATAAGATAAAACTGCCATCATCAAGTGATTTACAAAAGGATTTAAATAATGGTTCGTTTACTTATGAAGAACTTGTTGAAAAAGTTGGTGGAGAAGGAACATTAACAAGTATATCAAAAGGTTCACGTAGTTATACATGGGTAGATAAAACAGGTCAAAAATTAGGCGCAACTTTTAACAATGAAAGTGGAAAATGTACTGTTGCTAGTTATAGATAACAGAAATCATAAAGTAGTATGCAAAGCAGATAATTGTTTTTAAAATTTATAAGTCTATTTTATAAAAAAATAAAGGGATGTGAGCTGCTTTGATTTGAGATGTATGAGCAATTAGAAATCATCATTAAACTTGTTTGGAATAGATGCAGTAATGATGAAATTATAATTGTGAAAAGTTATGATTGATAGGATGGAAGAATATTACAGTCTAATTATAGAATGCAAAAAAAGTGGATATATAAAACAAATATTTTGGAAGGGAAATTTTAATGAATGATAAAAAAATATGATATAATTGAACAAAATTTAGATGGAAGACGTTTGACTATTCGATTTAAACAATATGAGTATACAGAACTTTTACCAGGTGATTGGAGCATTAAAGAAAATGGCTGTGGACCTACTTCATTAGCTACAATTTTAGCGAGCTTTGGATATCATGAAGATCCAGTGTCAATATCAAAAAGAATGTTGTATAATGAGTTTGGATTTTTATCAAATAATTATCATGATGGAGTTAATGGAATGTCTATTATTTACTGCTTAAATAAACTGATTGAAGAAGGAATGAATATAGAATATAAAATTATCAAAATCAATTATGACCATCCAGAATGGATGAAACAGAAAGTAATTGATATGATAAAAAATGGATATATGGCAATTGTAAATGTGGGACCACAAGAAAACATTTTTTCACAAAGAGGTCATTATATTACTGTTACTAGTATTAATAGAAAAAATAATGAATTTTATGTTGCAAATCCATGTAATAATGGAGATAACCAGATTGATGTGACTTTTACATATGAGCAAATTATGAAAGATATTTATAAAGATAATTTTGATTTTTTAATGATTCGAAAAAAAATAATTTAAATAAAAATTATTTTTTTTGTCTGTATGTTTTAATTTTAGGATTTTGTTCTTGATTAACAAATCGATTTCTATAATCACAAAATTCTTTTCCACGTATATGATAACTACTCACAATATTAGTAGCATTTTGGTTTTGCCAACCAAATAGTCTCATATCAAAATATACGCATGGAGAATTAGGATCTTGTATATCAATTGCTTTATAAGCATCTTTTACTGAGCAACCTTGACTAAGTTTTTCCATACACTCTAGGGCAGCTTCAATAGAAACACCATTATACCAAATCTGTTCTGGATCTCTTAGCGAATTATCTATAAAATTTTTCCATGCTTCTATCCATTCTTTTTTTATAACAGTGGAACCTCTTTTTTTGAATTCTTCTCGTTTTGACAAAATTTCTAAACTCGCTTTTTGCTTTCTATTTTTATATTCATCAGTTGTATCAACAGATAATACTGTATTTGTTTGACTGTCTGATGTTATAATAAGATTTCCAAATTGTTGTTGTTCTATAGCCATAAAATATCACCTTTCTTAAATTGAATTTTATATTATTATAACATATTTTCATATGATGTTAAATAATTTTAATATAAGTAACATTGAATTGCCATTTGAATACTTTATATAAAGATTGTTTAATGATATAATACTTTTAGAGTAGGAAGTGAGTATTATGTTTAAAATGATAGTAACAGACTTAGATGGAACTCTTTTAAATAAAACCAGAAAACCATCTGAACAAACAAAACAGTATTTAATAAATTTAAAAAAGGAAGGATATATCATTGTAATAGCAACAGGAAGAATTTATACTTCTATATTAGATGCAACAGATGGTGCTTTGTTTGCTGATTATTTGATTTCTGATACTGGAGCCTGTATATATAAAAGGACAGGAGAGCCAATTTTTCAGAATTTAATTTCAAAAGAATGTGTAGAAAACATTTTTAACTATTATAATTCTAACTGTCGCTTTATAGATATTTGTGATAAAAATATGATTTATAAATACTCAAAAACAGAATCAGAAAATAGTAGTTTTGTAAAAACTGTAACAGAAAAAGAAGAACTCTTAAAAAAAGATTTGGAGATTTCTCATATTTCAATTGCTATGAATACAAATGAACAAGTATTAGATCTATATCCAAAGCTTGTGAAAGATTTTCCGGGATTAGAGATTTTAATTATGCAAGATTCATTTAAAGATAATAAATGGATCGAAATGACTGCCAAAGGATGTTCTAAGTATAATGCGATTAAAAATTTAGCGAATTTTCTTGGTATTTCAAATGATGAAATTATTGCGTTTGGGGATGGACGAAATGATATTGATATGATTCAAAATTGTGGATTTGGAGTTGCATTAGCAAATGCTCTTCCTGAAGTAAAAGAAGTAGCACAAGATGTTACGCCTTTAGACAATCATCATGATGGTGTCATTCACTATTTAGAAGATATGATAGGAAAAGCCGATTAACTCGGCTTCTTTTTTATCAAATCAATTAGTTTCTTTACACTATAATTCGGAATTCTATTGTTTAATGTTACAATTCCAATGTCCCTTTTTGGTATAGTAGGAATGACTTTAATTTCAAAAAGCGTTTTGTTTAAATCCTCTTTGATGAATTCTTTTGTAGCATAACCAATTCCAAATCCACTTTTTATAAAATCCATAATTAGATTATAACTAACAATTTCTGTTTTTGGTCTCAAAAGAACATGGTTTGTATTTAGAAATTTATCTAAAAATTTTCTTGTATTGGATGGATTTTTCTGAAATAACAGTGGAAAGTTTTGAAGTTCTTCTAATTTTACTTTTCCTCTTGTCAAATCATAATATCTTTTATTTCCTACAAAAATGTCTTGTACTTTCATAACTGGTAACACATTCAAATCTTTATAATCAAAAGCAATAGGCAAATTTAATATCAAAATATCTAAGTTTCCATTTCTCAATTCTTTTAATAAAGTTTCTGTTAATGTATTTACAATCTCAATATCGATATTTGGATATTTTTCATGAAATATTTCTAGATAAGGCATCAATACATGTCTACTAACTGTTGTACTAGCTCCAATTCTAATATTTCCTCTATCTAAATTCCTTAAATTGGTTAATGTGTTTTCCCCATTTGAAAAACTTTCTATTCCTTTTTTTACATAATCAAACAATACTTTTCCTTCTTCTGTTAATATGACACCTTTTTTGGTTCTAACAAATAGAGCAATTCCTATTTGTTCTTCTAATGATTTGATTTGAAAAGAAACAGCTGGTTGCGAAATTAATAATTCATTGGCAGCGGCAGAAATACTCTCATTAATCGCAACTGTATAAAATATTTTATAGCTTTCATAGTTAATATTCATATATAAATCTCCTTTATATTAAACATAAAAAATATATATTATATTTATATCATGGAATGAGGTATAATGCAATTAGAAAGAGATGCATTTCTTTGTAGAGGAGGAATTAAAATGGCAAGTCATGCTGGACTAGTATATGTTTTAAAAACAAAATATGGATATGTAAATGAAAAGGGAGAATTTGTAGAAAATATTGAAGAAGCTCAAAAAATTGATTTTATGCAATTTGGCTTTGGCCCATCCGCATATGAAGTATATAAACGTTTAGGATATAAGAACGAAAAATTAATGAACGAGGATATAGAGTTTCATACAGTTATTCCTTCCTATGATTCAAGATTAGGAACAATAGAAAATTTATATCAATTAATGGGATATAATTATAGGGCTTCTTGTATGAGTGCAGCAGAAGATTTTAGAAGATTTAATCTTTATTTATATCAAAATTTTCGAGATTATGAAAAAGTTATGCATAAAAAAGTATTGGAATTTTATAGGAAACGTGAAACGTTTGATTCTATTAATAATTTTGATTTATATGTAATCCCAAATAGAGATTCTTATCAGAGTGGAGAAGGAAAGGTAGATTGTTTTTATTCAGAAATAGGAGAAATATATTGTTATTCACTTCCTTTAAAAAATCTTCATTTGGAAACTTATTTTTCTATAGATCAAAATTGGAATCAAATTCAGAATGCAGGATTATTAGAATATATGAAGCAAAAATTAAAGGGAAAAGAAGAAACTAAAATATATGGAGTAAAGCAAGATGAGGATTTAAGAGTCTATATGCAATATCCTGATACCAACCTAATCACTTATATCAATGAGTGTATTCGAGATTATTATAGTGAACATGAAATGCATATTACTAGAATGTTTGGAAGTTACATTTTATTAGGAAAAGAATCAGGAAAGTTGAAAGCATTAAAAGCAACTCCAATACCAATTCAATATTGCCCATTAATGATAAAACTATTAAAGGAAGTAGGTGGTGAAGTAGCTGAAAGATTGTTAGCAACGTTGCAAATAGAGGATCAAGAGATACAGACTAAAATGATGTGTCATTTAATTGATGAAGTTGTAATAAAAGGAGGATACTTTGATACTAGTAGACCACTTAATTCCTGTGAAGCAAATGTTTTATTTGGGGCATCGGAAACTATGTCATCAGCATTTCAAGACGGAATAATAGATGCAGCAGTGATTGTTTCTAATAATTTAGGAACAATTATTACAACAAATGATTCTAATACTCAAGGAGCTGTAAAAAGAATGACTGGGTTATTTTATACGAGTCCTTCTAAAGAAATTATAGAGACAGCAAAAAAATCAGGAATTATACCATTTTATCCTTATACTGCAACAATCAATCAATTAGAAGGAGTAAAAAAAGCAATTCGTCTTGGATATAAAAAAATAGCTGTTTCAGTAGCTGCCAATGATAATATTCTTCATGAAGCTTTAAAAAGATTAGAAACTGATGGGATTACAATTTATAAATTTGGATTATGCTCTACAGGAATAGACTCTAAAACAGCTAAAATTATGGGAGAAAATGCGGATGTTATATGGACTTGTGCTTCAAAAAATGTAAAAGAATTTGTAGAACCAAACGCGATTGCCCAGGTAGGAATAAAAATTCCAGTTCATATAATGACAGAGAAAGGATTTCAAATTGTAAGAAGTCATTTAATGAGAATGGGTTTCGATGGAAGTGTTGTAAGACTTATAAAAGGATCAGAGAAACCAGTGTTTTTAAATGAAAGAGGAAAAATTAAGGTGTTGCAGAAAAAAATGCTATATGATTGTATTGATTGTCCGCATCCTTGTGTATAATAAGAGAATGGTATATTTTATATCATTTTTTTGAATACGTGCAGTAGTTTAGTGACAAAATAGAAGATAGAAAAAAAGAAATTGTTATTATAGTTATAATAAAGGAAATGGTACAGAAAGTAATCCCAATTTATTAGGCAAATAAAAAAACCAATTGGCTCAGATACTAATTGATTTTATATATATTTTCTTAAACTTTATTTGTTTACTATTCGATAAAAATTAAACGATGGATGATTCAATAATCTGAAATCTAAATTGGTTGTTCCAAGTCCACTAGAAATATAAAGGTCAGTATTATCTAAAGAATAATATTCCCTATAATATTTTAATGCTCCTTTTGGTTTTAAAGTTGGTCCAATAAAAGGGATGATTATTTGTCCATTATGAGAATGTCCTGCTAATATCAAATCATAATTTTTATAAGTAATATCATTGATATAATCTGGTTCATGTAATAATAAAATTTTATAATTTGGAATATTTGTTTCTTCTGATTTCTTAATAGAATTGATATAGTCGTTAATTGGTGTAATTTTGTCTTTCGCATTTTTGGTTCCTTTTAAATTAGTACTTAAACCAGCTATCATAATTGGTTCATATCCATCTTTATAAATTAATTCGTAAGTATCATTTAAATTTGTAAAGCCAGAATCTTTAATAATGGTGGACCATTCATCTCTTTTAAAATCATGTTCACCTGTAATTGCGAATTTTCCAATTGTTGCATTTATTTTTTTGAGTGCTTCTGTGATGTCTTTTATATCTTCTTTTGTTAATGACTTATTATTATCAAATAAATCTCCAGTAAAAACAACGATATCAGGGTTTCGCAAATTAATTTCATCTACTATTTTAATAAATTCTTTTTTCTTAATTGTTCTACCATAATGAATATCACTAATATGAATGATTTTAAGTCCATAAAAGGAAGTTGGGAGTTTTGTATTTTTAACTTTATATTCTTTGATGACTAATCCAGATGTTCCAATAAATCTACTATATAATAAAATTGAACTAATAAGACTAATAAAAATAATGAAAGCAATGATTAGTTTCTTTTTTATTCCCTTTTTTTCTTCTGCTATATCCATCATATCACCCTATATTTATTGTAACACAATAAATGAAAAAAAACTATTAGAGCTCACCTAATAGTAATAATAGAATTTGTAATGACATTAATACTCCATTATGGATAAAATGAATAAATCCAGATATGAAAACATTATCTGTTTTTGTAAGTAAATAAGCAAAAATAAGTCCAGGAACACTATATGGAATAATGTATAATAATTGCCACCAACTAGTTAAATCAGTAACAACATGTAAAGAACCAAATACAAGTCCTGATACTAAGATGAAGAGAATGTCATTAGAAATGATATTTCGAATTCCTTTTCTAAATATAAATTCTTCTTGGAATGGAGCAATAAAAACGGCTGTAATAAAAGTATAAATTGGTGCCATCTTAAGCATTTCATGGATAGATTGCTCATTATTTGCTATTTCATTTGGGGTGAACCATGTAATTAGTAAGTTGCTAATCATCATAGCTCCTAATAAAATAAACCAATAAATAAAATATTTTTTAAAATATTCATTGTGATGTTCTTTTAAATCTATTAAGTCTTTTTTTAGTTGATCTTTTAATATAAAAATAATAATTCCAAATTGTAGTAATTCAAAGAAAAGGCTATAAATAATATGGGTCCATAAAGGAAGCATTTTATAGTCGATACCTAATAGTGAAAAAGGAAGTAATTGAAATGGAATAAAAAGAGTTGCAAAGTAAAAAATTATTACAGTAATACCAATTCCCAAATTTTTCATTTTTCGTGATTCATTTTGCATATAATCATCTCCATAATTTTATTATATCAAATTTTGAAAAAAATAAAAACGAAATTTCTTTTCGAAAACAGCTTTTATTTTTAGAAAAATATGTTATAATAAAAATGATTTGAAAGGAGAGTGGGACAAAATTCCCACTCTTTCCTTACTAAAAGGAGTGAAATTGTGATAGAAGACATTAAGGAAATGATAGGGCCAGTTATAAAAGAACATGGATATTATTTAGATGACATTTCATTTGTGATGGATAATAATATTAAAAACCTACAAGTTGTCATTGATAAAGATGGTGTAATTGATGTAGAAGATTGCGTTACAGTCAGTAAATTAATTAGTCCAATATTAGATGAAAAGGATCCAATTCCAGATTTTTATGTATTAGATGTTTGTTCTAAAGAGAAAGGTTGTGAATAAAATGAACAATAAGGAGTTTAAAACAGCACTTCAAGTTTTGGAAAAAGAAAAAGGAATTAAAGAAGATGTTGTTTATGAAGCAATGGAGTTAGCGCTAACTTCCGCTTACAAAAAAAATTATAATTCATTATCCAATGTAAGAGTAGATATTGATAGAGATAAAGGTGATATCCATATTTATTCTTTTAAAACAGTTGTTTTGGATGAAAATTATGAAAGTGAAGAAGATAAGCAAAAAAGATTCGAATGGGAGAAAAAGGAAAAAGAAGAAGACGAAAGATTACGCGCTATCTTAAAAGCGGGAATTGACACGATGGAAGATGATGAGGACGACGATGATTATGATCCAGAAGCTCCTGAAGAGGAAGAAGAAGTTTATCGTCCATTTGTATTTGATTCTAGAATTCACTTGACATTAGAAGAAGCTTCAAAAATTGTTCCTGGTATTCAAGTTGGAGAAACAATTGAAGAAGAAGTAACACCAAAAGATTTTGGGCGAGTAGCAGCATCTACTGCCAAACAGGTTGTAATACAAAAAATTAGAGAAGCAGAACGCAATAACATTATTGATGAATTTAATGACAAACAAGACGAAATGGTATCTGGTTTGGTAGAAATGGAAGATGTTCGAAATTATTATATTAATTTAGGAAGAACTCAAGGAATTTTGCCAAAAACAGAAATTATTCCAGGGGAAAAAATCAAAATGGGCTCTAATATTAAAGTTTATATTACAAAAGTAGAAAACAATTCGAAAGGACCACTTATTTTGCTATCTAGAAATCATTATGGATTTGTAAAACGTTTATTTGAATTAGAAATTCCAGAAATCAATGAGGGAATTATTCTTATTTATAGTGTCGCACGTGAAGCAGGAAATAGAACTAAGATTTCTGTATATTCTGAAAATCAAAATGTAGATGCAGTAGGTTCTTGTATTGGACAAAATGGTTCTAGAATTAATCGTATTATAAATGAATTAAATGGAGAAAAGATTGATGTGATTCCATATGATAAAGAACCAGCTAGATTTATTGAAAATGCTTTAAGCCCAGCGAAAAATTTACATGTATTTATTATGGATGAGAAAAAGAAGGAGGCACTTGTTGTTGTAAACAGTGAGAATCTTTCTTTGGCAATTGGTAAAAAAGGTTTGAATGTAAGACTAGCAGCTCGATTAACGCATTATAAAATTGATGTTCAGACAATAGAGCAAGCAAGAGAAAGCGGTATTAATATTGTAGAATAGGAGTGGAAATTATGAAAAAAATTCCAATGCGCAGTTGTGTGATTACAAGAGAAAAACTTCCTAAAAATGAGCTTGTGAGAATTGTTAGAACGCCAGAAGGAGAGGTTGTGATTGACCTATCTGGAAAAAAGAATGGACATGGAGCTTATTTGAAAAAGGATTTAGAGGTGTTTGAAAAAGCCAAAAAGGGAAATGCATTAGGACATCATTTAAAAATAGAAATTCCAGATCAAATTTTTGAAGACTTAAAAGAATTAGTAAAATAGAGAGTGAGGTGCATACTTATGATGAGTGTATTAGAATATGCAAACGACGTTAATAGAAGTGTGGAGGAAATCTTAAAAAGATGTATAGAACTTGATATAGAGGCAAGAAATGAAGAAGATTTATTAAGTGATGAAGATATTACAATCTTAGATAATAATTTAGATAATGAAGTAGAAGAAGAAATTATTGATGAAGTAGAAGTAACTGAGAGAGTAGTACAAAGTAAAAATATGGACAAAGGTGCGTCTAAGCCAAAAAAGAAGCCAACAAATAATACAAAAATAAATAAAAAAGAATTGGCCACAAAGAAAAAAGAAATGTATAAAAATAAAGAAAAACTAATGAGCAATGATAGTGGTGCATTAGAAAATGTTGTTGTCTATAAAGAGGGAATGACGATTGGAGATTTGGCGACTTCCCTAGGAGTGGGAAGTTCTGAATTGATTAAAAAATTATTTGGTTTAGGAATTATGGCTACAATCAATAATTCAATTAGCTTTGAGAATGCAGAAATATTGGTATTAGATTATAATAAAGAATTAAAAAATGAAGGTGCAACTGATGTAACAAATTTTGAGGAATTTGAAATCATAGATAAAGAAGAGGATTTAATGAAACGTCCTGCTGTTGTAACAATTATGGGTCATGTTGATCATGGAAAAACGACTTTATTAGACTCTATTAGAAAAACCAATGTTGCTTTAGGAGAAGCTGGAGGAATTACGCAAGCAATTAGTGCATATCAAGTAAATTATAAAGGAGAACCAATCACATTTATTGATACACCAGGGCATGCCGCATTTACAGAAATGAGAGCTAGAGGAGCATCCATTACAGACATTGTTATTATTATCGTAGCGGCGGATGATGGGGTGATGCCTCAAACAAAGGAAGCAATTGATCACGCCAAAGCTTCGGGTGTACCAATTATGGTGGTAATCAATAAAATTGATAAGCCAGGTGCGAATCCAGAAAGAGTCATGACTGAATTAACAGAATATGGTCTTACTCCAGATTCTTGGGGTGGAGATACAATTTATACACAGGTATCTGCTAAAAATGGAGATGGAATAGAAGAACTATTAGAGAATATTCTATTAGTAGCTGAAATGCAGGAATACAAGGCAAATCCAAATCGTTATGCAAGTGGAACTGTAGTTGAATCAAGGCTGGATAAACATTTAGGACCAATTGTAACAATCTTAATTCAAAATGGTACTTTACGATTAGGAGATCCAATTGTAGTAGGACATGCTTACGGGAAAGTAAGAACGATGAAAAATGATAAAGGCGAAGAAATTATGGAGGCAGTTCCATCATTGCCAGTTGAAATTACAGGATTAAATGAAACTCCAGTAGCAGGAGATAAGTTTATGGCCTTTGAAAGTGAAAAACAAGCTAGAAGTATTGGTGAAGCGAGAAAAACGCAAAATCGATTGAAAGAAAATGCTAGCAAAGGTGCAGTTAGTTTAGACGACTTATTTGCACAAATTGGTGATGGACTAAAAGAAATTAATGTAATTATTAAGGCAGATGTGAATGGAAGTAGTGAAGCTGTTAAAAATTCTTTAGAAAAAATTGAAGTAGAAGGTGTGCGAGTAAAAGTTATTCGTAGTACAGTAGGAGCGATAACTGAAAGTGACATTATCCTAGCCAAAGCGTCTAATGCCATTATGATAGGATTTAATGTAAGACCATCTAATGGGATTAAAGATTATGCCAAAGAAAATGGAGTAGAGATTAGACTTTATAATATTATTTATAAAGCTGTAGAGGAAATGGAAGCAGCAATGAAAGGTATGCTAGACCCTGTATATGAAGAACAAATTGTTGGTACAGCAGAAATAAGACAATTATTTAAATTTTCTAAAGTTGGAACAATCGCTGGGTCTTATATAACAGATGGTATTATGAAAAGTACTGCAGAAGTGCGTGTTATTCGTGATGGTATTGTTATTTATGATGGTAAAATAGGTTCATTACAACGTGAAAAAGATAGTGTGAAGGAAGTTAAAAAAGGATTAGAATGTGGAATTACTGTAGAAAATTATAATGATTTACGAGTAGGAGATATTCTAGAAGCTTATGAAATGGTAGAGGTAAAATAGATATCGATTGATATCTATTTTGCTTTGTAAAGAATTATGAGAAAAATATAATATTTTTGCTTGAATATATGATTTTATCTTTCCTTTTCTGTGACTTCATGTTATACTTAGAGTAATAAAATAGGAGTGGTAAGTGTGGAACATATGATTTTTTTAAATGGAAAACAAGTTAATGTAATTGCTTATTTTATGTTCGAAGCAACTCGAAATCACTATTTGATTTATTGTGGGCTTGATAATGATGCAAAAATTTATTTAGGAAAAGTAAGAGAGCAAAATGGCGTATTTGAAATCAGAGAAATAGAAAAAACGGAATCTTTTTTGATGAAAAAATTTATTCAAGAATTAATTATGAAAGATATGGCAACAATAAAAGGATACCGTTATGCTGATAAGTTATCAGAGCTTCAAGATAATTTTAATCTTATAGATAGCCAAGAAATTGTATTAGATGTAGAGAAAAAAGCATCTTTAGAAAGCTTTATAAAAGAAGTAAATGAACATAATAAGGAAATTTTGGAAAAAGCAAAAGAAGAATATTATTTACAATTAGTTGATGAAAAGGCAAAAGAAAGAAAAACAATTATTTTGTTATTACTAGTTTTGACGACTTGTATTTCTCTAATTGTAAAAATGGTTTTTGATTTTTTAGCGAGATGGTAAGATTTACTTCTCGTTTTTTAGATGATATTCTAATATTAAATTTTAATGATATTATAGGCATACTGAAAAGATACGAAATGTTTAAATTTTTAGAAATTTAGAAATAAGTGTTTGTTTAGTATATGATGTGGATGTAGTTATAACTACTCATCTAATTGCTTACATTTGATTTTAAAATTAAACACAAAAAGCCTTTTGATAAAAACAATAAAATATGCTATTATGAATATGCCAAGGAAACTTGCATAAAATAAAAAAGGAACACCTAGTTTTGCAGAGTTAGGTACTATTCCAAAAAATTGTTCAAGTACCGACTTATACAGTTGGTATTATTTTTATGAAAATGACTAAAATCACAATAATAAGGAGTATTATGATAGTACAAAGATATTTCTCTGATTTTCTCATAATTTCACCTCCTTCCACTTTAAAAGTAAAGGAGAATAGTATCTAAACTAACTAAATATTCCTACAAAATACTATAAGTGATAGATAAAAACAAGTGAGCAAAAGAAGAATTATATAAAAATATTGGAGGCTGGCATGAAAAATAACTTATTAAAAATTTTAGATGAATAGTTGAATAAATAGTATTATTTTTGGATATGAATTCATATTCTGAGAACGTAAATAAATTAGATTTTTATATCTATTTTTTTAATTTATTACATAGCTCGTCTAAAGAAAAGTATTGTCTAGATAAAGCATTTAAATCTAAATATAACTATTCTGGTCTAATATATTCTTAGAAAGTATTAGTAAAAAAAAATTAAAACAATCTTCTTTATCGGTTTTGATTTTTCTTAAATTCCTTTTGCACATTTTTCCATAAATAGGGTTAATAATAAATACTTTAAAACCATGTTTTAAAAAGAAAAGAGCTAGGTCGTCATGAAAATGGATACAAAGGCCCTTGCCATAATCTTCCTAAACTCAATCACATAATTTTACTTATTTTATAAAATAAGTGAAAATTATTATATTGATAAATTAATGATTTGCAATTTCATTAATTTACTATCAGTATTATACGTGTTATAATGAATTTGAGGTGGAACAAATGAGTATTAAAATAGAACGTATTGGAAGTCAGTTAGTAAAAGAAATTAGCTATATTTTGGCAACTGAAGTAAAAGATGGAGATATTAAATTTGTAACTGTTACTGATGTAAAGGTTACAAATGATCTTAGTTATGCGAAAGTGTATTTTACAGTATTAAATGATCAAAAAAAAGAAGAGACTTTAGAGGCTTTAAAAAGTGCGAGTGGTTTTATTCGAAAAATGTTAGCTGATCGAATTGAAATTCGTCATATTCCTGAATTGGAGTTTATTTATGATGAATCTATTGAATATGGAAATAAAATTGAGCATATCATAGAAAAGATTCATGAAGAAGATGTTGACGATTAAGTAGAATTGTGCTAAATTATTAGTAATTCGTGTTGAACTTTGAAAGTAGAATATTTTTAGAAATGAGAAAGCTTATGGGGATGAAAATAAGCCAGAGAAAATATTTGAAATTACACAGAGGGAATGAAAACGTATTTCTGCGTTAAAGAAAAAAGTGCATAATCAAGTATTATGAAATAAGGTGGTACCGCGAAAATTCGTCCTTATATCATAGTACTTTTTTTGTTAGGAGGGATTTTATGAATACATATATTGATAGTACAAATTTAAATGCATATGCTACGAAAGCAGATATTCAGAGGTTATGTGAAGAAGCCAAGACTTATCATTTTTCAAGTGTTTGTGTAAATCCATGTTATATAGAATATGCGGCAGATTTATTAAAGGATAGCACTGTTGCAGTAGATACTGTAATTGGATTTCCTTTGGGTGCAAATACGACTATGGTAAAATCATATGAAGCGATTGCTGCGATAGAAGCAGGTGCAGATGAAATTGATATGGTTATTAATATTGGCGCTTTAAAAGAAAAAGATTATGAATATGTAAAAAATGAGATAGAGGAGATTCGCGATAGTATTGATGGACATACGTTAAAAGTAATTATTGAAACTTGCTATTTAACAGAAGAAGAAATTGCAAAGATGACTGAAATTTGTAATGAAACTTTTGTACATTTTATTAAAACGTCTACAGGATTTGGAACTAGAGGAGCCGCTTTGGAAGATATTGAAATAATAAATAAGTATAAAAGTGATGTATTAGAAATCAAAGCAAGTGGCGGAATTAGGACTTATGAGGATGCTTCAAAATTTTTAGAAAAAGGAGTTTCTAGAATAGGAACAAGTCACGCAAAAGAAATTATGGAAGGAGAGATACAATGACTTTATTTGAAGAATTAAAATGGAGAGGATTAATTGATAATATTACTGATCCAGAATTAGAAAGAAAAATTAATGAAGGAGGATTAACTTTTTATATTGGAACAGATCCAACAGGCGATAGTTTGCACATTGGTCATTATTCCACTTTTTCGATGGCTTTTCGTTTAAAAGAGGCTGGCCATAATCCAATTCTATTAGTAGGGGGAGGCACTGGCTTGATAGGCGATCCAAAACCAAGTGCAGAAAGGCCTATGATTACCAAAGAGCAGTTAGATTATAATTACAAAAAATTAAGAAAACAAGTTGAAGAAATTTTTGGTTTTGACGTTGTAAATAATTATGACTGGTTGGGTGATATAAACTTTATTGATTATTTAAGAGATTATGGTAAATTTTTTAATTTAAATTATATGTTAAATAAAGAAACTGTAAAAAGCAGATTGGATATTGGAATTACTTATACCGAATTTTCTTACATGATTTTACAATCAATAGACTTTTTACATTTACATGAAAATAAACATTGTACTTTACAGATTGGTGGTTCAGATCAATGGGGAAATATTACATCTGGGGTAGAATTGATTCGTAAGAAAACAGGAGATACAGTTTACGGTTTAACAATGCCATTAATTACCAAAGCAGATGGGACAAAATTCGGAAAAAGTGAAGGAAAAGCGATTTGGTTAGATAAAGAAAAAACGACTAGTTATGAAATGTATCAATTTTTCTTAAATAGTGAAGATAGTAAAGTAATTGAATATTTAAAGAAGTTGACATTTTTATCAATTCCTGAAATCGAAGAATTAGAAAAAAAACATTTAGAACATCCTGAATATAGAGAAGCTCATAAGGCCCTTGCTCGTGAGGTCATTACATTCTTACATGGGAAAGAGGAATTTGATAAAGCTGTAAAAATGAGTGAATCCTTATTTAGTGATCAAATATTTACTTTGAAAGCTAATGACATTATTGAAAACTTTAAAGATGTTCCAAGTTTTACTTTTAATGATTCTCCATTATTAGTAGATTTATTGGTAGAAAAAGAAATTTGTTCTAGTAAAAGAGAAGCAAGAGAGATGATAACAAGTGGAGCTATTACAATTAATAATGTGAAATTTACAGATGTAGAAGCTATTGTTTCCAAAGAAAATTTAGTTGAGAATAAAGTAGCGATTATTCGTAAAGGAAAGAAAAAGTATTATTTAGGTATCTATGAAGATTAGAGGCTTCTAATCTTTTTTTTTTACTGCATACCTGTATCAAAACGGTTACAAAATAAAAATAGAAAAAATGAGTTTGCTATAATGAAAAAGAATAAAGAGGTGAAAAAATGAAGAAAGAAAAAGGATTTACATTAATAGAATTGCTAGCAGTTATTATCATTCTAACTATTATAGCGCTGATATCAGTTCCATTAATATTAAATATCATAGAGAAAGCAAGAAAGAGTGCATTTCAAAATAGTGCATATGGGATTATGGAAAGTGCAAGATTATATTATGTAGAAAACATTATAGACAATAAAGAACTTGGGGATAAAGTATTTTCATATGAGGAAGAAGAAAATGAATTAAAATATAAGGGCACTAGACCAAAAGGCGGAACCATTATTGTAAAAAGTAATGGTAAAATAGAAATGTCTATCTATAATGAAAAATGGTGTGCAATAAAAAGGGAAGACAAAGAAAGTATAGAAATTATAGATTACAATAAAGAAACATGTAAAATTGAGTCTCCAATGATTGAAGAAGGAATAAAACTAAATTATATAGAATCAGGATTTGATAGTGCAATACCAGGAAGTTATTATAATATTAGAAATCAAAAAGGAATGGTAACATGTATTAATTTATCAGATGACAATAAAGAAGTAACAAATACTAAAGAATTAAAAGAAGGAGAAAACTGTGTAAAATGCAGAATGATATATGAGAATAAAGAAATCGCATCATTAACAAGAACTTTTATGGTAAAGAATAGTATTAGAACTTTTGAAGAAGTAATGAATTCAGAAGCAGTAGGAGAAAATGGAATAATAAGAACAGATACAAGTGGAAATAAAAGATATGCAGGGAGTAATCCAAATAACTATGTTTGTTTTGGTACAGATGAAACAACGTGTAGTGGAAAACAATTATGGAGAATAATAGGAGTTATAGACGGTAATCTGAAATTAATTAGTACTGAGTATTATAAAAATGCTGGAGTGGCTTGGGATCGTAGTGGATATAATATATGGACAAGACCAGCAAGTTTAAATACAGCATTACAAAATGACATATTTAATAATACAGAATGGATAAATTCAGAGGATCAAAAAGAATGGATGTTAAATAACAAGTGGAAGTTTAGTGGTAAAGATAATGATTCAGATCATTTAATATCAATTTTTGAAACAGCCGAAAAAGATAGTGAATATACGACATCAAATTCCATTGGATTAATGACGGTCACTGATTTTGCTTACGGAACAAGTGATAACGAATGTACATTAGATACTGATTTGAGAGGTACTAATACTTGTTTTAATAGCAATTGGTTAGCAACTCCTAATCGAAATGAATGGACGTTTACTTTGCGAAGCGATAATCAAAATAATGTGTTTTTCATTTATAATGGAATAGTCAGTTTTCATTATGCTTATTATAGTAGCATTTATGCACGTCCAGCAGTAATTCTTGATTCAAATGTAAAAATCAAAAATGGAACAGGGACAGAAAGTGATCCATATATATTAACTAAATGATTAAAATAATTATTAAAAAAATTTATGATTATAAAATGAGTTCAAAATTTTAATTTTATATTTAGAAAGATTATTAATATTTCATTTCTAATATTTAGAACAATATATTTATGAGGGCAATTAAGCCTTTTTCTTTTTCTTGTAAAATATATCAATTTGTTATAAAATAGTAATAAGGTAAAGATAGGTGATAAAATGAAAAGTAAAAAGGGATTTACACTTGTAGAACTATTAGGTATAGTAGCAATTATTGCAGCGGTACTAGCTTTTGTTGTTCCATCAGTAATTGGAATGCTGAAAAGAGATGATGAAAAAGAATATCAAAGATTTTTAACTGATATTTCTTTAGCAACGGAATCTTATGTTCAATTAAATATAAGTAATTACCCTGATTTGGCTATTACAAATGGGACTTATACAATTACAATGCAAGAACTAATAGAAAATGGATATATAAAATCAAATATGGTGAATCCAAAAACAGATCAAAAAATAAGTTCTTCTGATACAGTTCGAGTAACAAGAAAAGCAGATGGAAGCTATGACTATTCTTATACAGCGCATTAATAGAAAGGTGAGATTATGAAAAAGACAATTCGTGATTATGATTTGAAAGGTAAAAAAGTAATTATTAGAGTTGATTTCAACGTTCCAATGAAAGACTCAGTTATTACAGATGACAATCGGATTAGAGAAAGTTTAGAGACAATTAGATATGCAATCGAACATGAAGCTAAAGTAATATTATTGTCACATTTGGGTAGAATAAAAACAGAAGAGGATAAAAATGGAAAATCTCTTAGACCAGTTGCAGTAAGACTTAGTGAATTACTTGGAAAACCTATTTTGTTTGTTTTCGAAACAAGAGGAAAAAGAGTAGAAGAAGCAGTCCAAAATATGAAAAATGGAGATATTGTATTATTAGAAAATACGAGATTTGAAGACATTGATGGAAAAAAGGAAAGTCATAGTGATGCAGAACTTGGAAAGTATTGGGCAGAACTAGCAGATATTTATATCAATGATGCTTTTGGAACTAGTCATAGAGAACATGCCTCTAATGTTGGTGTTGCTTCAAGACTTCCAAATGGAATTGGTTTTTTAATTGAAAAAGAATTAAAATATTTAGAACCAGCCATTAACAGCCCAGAACAACCATTTACAGTTATTTTAGGTGGTGCAAAAGTAAATGATAAAATAGGTGTGATTGAAAACTTAGTTCATAAAGCAGATTTTATCCTAATTGGAGGAGGAATGGCTTATACATTTTTAAAAGCCCAAGGAAAAGAAATTGGTGCTTCTCTATGTGATTTAGAAAACTTACAATTTTGTAAGGAAATTTTATCCTCATATTGTGATAAAATAATATTGCCAGTAGATTCTTTATGTACCAAATCATTAGATAGCAAAGAAGGAACTATCAAGACAGAATTTAATTCTGATGATATTGGAGTTGATATTGGTCCAAAAACAGTAGAATTATTTAAAAAATATTTGGATATTAGTAAAACAATTATTTGGAATGGACCAGTTGGAATATTTGAAGAGCCAGCTTTTAGTGAAGGAACAAAAAGTATTTGTGAAATATTAAAACAAAGCAAGGGAACAACAATTGTAGGTGGTGGAGATACTGCATCAGCCGTGATTAACCTTGGATACAAAGAATTTATGACTCACCTTTCAACAGGAGGAGGAGCCTCTTTAGAAATGCTCGAAGGAAAGGATTTGCCAGGCATTAGCATTATTACAGAACAATAAAAAGGATTGATGTTATGAAAGGAAAGCTTAAAAGCAAACTTAGCATTTTATTATTAATTTTAGTAACAATTATTGTACTTTATTTTGCACTCAAAGACGATTTTAATGATATTGTACATAATATATTAACTATCAATATTTTTTGGCTTTTGATTTCTGTATTCTTAATATTTGGATACTGGTTTATGAAGTCTTTGGTACTTTATCAAACTGCTAGGCATTTTAAAGAAGATTATAAAATGAGTCAAGCCTTTAGAAATATCTTACTTACACAATTTTTTAATGGAATCACTCCATTTGCAAGTGGGGGACAGCCTTTTCAAATATATTCTTTAAAAAAAGAAGGTATTAAAATTACAGATGGAGCGAATATTATTATTCAAGATTTTATTGTTTACCAAATTGCTTTGGTTATTTTAGGAGTATTTGCAATCGTAACCAATTATTTTTGTCATTTTTATCCAGAAGTGGGATTTTTAAAACAACTAGTAACGCTTGGATTTATTATTAATACATTAGTCATTATTGTTCTTTTTATTGTAGCTTTTGCTA
Source organism: uncultured Mycoplasmatota bacterium (assembly GCA_947643405.1). Classification (GTDB taxonomy): domain Bacteria; phylum Bacillota_I; class Bacilli_A; order RF39; family UBA660; genus MGBC102946. The sequence continues at coordinate 10,343 of CANRVY010000012.1, read as the reverse complement.
AAAAAATAAATTATTTTATAGCAGATAAGCTAATCCATTGTTTAGGAAAAATAAAACTTTTAAGAAATCCAGAAAAAACAAGGGAAAATTGGAAAAATTATATTACGAGATTCCATGGTGGAGCAAAAATACTGATGAAAGATAAAAAACATTTTATAAAACTTATTTTATTAAATCTTGCTGCTTTAATAAGCCTTTACTTGATACCACTTACTATCCTTTATGGATTAGGGGATTATCAGAGTTTATCAGGTGGACTTACAATTATTACATCTGCTTATGTTATGCTAATAGGATCATTTGTTCCGATACCAGGTGGAACAGGTGGTCTTGAATATAGCTTTTTAACCTTTTATGGAAACTTCTTAAGTGGAAGTGTATTAAAGTCAGTTATGTTGATTTGGCGTTTTATTACTTATTACTTTGGAATTATAGTAGGAGCAATTGCTTTAAACACAAGGGAAAAATAGATTATAAGATTTTATAGTATCATGATATAAGGAGAGTATAAAATGAGAGATTTTGAAAAAATAAGTTTTGAACAATTCTGCAAAGATATTGGTGAAAGTAAAGAATTGTATGACAATTATAAATTACCTATTAGAGATTCTAAATTAACGGCTGGTTATGATTTATTTTTAATTCAGGATTTGGAAATAAAACCCAATGAAATTGTTAAAATCCCTACAGGAATAAAAGCTTATTTTGAAGAAGATGAGGTGTTATTAATTGTTGTAAAAAGCTCAACTGGATTTAAATATAACATTAGATTAGTGAATCAAGTAGGCGTCATTGATGCAGATTATTTTAATAATAAAGATAATGAAGGACATATATATGTAAAAGTTCAAAATGAAGGTGAAAAAATAGTAAAGTTTAAAGCAGGAGAAGCGCTTGTACAAGGTATATTTTTAAAATATTTAGTTACTAAAACAGATAGAGATTTAGGAATAGAAAGAAACTCAGATTATTAATGATTTTTTGAAAAAAGTAAAAATATTTTGTGTGGATTTGTTGACCTATGTTAAATTATAATTTCTGTGAGAGGAGAAATAAATTATGAGAATTGGAATTTTTACAGATACATATCCTCCATATATAAATGGAGTATCTACTAGTATTGTAATGCTTAAAGGTGCATTAGAAAAATTAGGACATGAAGTTTTTATTGTGACTGTGAATAACGAAAACTTATCTTATAAATATGAAGATGATAATAAAATTATTAGGCTTCCAGGAATCCCAATTGGCATTTATGATTATAGATTAACTGGAATTTATCCTGTAAGGGTTATAAATAAAATTAAAAATTGGAAATTAGATGTTATTCATTCTCAGACAGAATTTGGAGTAGGAACTTTTGCAAGATTAATTTCCAAACAAATGAATATTCCAATTGTGCATACTTATCATACAATGTATGAAGATTATGTACATTATATTACCAAAGGTTATTTTAATGGTACTAGTAAGAAAATTGTAGAATATTTAACAAAATTTTATTGTGATAAAACAGCGACAGAATTAATTGTTCCGACAAAAAAAGCCTATGATTTATTTAAAGATAAATACAAAGTAGATAGAAATGTTCATATTATTCCAACAGGAATTGAAATTGACAGATTTTACAGAGAAAATTTTAAAAAGAGTCAAATTTTAGAATTAAGACAGAATTTGTCTATTCAAGAAGACGATTTTGTGATATTATTTGTAGGAAGACTAGGGAGAGAAAAGAGTGTAGATGTTTTGATTGAAGGTGAAAAAGAGATCATTAAAAAGCATCCTAATGTAAAATTATTGATTGTTGGGAATGGTCCTGATATGGAACATTTTAAAAAAATGGTAAAAGAATATCATTTAGAAAAAAATGTTATTTTTACTGGAAAAGTTCCTTATGACGATATTCCACTTTATTATGAAGCAGCAAATCTTTTTGCAACTGCTTCCAAAACAGAGACACAAGGTCTTACAGTGATAGAAGCGATGGCAGCATCATTACCTGTACTAGCAATTAATGATGATAGTTTTAGAATTGTTGTAGTAGATGAATTAAATGGATATCTATTTGAAGATTTGAATGATTATGTAAAAAAGGTAGAATATTTAGTTGGTAACTCAAAACTACTTTCTAAAATGAGCAAACAAGCTAGAGTAAGTGCTGAAATGCATTCTTCAAAGTATTTTGCAGAAAGAGTACTTGATGTCTATAAAATTGCGATTACAAAACATGGAGAATCATCAGGTTCCTTAGTCGGGACTATTGAAGGAGTAATAAAGAGGGGATTCTATGGAAAGTAAAAAAATTGTTGTTGGAAACATGAAGATGAACTTACTTGCAGGAGATATTAGTGAATATTTAAAAAAAATTAATTCTAATGATTTAGGAGAACAAGTTGTTATTTGTCCTAGTAATGTTTATATTCCATACTTTTTAAAACAGTCTTATCGAGTAGGAATACAAAACATATTTTTTAGAGATAGTGGAGCTTATACAGGAGAAGTTTCTGCTGCTCAAGCAGCATCATTAGGAGTGAAATATGCAATATTAGGGCATAGTGAACGCAGGGGATATTTTAGAGAATCAGATCAGGATATTAATAAAAAAGTGGTAGTTACATTAAAATATGGGTTGGAAGTTATTTTATGTATTGGAGAAACTGCAGAAGAAAAAAATTTGCTTAAAACAGCTAGAGTTTTGAAACGTCAGATTTTAAATGCGTTACGTAATTTAGAAGAAGTGGACTTTGATCATATCGTAATTGCTTATGAACCTGTTTGGGCAATAGGAACAAATGTGACTCCAACGAATAAAGATATTACAGATACTATTTCTTATATTAAAGGAATTGTATCAGAATACTTTCATTATGAAGATATTCCAGTGATGTATGGCGGAAGTGTTAATGAACAAAATATTAATGATTTAAATACAATTCCAAATGTATCAGGATTTTTAGTTGGTGGAGCATCAACAGATGCTAAGAAGTTTTTGAAAATTATAGAAGTTGCTCTTAGAAAGTAACTTTTTCTTCTTTTCGACAAAACTAGAACTTTTTCGCTCTTGTAGTAAAATGGACGTAAGATGTATAATAAAAATGCAATAAAGGTAGTACTAGAGAGGGAGATTAATGATGGACAAAATAAAAGTTTTAATGGTAGATGATAATTTAAATTTAGTAGAAATGGTAAAAGAATATTTTAAGAATCATGAAACGATCAGTATTAATTATGAAGCTTATGATGGAGAACAAGGAATTGAACTAATTGATAAAGAGAAAGATCATTATGATTTAATTATACTAGATTTAATTATGCCAAAAAAAGATGGAATTTATGTATTAGAGGAAATGAAAAAAAGAGGAATTTTTAAAAAAGTGATTGTAGCAACTAGTTATAATGCTAGTGAAGTTATTCGTGAAGTATCAGAATATGGGGTTAGTTATTTTATATTAAAACCATTTGAATTGCCTGATTTAGAAAAAAGAATTTTAGAATCTAATAGAAAAAAGGAAGAATCAAAAAACATTGATTTCTATTATAACAATTTACAAATATCAATTACAAAAATGTTACATGAATTAGGAATTCCATCCCATATTAAAGGATATCAATATATAAGAGAAGGAATTGGAATTATTTTTGAACGACCAGAAACGATTGGTGGGATTACAAAGGAACTTTATCCTGAATTAGCGGATAAATTTGATACAACTGTGTCAAGAGTAGAAAGAGCAATTCGTCATGCAATAGAAGTTAGTTGGAATAGAGGAAATTGGTCTTTAATGGAAGAAATCTTTGGTCATAGTGTGGATATTGATAAAGCAAAACCAACAAATTCAGAATTTATTGTTACAATTGCAGATAAGCTACGTTTAGATTTTCATAAAGTTGGGTGTTAAATTCTATACATATTCTTACTACTTTGGTATAATCTAAAGTAGAAGGAAGTGTATAATATGGAAGAATTGCATTCAGAATGTCAAAATGAGGTAGAACAAGCTGCATATCAAATGGTACGTGAAGAACCTTTGGAACAAGTAGAGACATTTGATAACAAGAGTATTACGAGATTAGAAAAAGCAAGGAAGAAAAAGAATAGGATTCCTATAGCAATTGCTATTATTACTATTTTCTTTTTGGTACTTGTTTTTGTTTTTTTTAAATTGTATCCAAAATATGCTTTGATAAAGTCATTGGATACATGGGCTGATAGTTTTGGCATGGTAGGAAAGGTATCGCCTTATTCTAAACAATATATGTGGGATGAGAAGACAACAAAAGGAACAGCAGCCATGAAAATGGGAGATTTTTTGCTTTCTAGCTTAGGAGGACAAGATACAGAAACTTCAAATTTTCTAAAAAATTTGAATTCATTATCTTTTCAATTAGAAACTCGCATTGACAAAAAAAATCATAAGTCTTTGGTAGATATGATTGGAATATTAGAAAATGAAAAGTTTTTTGATATTGGTTATATGACTGACAATGAAAAACAATATGTTTTATTAAAAGAAATATTTGATACTTATTTACAGTTAGAAGAAAATGGAGAAGTTGTTACATCAAGAATCGATACTGAAATGTTTTTTAGAGATTTAGAATATACATTGGCTGTATTAAAAAAGAGTTTAAAAAAAAATATTAAATCTTCATATATAAAAACAGGTTCTGAAAAGATTGAAGTAGATGGAAAGATGATTCGTACTACTAAAATTAGTTTTATAATTGATGAAAAAACAGACTATGAACTTTCTACAAAAATTATAAAAGATTTAAAAGCAGATAAAAGGGTTTATGATTTCCTTGTAAATTTATATCCTGAGTTTGCAAATTATGAAGTGACAAAATCAGATGAATCTTATCAGATGTGTTATTCTGTCAATGTAGCAAAAGGAATTCCTAGAATCGTAAGGACTTCTTTAGAAATAAATGAAAACGATTTTATAAGACTTACCAAAGGAGAAGATTCTGTAATTGAGTTTGGAGAATCTGGAGAAATTATATTTAGAATTATTATGCGAGAAGAAAAAAGTGGTTTTAAAATGAAACTTCAATTTACGGAAAATGATTTAGAGATGATTTTGACAGGTACAAATGAAGGGAAAGCATCAACTTATAATCTCAACATTGAGGTTGAAGGAACTACATTAGAAATTGTTTCAACTCATACTTTGAAAGAAGAAAAAAGTGATTCTCTAAAAGAGAATATTCAATTAAGCTTTCAAGTAAAAGCAGGAGGATTTTCGCTAGATATTATGAATATCAACTTGGATTTGGAGACTACAAAAGGAGCTATATTTGATGAAATAAAAGATAGCAAACTTGTTACTGATTTGACAGAAGAAGAAAAGCAAAAGATTCAATCTTATTTTGAAAACTTTGGAAATGTATTTAACTTGTAACAGACAATTTCGTCTGTTTTTCTAAAAAATTAAGTGGTCCTGTATAATAGATAATTATAATGAAGCTTATAATTTTGTAAATTAGAGGTTAAACTTTGAAATATATTCTTTTTTCTATTGGAAATAAGGGTATAAGACATGTTGTAATGAAATAGTAGGAGCTTTCTGTAAGGAAGTAATAGAGTGCTAGGAAAAGTAGAAATGAAATATGCAATTTTAAAGATTGTTCCAAATTTGGAAAGAAAATAAAGAATTAATATTTGTTATAGATGATACACTAAAAAATGAAAAAATCAAAAATTATAAAGATATGCTTTCTGAATATGGTGAAATTATTACAATAGATGACTTTATTAATATACGAACAATAATATTAAAATGTATCAGAATAATTTTAAAAGAATTGTTCTTTTCATATTTTGACTTAATTTTTTTCTTGATATATGTTAAAATAGAAAAGAAGATATCAAATTTATAGAGGAAAGGAATGTGGTTATTATGAAACCTTTAGTACTTTGTATATTAGATGGTGTTGGTATGAGAAAAGAAGTTCATGGAAATGCTTTTTTAAAAGCAAATACTCCTACTTTTGATGCTCTGTGGAATTATTATCCACATTCTTTATTAGAGGCAAGTGGAAAACTTGTGGGGCTACCAGAAGGACAAATGGGAAATAGTGAAGTAGGGCATATGAATATTGGGGCTGGGAGAATAGTTTATCAACCTTTGGAATTAATTAATAAACATATTGAAGAAAAAACAATTTATCAAAATGCTACTTTATTAGATGTTATGAATCATGTAAAAGAAAATCATTCAGCACTTCATCTATTTGGGCTTTTAAGTGATGGAGGCATTCATTCTCATATTGATCATTTAATGGGACTTTTAGATATGATAAAAAAAGAACAGATTGAAAAGTTATATCTTCATATTTTTACAGATGGTAGAGATACATTGCCGAATGTAGCTTCTATTTATATAGAAAGATTAGAGCAAAAGCTAAAAGAACTGGGAATTGGAACAATTGCTACTATATCTGGAAGGTATTATGCAATGGATCGTGATAATAGATGGGATCGAGTAGAAAAAGCGTATCAGGTAATTGTAAATGGAATTGGAGAGCATCATGAAACTGCATTAAAAGCAATAGAGGCAAATTATCAGAAAGAGATTTATGATGAATTTATTATTCCATCTGTTATTGATGAATCTGGAATGGTAAAAGAAAATGATGGATGTATTATATTTAATTATCGTCCTGATCGTCTGAGAGAATTATTTAGTGCATTAACCAATCCAGATTTTGAGGGATTTAAAAGAAATTTGATTTCTAATTTGAAGTTGGCTACTATGATGCCAGTTAGTGAAGAAGTAATTGGAACTCATGCTTTTGAGTTAGAAAAATTAGAAAATACGTTTGGAGAATATATTAGTGATATAGGAATGAAACAACTTAGAATTGCAGAAACAGAAAAATATGCTCATGTTACTTATTTCTTTGATGGAGGAGTAGAAAAGAATTTAAAAGGCTGTACAAGAATATTAATTCCTTCTCCTAAAGTTGCAACTTATGATTTGAAACCAGAAATGAGTGCAGTAGAAATAACTGACAGATTGATTTTAGAGTTAGAGAAGAATGATTATGATGTTGTTATTTTGAATTATGCAAATGGTGACATGGTAGGCCATACAGGAGATTTTGATGCCACAGTAAAAGCAATTAATACTTTGGATCGTTGCTTAGAAAGATTGGAAAAAGTGCTAAAAAAATTAAATGGAACATTAGTTGTAACAGCAGATCATGGAAATTGTGATACAATGTTAGATGAAGAAAATAGAATTGTAACAAGTCATTCTACTGCATTGGTGCCTTTTATTGTCACAAGAGATAATTTAAGTTTGCAAAATGGAAAATTAGGGGATATTGCGCCAACTTTATTAGAATTATTGAATGTCGAAATACCTAAGGAAATGTCTGGGAAAAGCTTGATAAAAAAATAACTTTCAATCATATAGTAAAATTGAAAATATAAAAGAATTGAGGTAGGTTATGAATAAAAGATTAATAGCCAAAATATTTATTGTTGTAAGTATCTTGTTTATTGCAACGCTATGTGGAATTTATGGGTATCGTTTAGTACATTATTATCGTTTAGAGAATCCGAAGACAGAAAAAGAAAGATTGTTATGGACAACAATAACTGATTTAAATCATGTTGTCTCATCTGGAAATGGGTTATATAAAGATAATAAAGAGTATTTCTATAAAGGTGCAGTAGAAGATAATTATCTATCTTATTCTGGAATACTATGGAGAATTGTTAAAGTTGATGAAAACAATAATATCATTTTGATTAGTGAAGATGCTTTAACTTCTATGGTTTTAGGATATGAGTCAGATTCTTTTAAAGGAACTTATGGAGAAGAATGGTTAAATAATATATTTTATAATCAATTATCAAATCCAGAATTTTTAGTAGATCATAATTACTGTGCCGATGAAGTTTTAGAAGCGAACAATGTAAAGTGTACAAAAAAGGAAACCAAAAAAATATCAATGATTAGTGTCTATGATTATTTAAAAGCATCAGGAAGTAAAGGTTATTTAAATAATGGAAAAACATTCTGGACGGTTAGTCCTAATGAGGATTATAAAACTTGGTTTATTAATCAGAATGGTTTGGTAAGTAATGAATCTGTATCAGGGGAAAGTTATCATAGTTATGGAATTAGACCTGTGATTGCAATAAAAGGTGATACAAAGATTATTGCAGGATCAGGAACAAAAGATAGTCCATATCAAATTAGTGTTGTGAAAAGTTCAGCTTTAAAAGATCAATTTATAGGAAGTTATATTACTTATAGTAATCAAATTTGGAGAATCGTAGAAATTAATGACTTGGGAGTTAAAATTGCCCTCAATGGATATTTAAAAGTTGGAGAAGAAGAAATTAATAAATCTTTTTCAAAAGATTCAAATTTGTATAGTATTAAATCGACCGATAATATTGGTTATTATCTAAATTCAACTTATTATGATTCTTTAGAAAACAAAGAGTATTTAGTAGAATATCCCTGGAGAAATTATTATTACAATAGTATTGAAAAGTTTCATTATCATGGTAAATCAGCTGATATTGTGACAACAGAAGTAGGACTACTTCAAGTATCAGATTTATTTATTAATGATTTTTCTGATTATGCTTTAATGAATCCTGCCAATGAAGACGATGGAACAGTATTTACAGTGTTAAAAGATGGTAGATTATTTGCAAATGCGGTGACTGCGAATTTAAAAGTTAGACCTGCTGTAGTTTTAAAAATAAATTTAAGTATTTCTGGTGGAAGTGGAACAGAAGTAGATCCTTTAGAAATCGGAGTTTAAATGAAACAAGCAGTAAAGCAAAAAGTATCAAAAAATAAAATTGATAAGACTTCATTAGAGCAGAAAAAGGCAATTTCAAAATCAAAAAATAAAGTAGAAGACAGAAAAAGTAAAGGAATAAAAAAGAACGTAAATCAAAAAAAGTTAGAAAATGCTTCAACTGAGCTTTTAAAAGAGAAACCAAAGAAGACAAAAAAGAAAAAAGGGTTATTAATTGGCGTCGTTATTTGTGTTTTGCTTGATCTTGGCGCCTTCCTTTGTCTATTTCTTGCTTATGGACCTGTTTCCTATTTTAGAGATTTATTAATTACTACAGCAATGACAACAAAAAGTCATAAATATTTGGCTCGTACAATTTATAATGAAAAAATAATAGAAAAAGTAATCAATTCTAATTATGTTGTAGATATCAAAGAAAATACAAATGTAGATGATATTCAAATTGGAAGTTCAAATGGAATGACGGAATATGATTCAATTTATGAAGAACAAATATTAAAAAGAAATCCAGAAGATCTCTATAAAATGATTCCTTTAGAAGGAGACGGATATAAAGGGTATTTAGTTGCAGTTTATGATCCATCTAGAATTTCTCTTGTCGCTTCTAGATATTATGGAAATTGGGGTCAATATTTAGCAGAAATAGCAAAGCAACATAAAGCAAAAGTTGGAATTAATGCAAGTGGTTTTGATGATACAAATGAAGTAGGAAATGGTGCAAGAGCTTCAGGTATCTTTATTAAAGATAGAAAAGTAATAGAAGGAAATCCTTATGCACCAGCGAAATTGATTGGGTTTAATCAGGAGCATGTATTGATGCTTATGAATGCAACAGCAAATGAAGCTATTAAAGAGGGAATGGTAGATGCTGTAGAATTTGGTCCATTTTTGATTGTCAATGGAAAACCAGCAGAAATTAAAGGTAATGGGGGCTGGGGAATTTCTTCACGTACTGCAATTGCTCAAAGAAAAGACGGAATCGTTTTATTCTTGGTAATTGATGGAAGACAACCTGGCTATAGTATGGGTACAAATATTGGAGAAATTACAAAGATATTTTTAAGGTATAAAGCTTATAATGCAGCCAATTTAGATGGTGGAGCTTCTAGTAGTTTAAATATAGAAGGAAAACTTGTTAGTAAACCATGTGCAGTTAGTCCAAAAGGAGAACGACCAATTCCAAATGCATGGATTGTTAAATAGTTATTTAAGAATATAGTTTGTTTATATTCTTTTTTATTTTCTTTGCATATATATTTCAAATTAAAAAAACTTGTCATTTAAGATTCTTGTATTTTTATTGTTGTATCATTTACTTTGTTAAAAACTTTTTTTATAAGTGAATATTTGTAGCAAAATAGTTACAAAATAAAAACAGAAAAAAATAGTTTGATAGAATGAAGAAGAATAGAGAGGTAATGGAAAATGGATAAAGTAACACATTGCAACCAGGGGGGGGGGCTTAGAAAATAAGGCCTTTACCTTAATAGAACTACTAGCTGTCCTAATAATAATAGGAGTAATAGTGTTGATCACAGTACCAATCGTGATGG
>CANRVY010000011.1 GCA_947643405.1 uncultured Mycoplasmatota bacterium | reverse complement strand
GATAAAAAAAGTAGCATATTCTTTTTGAATATACCACTTTGTCAACAGTCTGAAAATACTAGAAATTAATCTAGTATTTTTTATTTTTCTAAATCTTTGATTGTATTCTTGTAAATTTTCTCAATAGCAGAATCTTCAATTTTTAAATTGTATTTTTTACGAATTTTAACCCAAGCTTTATTTCTTAAATTTGAATCAGCACTTATTTTTTCTAGTACTAATGCATCTTTGACATCCTCTTTAACATCTTCTAATTTTGGTCTTTCCTTTTGACTTACTCTTAGAATAATATGATATCCATAAGTACTTTTTACTGGCTCAGCAGTATAATCTCCATCTTTTAAACTACTTGCTGCAGTCCAAAATTCACTAACAACTTTATCTTTTGTAAAGGTTAATTTCCCACCTTCACTAGCAGTTCCTTTGTCATCAGAATTTTCTTTTGCTAAGGTATCAAAATCTTCACCTGCTTGAATTTTTTTGATTAGTGCTTCAGCTTCTTCTTTTGCTTTCTTTTCTGCAGCAGTTTTTTCTTCATCAGTGGCATTATCAGCCACTTCTGGAGAAATTAAGATATGCTTTGCTGTAATTTCTCCAAAGATTTCATCATCATAATATTTTTTAATTTCTTCTTCTGTTAATTCGTTTGCAATAAAATCATCAGCAATTGTACTTTTTTTATACTCTAAAGCAACATATTCTTTATAAGCTTTTTCATTTTCAAATCCAGCATTAATTAATGCATCTTCAAAGCTCATTCCACTTGCTTCATATTGTGCTTTTAATGTTTTTACTTGACTGTCTGCATAAGTTTCGGCTTCTTTGCTATCTTTGACTTCTTTTTCAATAATATAATTGTCAATTAAATCAACTAAGATCGCGGTTCCATAATATTGTTTCATTTCTTTATATAGTTCGTCAGCTGTAAACTTTTTTCCATCTACACTAGCGGCTACTTCCTCGCCACTTTTAAGTTTTGGCGCTTTTCCACATCCAGATAGTGTGAGCATAACTGCACATAAACCAACAACTAATAATTTCTTTTTCATGTTTGTTCTCCCTCCAAAATTAATGGTTATTAGACCCATTACACATTAATAATCATATCAAAAAAAAAGAAAAAAAACAATAATTTCTAGAAAGTAATCACACAACTTTCATTTTTCCATAAAATAATGTGAAAGATAAAAAAAAGGAGGAGAGACGTATGTGTAATAATACAGGAGTAAGCGGAGCTGCTATCGTTTTAGTTTTATTCATACTTTTAATTATCATACTTGGAGCTTATATTTAATTAAAGGAGGTGTAATATATGGCATGTAACAATTCTTGTGGCAATGTTAGCTCAACTACTTGCTGCAATAATGGTTCAAATGGATTTGTAATTATTATTGTACTTTATATTTTACTTGCAATTATACTAGGTTCATGTTTCTTTTAAAAAGAGGTTTTCCTCTTTTCTTTTTTTGTCTAAAATTTGTCTACCTGTTAAAATTATATTGCTGGAATTTTAAATTTATACTATAATATAAGAAAGATAGGAGAGGTCTTATATGAAAAAAAGAGGATTTACATTAACAGAAGTTTTAGGAGTTATTGTTATTTTGGGGCTTATTGCTCTTATTATCTTTCCTAATGTAAGTAAATCAATTAAAAATTCTAAGCAAAAATTATATAATGAACAAGTGGCGCTTATTGAAGAAAACGCTAGGAAATGGGGAGTAGAACATACAGCACAATTACCTGATAGTGGTTCTTATTATCTAGAACTAAATGATTTAGTATTAGGTGGGTATGTTTCACAAAAGGAATTAAAGGATCCAAGAGATGAAAGTCTTATGACAGGTTGTATTGTAATCAGTTATGATCCTTCTTATAATCAATATAAATATATTTACACAGAAGCATCATGTGAAGATCAAAGACCAGTAGAGAAACCAACATTGGTAGAAAAAATAAATACTGCTGCTAATATTGCAACAAGTGATTCAGAAGGAAATAAAAGATATGTAGGAGAAAGTCCTAATAATTATATCCGTTTTAATAATGAGTTATGGAGAATTATAGGCGTATTTGGTGGACAAGTAAAAATTATGAAAAATGATTTTTATAATACAGGAATAGCGTGGGATACAAGCAACAAAAATGATTGGAGCACAGCTTCATTACAAACAGAATTAAATACAACATATTGGGATACTATTGATAGTATATATCAAAATATGGTAGATCAGAATCATAATTGGGGAATAGGAGGAATGTCCTATTCAGAAGGAGTAAATACAAGAAGTAATTTTTATGCAGCAAGAAATAATCGTACATGGACAGGAAAAGTAGGATTAATGACACCAGCCGATTATGGATATGCAAGTACAAATGGTAACTGCACAGATGCTACAGATTTGTATAATACAACACATTGTAAAGATAATAACTGGACATACAGCAATTCTCTACATCAGTGGACAATTATTTCTCTTAGTGACTATTCAGACCTTGTGTGGCTTATACATACAAATGGGAATACTGGATGGGGAGGAGCAAACAATCTTTTTGGAGTACGTCCAGTGGTATATTTAAAAGCGGATGTAAGAGTGGAATCAGGCTCAGGAAGTAATACAAATCCATTTAATATAAGTCTCTAATTTTGTGGAAAAAAATAAATACTTGACACTTTATATTGTAAAGTGTCTTTTTTTATCGCCTTTTTTCTATTAAAACTGTGGAAAACTATTTACAAAAAAGTAGTGCTAAGGTAAAATAGTGGTACAGAGTGGGTAGCTGTGGAAAAAAGTGGGGTGATCCAATGCTAATGGGTGAATATCATCATAACCTTGATGAAAAAAACAGATTAATCATTCCTTCTAAGCTAAGAGAAGAAATGGGAGACCTATTTGTTTTGACGCGTGGTTTGGATGGCTGTTTATTTATTTATCCAAAAGAAGAATGGGATTGCATCATTGAAAAATATAAAGAATTGCCAAATACAAGGGATGCTAGAAACTTTATGAGGTTCTTTTTAGCAGGCGCTACAGAATGTTCCTTTGATAAACAAGGCAGAATCTCAATATCATCTCCACTTATGAGATATGCAGAATTAGAAAAAGAATGTGTCATCATAGGAGTTAATGATCATTTAGAAGTTTGGTGTGAAAACAATTGGGAAGACTTTATGGATACAAATGAAAGAGAATTTTCAGATATTGCAGATAACTTGTTTGCCCCTAATATGAATTAGAACCTTAAGGAGGGTTTATGCATAAAAGTGTATTATTAGATGAATGTATTTATAATCTATCATTAAAAGAAGATAGTATTGTTGTTGACTGTACACTTGGTTTTGCAGGACACAGTAGTGAAATATTAAAAAGAATAAAAAAGGGAAAATTATATGCTTTTGATCAGGATCCAATGGCAATAGAAGCAAGTAAAAGAAAGTTATCAGAAATAGCTTCTAACTATGAAATTATTGAAAGTAACTTTGCTTATTTGAAAGAAGAGTTAACAAGACATGGGGTAACTTCAGTGAATGGAATTTTATTTGATTTAGGAGTTTCAAGTCCACAATTAGATGAAGCAGAGAGGGGGTTCAGTTTTCATAAAGAAGCAAAACTAGATATGAGAATGAATCCAAATCAAGAACTTTCAGCTTATGAAGTTGTTAATAACTATTGTTATGAACACTTAGTACATATTTTTTATATGTATGGAGAGGAAAAATATAGTGCTAGTATAGCATCAGCAATTATTAAAAATAGACCAATTGAAACAACTTTAGAATTAGTAGAAATTATCAAAAATAGTGTTCCAGAAAGATATCGAAGAGAAAAACATCCAGCAAGAAAGGTTTTTCAAGCAATACGAATAGAAGTCAATGATGAATTGAATGTTTTAAAAAGGGCAATTAATGATGCATTAGACCTGATTGATGTAGGTGGCAGAATATGCGTTATTACATTTCATTCATTAGAAGATAAAATTGTAAAAAAAATATTTAAGGAAGCAAGTACTGTCCCAAATGAACTAAAAGGGCTTCCAATTATTCCAGAAGAACTGGAGGCAAAATTTAAAATGTTTGGGGTAATAGAACCAACAGAAGTAGAATTATTAGAAAATAATCGTGCAAGGAGTGCGAAGTTAAGAATTATTGAAAGAATAAAAAGGTGATAAAATGGCAAAAAGAAAGGTAAGAACAATACGTTTTACCAAAGGAGAACGTTTGGTATATTTAAGTGCAGTAATCGCAACCGTGATGACGTTTGTTCTTCAGGTCTTTTGCAGTGCAAATGTGGGTAATTTAAATATGAATATTGAAAATATACGTGCTGAAATAGTGGAACAGGAAAAGAAAAATGAAAGTTTTTCTATGCAAATTAGTGAATTAACATCATTTGATAAAGTAAAAGAGGTTGTAAAAGAAATGGGACTGGCTTATAATAATGATAGTATTGTTATCATAAATGAGTAGAGGTGTGCCTGTGAAAGAAAAGAAAGAACATAAAAAGCAAACTTGGAATTATCCAAAGAGGTTGTTTTATCTCTTTCTTTTTTGCATTCTACTTCTTTATATTCAATATGGTTATTTATCTTTGTTTCCTAACGTGTATGGAAGAAATATGGATCAATTTGCTAGAAATAGAGATACCGCAAGAACAATTCTGTCGGCTAAACGAGGAACAATTCTTGATAGTGAAGGGAACACATTAGCCTTAAATGTAACTTCATATACTGTTATTGCCTATTTAGATGAAGCAAGAACAACTGATCTTAAATATCCAAAGCATGTAATAGATAAAGAAAAAACAGCAGAGGCATTAGCGCCGGTTTTATCAATGGAAAAAGATACTCTATTACGTTTATTAAATATGGAGGGGGCATATCAAGTTGAATTAGGCCCAGGTGGAAGAGGTATTAGTGAATTAAAAAAAGAAGAAGTAGAAAATTTAGGGCTAGATGGTATTGATTTTATTGAAAATACCAAGCGTTATTATCCAAATGGCGATTTTGCATCTTATATTATTGGGTATGCAAAATCTTATCCAATAAAATTGGATTATGATAGTAACAATGAATTAACAGAGGAAGAGTTAAAAGAAAAATTGAAGGAAAATCCAAATTATAAATATCGTAATTCTGAAAAAATAGTTGGAGAGCTTGGAATAGAATTAAAATTTGATGAATTATTAAAAGGAACAGATGGGAAGCTAATTTACCAACGTGACAAATATGGATATAAAATTCCAGATACAAAAGAAGAGAGAATTGATGCAGTTGATGGAAATGATATCTATCTAACTATTGATTCAGCGATTCAACGTTTTGTAGAAGGAGCTTTAAAAGAAGAAGCGGCAATTTATACGCCTGAGTGGATGATGCTAACTGTCATGGATGCAAAAACTGGTGATATTTTAGCGACTGCTTCAACACCATCTTTTGATCCTAATATAAGAAATATTGTCAATTACGAAAACCCACTTACATCTTATCTTTATGAGCCTGGATCAACAATGAAGACTTATACATATATGTGTGCGATGGAAAAGGGAACTTATAAAGGAGACTCTACTTATCAATCTGGTTTTTATCAAATTGGAGAAGATATTATCCAAGACTGGAATGGAGGTAAAGGTTGGGGAACAATTACTTTTGATAAAGGATATGAATATTCTAGTAATGTAGGAGCTGTAAATGTAGTTAATCAATTTATAACAAAGAATGAATTGAGAGATTGTTTAGAAAAATATGGTTTTGGAAATGTAACTGGAATTGAACTTCCAAGAGAATTATCAGGAAGTATTAAATTTACATATCCAGTGGAAGTAGCAGCGGCTTCTTATGGACAAGGAATTACAACAACTGCAATTCAACAATTACAAGGACTTACTCTTATTTCTAATAATGGAAAAATGTTAACTCCTCATATTGTTAGTAAGATTGTAGATCCAAACACTGGAGATATCGTATATGAAAGAAAAATAGAAGAAAGTGAACAAATTATAAGCAAAGATACAGTAGATAAAATGAAAAATCTTATGTATAATGCTGTTCATAATCGCGAACAAGGATCTACTAGTGGGATATTATATGATATAGAAGGATTTGAAATTATCGGAAAAACAGGGACAGCTCAGATTTATGATTCAAAAAATGGTGGATATTTAAAAGGAAGTAATGATTATGTATTTTCATTTGCTGGAATGTATCCAAAAGAAAATCCTGAAATTATTGTTTATGGTGCAGTGAAACGTCCATCACTTGGCCAAAATACTGCAATAGCACAAGCAACTCGATCTGTAATGAAAAGCATTGCAAAATATCGTAATATGTTTTCAGATGAAGAAAATGTTTCTAATGCAGAAAAGTATCAAATGGGATCTGTTATAAATCATTTTACAGTTGATGTAAAAAACGAATTATTATCAAAAGGAATAAAAGTTGTAACAATTGGAACAGGAGAAAAAATTATATCAGCGTTTCCAAACGCTGGAACAACGATTATAAATGGAGATAGAGTATTTTTAATTACGAATGATAGTAATATTACTTTAGAAAACTTGAAAGGTTGGAGTCGAATTGATGCAATGAATTATTTAAATTTACTTGGTTTTAATGTCACATCAACTGGATATGGGTATGTAGATACACAAAGCTTGGAGGCTGGAACAATAGTCGCCAAAGGAATGGATATCTCTCTTACTTTGGTCGACAAATATAATTTTTCAACAGATGTAAAAAACGATGATGAGTCATAAAAGAGTAGAAATCTTTTCTATAAAGATAAGTTTATCTAAATAGAAGCATATCTGAAATAGATATGTTTTTAGTTTTGCATAATAATTGACAATTTCTTTGTTTCATATTACACTTATAATGAGGATGATGACATGAAATATTTAAAAATAAATGTCTTTATGTTTCTTTTTTTCTGTATTTTCTGGAGTGGGTGTAATAAAAATAAACAATTATCAGACCCAGTAAAAATATCTTTTATTGCTTGTGGAGAAGCAGATATAACACTAATCCAAGATAAGGAATATACAGTACTAATTGATACAGGAGAAGACACTTGTTCTGAGGTTGTGATAGATTATTTAGAAAAGAATATTAAATCAATTGACTTAATGATTTTGACTCATCCAGATAAAGATCATATTGGAAATGCACAAACTATTATGAAGAAATGGAAAGTGAAAAAAGTTTATGCAAGCAATTATTTGAAGCATTCAGAGTTAGAAGCAGAATTACTGGATTATGTAAGCGAAAATAACATAAAATATATAGCTTTAAAAAAATCTAAAGATATTGTATTAGGTGATTTGAAAGTTTCCATAAAACCAGCTTTGAAAGAATATGATAGTTCAAATAATTCTTCTTTGCTTACTTATGTTACAGTAGGAAAGATAAAAATTTTTCTCGGGGCTGATATAAAGAAGAAACGGATAGAGGAATTATTGAATCAAGATATTCAAAAATTCCATATTGTTAAACTTCCTTATCATGGAAGATTTATTTCAAATATAGAAGAATTGTTAAAAAAATTAAATCCAGAAGTGGTGATTGTGACATCAGATCAAATGGATATACAAACTAGAAATTTATTAGAAGCATTAAAAATAGAATATGCAGAAACATTAGAGACTATTGTGATTGAATTAGATGGCGTTTCTTGGAAAAGAGGAGTGTAAATGAAAGAAAAATGGGTTTTAAAGACAACGAAAGATGGCAGTGAGATTACTGTTCGAGATTTACAATTAGCAATATTAGAGATTATGGATGAAATACATCGAGTTTGCGTAAAAAATGATATACCATATGCTTTAATTGCAGGATCGGCACTTGGCATTTGTAATTATCAAGGCTTTATTCCTTGGGATGACGATATTGATATGTGTATTGAAAGAAAAGATTGGAATCGCTTTATAACAGCCTTAGAAAAAGATTTAGACAAAAAGTTTTATTTTCAATGCTTTGAAAATGATAAGAAATATAATGTTTTAATTCCTTCTATGAAAATCAGAAAAAGAGGAACTTATATTGAGGAAGTAAATACACTACTTAAAAATCGGTGTCGGTCAGGAGATGGGATATTTGTTGATGTTGTCATTTATGATAGTGTTTCAGATAACAAATGGATTGATGAATGGAACCGGTTAAAAATTAGAGCTTTGATGCCTATTATGGTTTTGTTAGACAATCTTCATATGAATCCAGTATTGTTAAAAAAGTGGGTTCTTAAAATATCTGAAAAATATGCTAGAAAAAATCAAAATAGTAATTTGGCTTCACAGACAATTGCAATTCCATGGGAAAAATTTTTAAAGGAACCAAAATTTCAAAAAGAAGATGTTTATCCATTTACACTGTATGATTTTGAAGGCAGAAAATATTATTCTTATCATAATGTTAAAAATGTAGTAACTGCTTGGTATGGACCAAATTGTTTAAAAAAATGGGATGGAAAAAAATGGTATGATCCACTTCCAGAAGAAAAAAGACATCCAAAACATGCGGTAGATATCAATTTAAATGGAGAAAAACCAGAAAAATAAATTTTTGAGATTCACTTTTTATCAGATTTTAAAACGAAAAGTCATCAATTATATAAAAATTATGTTATAATGTAGCTGGTGATGTAAATGGCTTATATGAAGTATAAGGAAGTGACAAGAGCTTTTAATTTTTCGAAGGTATTAAATGATGATGACTTGCCTGGTTATATTAAACATTATGTTCCAGAGGATGAAAATATTTTAGTTGCATATAAGACAAGTCGTGATCATGGAGTATTTACTGATAAGAAAATTGTATTATTTGATAATATAAATACATTGAATAGATCAAAACGAATTTATACAATTCCTTTTAAGTCTGTATCTGTATTAGATATTGTCTTTGGTGAAAAAAGTGCAGAATTAAATTTTTCTTTAGATTGTGGTTTTCCAGTAAAATTAAAATTTGTAGATATGAAAGCGGAGGATAAAATTCGTTTGCGCTTATTATATACTTGTATTAATCGTATTGTGAATGGACAAGAACCTTTAAAAGAAGATATTAAAAGACTAAAAAGTGATGATGTTTCTTTGAAAAAAATATGATATAGTAACGAGAAATATGAAGTTTTAGAAATTTGTAAATGATAGGGGAATGATTATTTGATTTGAAATAATCTTTCTTTTTTTTAGGCGGTATGCTATAATGAAAAACGTAAGAAGGTGTTAGTATGGCATATATAAAATTTAAAGAATTATCAAAATATTTTGATTTTAAAGAGGAAATATTGAATATTGCAGAATTACCAGAATATGCAAAAGAATATGTCGATGAAGAAGAAAAAATTTTACTTGCATATAAAAATTCAAAAGATTATATGGTTTTTACAAATAAAAAAATGGTATTGTTTGATCGTGATACGATGGCAGTATATTATAAGAAAATACATGTTATTCCATATATGTCAATTTCTACTAGTGCAATTAATTTTAAACCTGGAAAAGTTGAAATACTGCTTAGTTTAGATAGTGGATATCAAATGCATCTCAATTTTGTTGACATGAATCATGACAAAAAAGAACATATCAAACAAGTGTTTAAAATTATGATGAAAACAAAAATCTAAAGAAGAAAAAAATTTCTTCTTTTTTCGTGGACTAGCACATATTCTTTACTAGAGGTGAAACCTATGTTCTTTAAAGCTATTCACACTAGGATGAAAATCGTATTATTATTTATTTTTTTATTATTTATTCTTATTATTGGAAAAGTTTTCTATATTCAAGTTTTTCAATATAAAAAGCTAAACAAATATGCATCTAGTTTATGGAGTAGAAATTTACCAATTGAAGCGAATCGAGGAAAAATATTTGATCGAAATGGAGTAGTACTGGCAGATAACATTACAACTACTTCTCTTGTCTTAATTCCAAACCAAATAAAAGATAAAGATAAAACAGCAGAATTATTAGCAAACATTTTAAATGTATCTAAAGAAGAAATGATGAAGCATGTAAGTAAAAAAACATCTATCGAGAGAGTGCATCCAGAAGGAAGAAGGCTTTCCTATGAAATTGCTGATAAAATTAATGACTTAAAGCTTCCAGGCGTTTATTTGGTAAAAGAATCAAAAAGAGAATATCCTTATGATACTGTATTATCACATACATTGGGATTTGTTGGAATTGATAATCAAGGATTATCTGGATTGGAACTCATGTATGATAAATATTTAACTGGAAGTTACGGAGCAATCAAATATTTTAGTGATGCGAAAGGAGCTAGACTACAATTAAACGAAGTGTATGAAAAACCTCAAGATGGCATTAATATGACACTTACTATCAATTATGAAATACAAGCTTCATTGGAAAGAGAACTAGATAATGCAGTATCTAAATATAATCCTGATCAAGCTTTGGGAATTGCTATGGATCCAAAAACAGGAGAAATTTTAGCAATTTCTTCAAGACCTAATTTTTCACCCAGTAATTATTCTGATTATACAATAGAAGAAATTAATAGAAATTTACCAATTTGGGCAACTTATGAGCCTGGAAGTACATTTAAAATTATCACATTAGCAACCGCTTTAGAAGAAAATTTAGTAGATTTAGAGAAGGAAAAGTTTACAGATACAGGAAGTATTAAAGTAGAAAATGCTCGTATTAAATGTTGGAAACATGGAGGACATGGGACCCAAAGCTTTTTAGAGGTTGTAGAAAATTCTTGCAATCCTGGATTTGTCATCCTAGGTCAGAGAATTGGCAAAGATAAATTATTTGACTATATTAAAAAGTTTGGGTTTGGGCAAAAAACAGGTGTAGATTTAAATGGAGAAGGAAGTGGAATTTTATTTAATTTAGATAAAGTAGGACCCGTGGAGCTGGCAACTACTGCATTTGGTCAAGGCGTTTCAGTAACTCCAATTCAACAAATTACTGCTGTTTCCGCTGCGATTAATGGAGGGACTTTATTAAAGCCATATATTGTAAAAAGTTTGAATGAACCAGAAACGAATACGATCATTAAAGAGACTACGCCTACAGTTGTTCGAAAAGTAATTAGTGAAGATACAAGTGAAAAAGTGAGAATGGCATTAGAAAGTGTTGTTAGTAATGGAACAGGCGGGAATGCATTTATAGAGGGATACCGAGTGGGTGGAAAAACTGGGACAGCTCAAAAAGTAAAAGATGGCAGATATATGGTTGGCAATTATATTGTTTCTTTTATGGGATTTCTTCCCGCTGATGATCCAGAGATTGTTGTTTATATTGCTATAGATAACGCCAAAGGAGTTACACAATATGGAGGAACTGTAGCAGCACCTATTGCTAGAAATGTATTATTGGATGCTATTAATGCTTTGGGGATTAAAAAAAGAGAAGGCGCAAGTGAAAAAGAATATAAATATGGTGAAAAAAAATATGTAGAAGTTCCAAATGTAACAGGCTTATCTGTAAAAGAAGCTATGACAAAGTTAGGAAGTTTTAAAGTTGAATTTTCTGGTACTGGAGAAATAATATCTTATCAATCTCCAAAAGCAGGAGAAAAAATTTATGAGGGAGAAACAATTCGTTTGATGTTGACAGAATAGGAGGTATCTATGCTTATATTAACAAAATCTGTTTTTGCAATGATGATTGGATTTTTATTGGCTGTATTTTGTGGAATTTTCTTAATTCCTATTTTGAAAAATTTAAAAGCAGGACAATCTCTTAGTATCTATTTAAGAGAAACACACTCTAAAAAAAGTGGAACTCCAACAATGGGTGGCTTTATCTTTCTTTTACCAACTATTCTTACTATTTTATTGCTTTACTTGTTACATAAAATCAATTTTTCATATAGTTTATTAATTGTTCTATTTACATTTATTGGATATGCTATGATCGGATTTATAGATGATTATTTAATTATTGTAAAGCATAATAATAAAGGCTTAACAGAAAAAGCGAAAATGATTTTACAATTAATTATTGCAATTATTTTCTTCTATCTTTTTATGAAAGGTGGAAATGAACCATTACTTTGGATACATACACTTCATATTAAAATAAACATTGGATGGCTTTATGGTTTATTTATTCTATTTATATTAGTAGCTAGTAGCAATGCTGTAAATTTAACAGATGGATTAGATGGTTTGGCTGGAGGATTATCTGTCATTGCATTTTTAGCGTTTGGCCTAATTGCATGGAATACGGGATGGTTAGAGGGATATGATGCTTTGGCAATCTTTTCCTTTGTTTTAGTTGGGTCTTTATTAGGATTTTTGATTTTTAATGTAAGTCCTGCAAAAGTATTTATGGGAGATACTGGTTCTTTGGCATTAGGCGCCACATTGGGAGCTTTGGCAATTTTAACACGACATGAATTATTATTGATTATTATTGGAATCGTGTTTGTAGTAGAAACCATTTCTTGTTTGATCCAGCGAGGATATTATAAATTGACACACAAGCGTATATTTCCTATGACACCAATTCATCACACTTTTGAAAAATTGGGTTGGAATGAAAGAGATATCGTAAAATTATTTTGGATTATTGGTCTAATTGGAGCCATGGTAGCACTTGCTTTTGGAGTGTGGTTATAGTGAAAGAAAAAAAATTTAATTTGTTATTATTTTTAAGTGTGTTAGCCATTTCCATATTTGGATTAATTATGATTTATTCTGCTTCTTATATCTGGGCAGAATATAAATTTCAGGATCCCTTTAAGTTCGTTAAAAATCAAGGCTTATTTTTCTTGATTGGCGTTATTTTAATGATCTTTATTAGCAAAATTGATTTTCATCTTTATCATAAACATGCAAATAAAATTTTAGGACTCTGTATTTTATTGTTAATTTTGGTTTTAATTCCTGGAATTGGGACTGTTAGAAATGGTAGTAGAAGTTGGTTTGGAATTGGCTCATTTGGAATACAACCAAGTGAGTTTACCAAACTTGGATTAATTATTTTTACTTCTAAATATTTGTGCAAAAATGAAAAAGATATGAAAAGTGTAAAAAGAGGAGTATTACCAATATTAGGTCTTACATTATCTATCTTTGCTCTTATTATGTTACAACCAGATTTTGGAACAGGAACCATTATTGTAATGACGATTATTGGAATTTTATTTGTAGGTGGAGTTAATTTTAAATTTTTTTTCAAAATCGGAATTGTTGGGGTAGTAGGAATTGTATGTTTAATTGCAATTGCTCCATATAGACTAGCTAGGATTTTGTCATTTCTTGATCCATGGAAAGATCCTTTGGGTAGTGGATTTCAAATTATTCAATCTTTATATGCAATAGGTCCAGGTGGATTATTTGGATTAGGATTTGGAAATTCTATTCAAAAACATTTTTATTTACCAGAACCACAGACTGATTTTATTTTTTCAATTATTAGTGAAGAATTTGGATTTTTAGGGGTTTTGATTGTGGCATCTTTATTCTTATGTATTATTGTGAGTGGGTTTAAAATTTCTCATGAATCTTCTGATTTGTTTGGAAAATATTTGGCTTTTGGAATTATTTTTCAGTTATCATTTCAAGCAATTTTAAATTTGTGTGTAGTAGTTGGATTAATACCTGTAACAGGAGTAACACTTCCTTTTCTTTCTTATGGGGGATCTAGTTTGTTAATTACATTATGTAGTATGGGAGTTGTTTTAAATATTTCTCGAGGTAATAGAAAATAGTATGAAATTCATACTATTTTGGTACATTTTTAATACTTTTTCATTTGCTTTGATAGTATCTTTATCAGTTAAAGAGACATGTGCTTCATCTAATAAATTTTCTACTGTTTCTTGATGGGTAATCGCGCTTTTTACCCATTTTTCCATCCTTACAGGATCTTCTTTATAAAGTTCAAATAAGCGAATGGCATAAAACGTAGCAATAATATAAGAATAACTAACATGAATCGCATACTCAAAAGGAACTAAATCTTTAGTACCTGCTTGTCTTAAGGCAAGACCTTTATAATATTCCTCTAAATGACTACGCAAAGTCCTGATTCGAATATCCAAATAAAGCTTCAATAAGTTTGGATCATTCAATGTTTTTTCAAAACGACTAGCAGCCATTAATTCCATCAAAATTGGAAGCAACTCATTATAATGGATATGAAATCCTTTAGAAGGAGCTGGATTATTAAATAGGATATGTGTATTTTCATGCACTAACGATAAGGCATTATAAGATAAATCAGTTCTAAAAAGAACAATTTTTGATGGAGTAATTGTTCTTGCATTCCCATCATAATTGAAAAGTGTTGCACCATCAAAAAGTCCCATTGCTTGTTTTTCAATTGGTAATGTAAGAAGGGCAGCTCCAGTATTTTCACCTAAAATAGATTCTGTAAAAGCAACTGCTTCTTTTTTGTTGGTTTCAAAATCTACTTTGACAAAATCTCTAGAATAAGGAAGCTCTACTCTTGTTTTCATTGCTTCTTTACTAAGTTGATCAAAGTTTTTCTTTGCTAATTTATTAAATAAATCAATATGTTTGATGGAATAACCAAAAGATGCAGCTTCACAGAAATAAGATTCTCCATTCAAGGCAGCATTCATAATTTCGGCTAAAGTTGTTTCATCCATATAAAATCCCCCTCATTAGTGGAGTTATCATACCATAAATGAAAAATAATTACAAATTTGACAATCTATTAAAATCTATATAAAATATACCTTACTTTGAGGGGTTGACTAATGAGGAGAAAAATTAAAAATCTAGTAATAAGAAGAGTGTTGCCATTTGCTTGTGTATTATGCTTAACTGGATGTGGAAGCCCACAAAATGAAGTACAAGAAAATATAGCAGAAGAACCTATTGTTATAGAAGAAGTTATAATAGACGAATCAGAAATAGCAGAAATAGAAGAAGGCGATGAAGTAGAGGACAGTCTTAGCTTTTATGACGCAATTGATGAAAGTGGAATATTCTTTGGAAAAGTAGTAGAGAAAGAAGTTACATGGGATGATATCATTCTAACCAATGAAGAACGAGGAATCGAAACATCTCCAAATAGTACTTTTGAATTCGACTTAACCAAGACTTCTAAAATTTATATGAAAAATTTGTTAAGCGAAGAAGAACAAGCGGTTATTAACAGAATGAATGTTAGAAATCTTGCTCAAACAGCTTTTTTATCTGACATGGTAACTGACTATGTAGAAACACATATGAATTGTTCCTTATATTTAGAAGAAGAGGATGATATTGACTGGGATAATCTATTTACAGTTTTAAAAACTAATTTGGAGCAAAAACAACAAGAGCGTCAAGAACAAATTGATAATGCTTTAGATGAGGAAACGAAAGAATTCCATAAAATGTTTATGATAGAAGCATTATCAGATGAAGATTTACACAATTGGGTGACAGAGCTTCATGCCTTTGTACTAATTGTTAGAGAAGATATTAAAAATATTGATATGAGAAGACTTGCTTGTGTTTTAGAACATTATATAGTTGGATATGAACAGTCTACATTCTTTAACTTTGGTGCTTATGCACAAACAGGAAGAGACCAAATGATATATCCATTATGGTTTGGAAACTACCCAAATTTCGCACAATTTAAACAAATCAACTTTCATGAATTTTATCATTTAATCAGCATTTCTTGTCCAGATGAAGAAAACGAATTGGGAGAGCTTTGGGCAGCAGGAATCAGCTTGGATAGTTGGTTAAAATATGATGAAGAATTTTTAAAAGAACATGGAATCGAAAACCAAAAACGGATAACTTATTTGCCATTTAATTATTGCTTTATAGAAGAAGGTTTGGCAGAAGGTTACTCTTGTAAAGTATTAGGAATAGACCCAATGGTTTATTTTGATAAACAATTTACAATTGATAATTTAGAACTTTCTTTATTTCTTCAGCCAAATTTTAAAAGAGGAAACTTGAGTAGAGCCAATTTACTTCATAATCCAATTGCTTTTATTCAACAATTTCCAATATTAGATGAAGCAAATCAACAAGAAACAGAATGGCTTTATTTGCAATTAGAAATGTTGGAGTGTTACAATATTATTAATAGCCCAATGAATTTGGTCGACTTTTATTGGGACGCTTTAGAAGATTATCCAGATAGTCTAGAAGAAGTAATTCAAACAAGAATTCAGATATTGGAAAACTATGCTGATTTACAACTATATCGAAATTTTATTTGGACACTTATTAATGCTCAAAATACAGAGCGAAAAGATATGACATTAGAAGACTACTATTATTTATTAAGTTTATTTGAAAAAAGAGTGGAAATACAAAGAAAGATTGTTTGTATCAATCATAATCTAGAAAGCATTGATACAGAAAACTATTTAGTAGCCAGAGAAGAAATAAAACAAGTCTTTTTCAAATTCTTAGCGACCAGCCAATATGATTTTCGGATGTCAGAAGTAGGAGAATATAAGGACTATGATTTTGAAAATGGACAATTATCAGGTGCCTTTACAGAAGAAGAAAAACGTTATTTAATAGGACTTTATGTAGAAATGAATGATTATCTTAGATGGGTTACAGAAGCACAAGATAGTAAAAATTTAGAAGAAAAACAAAAAGCTTATTATATCATTCCTTAGAAAGAACAAGTTTGGGAAATGGATTTAAATAGTTCATGATAAGGACGAACAAAATTCGTAGAAGAAATAGGAATTTGATAGCTAGTTACATTGCTATAAAAAGGGGGATTTATGGATTCATTTGATAGAAAGGCATTAACTCGTTTTGGAATAAAATCGGGCTTTGTAGAAGAACAAGTAGAAAAAATTTACCAATCTTTAATTGCACAATATAATCTTGACGAATTTGAATTTTTGAGTCCAGAATATTGTGCAGCAAGTGATCAAAAGCATGAAATTAATATGGCATATTTCCGATTAAAAAAACCATTTTCACAGTATATTATCAATCAAGAATCAGGTATAATTAAAGAAGAACAAATGGTAGATTCAATTGCCAAATTAATTCATGATAATATTAAAAGCAGAAAACAAGTAGACAATCATTTTATTGCAACTTTAGTAGAACTGTTAGTATCAGGAAAAGGCTTACATGAATATGTCAGTGATATTGAGTTTCATAAGTATCGGACTAGTGGGATTGCAGCATATGATAGAACAAATGCTTTGAAAGTTTATACTTATGATTTGCCAAATAGATGCGCAAATTTTGCATTAGAAAAAGACTATTATCCCTATTACAAAGTTGTTTCTTGGGTAGGCCATGAGATAGAACATGCTAATCAAAGAAAAGTGAGACAACAAAAAAGAGGTGATGTTCGAACTGTTATTTGGAACGCTTGTGAATACAATCAGGATAAGGCAGACGAATTTTTTGATCAAGTCATCATGTATCCAGCTCTATTATTTTTTATCTTGAATCTTATTTATAAAAGAAGGATCAAAAGAATAGATAAAATATATCAGAAATATTGGAGTTATAATCCAAAAGAAAGGGTTGCAGATATTTGTGGAGATAGTTTGGTGCTTTCTTTAATTGAGCAAGATTCAAAAAAAGAAGTGCTCTCAAATATTTGGAATATGTTCAGTGAAGAACTTCTAGCAACTTTACTTGGGGGATATGATCAGCTATTAGGACCAACAGACTTTTATTTATCAAAATTTAAGCAGTACGAAGATTGTCTCAGAATCAATGAATTTTCTAAAAGTTTAAGTTTAGAAGAACGACTTTTATTGGGACTTCGGGTAACATCAGATGAATTGGCAGAAGCAAAAGAGAATAAAGAGAAAGTTTTATCGGTAGTGCGAAAAATATGTTAGAACAACTTTGTTCTTTTTTTCTTTCTAATTGTAGACTTTAATTTTAAAAATGTGTTACAATGAATTTGGTGATTTTATGCTTTATACTTCTATCGACAATAAAAAAATAAAAGATTTAAAAAAATTGAATACAAAAAAGTATCGTGATAAAACAGGACTCTTTTTAGTTGAAGGTAGACATTTAGTATTAGAAGCATATAAAACAGGGCACCTAAAAGAATTGTTATTAGAAAAAGATGAACTTTTTCCACTTTCTGTTCCAACCAATTATTTGAGTAATAATGTAATTCATTATATCACAGAGGTAGAAAGCCCTGGAACTATTTTTGGTCTTTGTGAAAAACCAAATTTTGAAGAAAATTATGGAAATCGAATTATTATATTAGATGGTATTCAAGATCCTGGAAACTTAGGAACAATTATTCGAAGTGCAGTAGCATTCCATGTAGACATGATTATCTTGAGTCCTAGTACTGTAGATGCTTATAATTCTAAGGTGATTCGTTCTAGCCAAGGAATGATTTTTCACATTCCAATTATTGTAGATGATTTGTATGAATTGATTCCAAAACTGCAAAAGCAGCATTATAAGGTTTATGGAACAAAGGTAACTTATGGAAAAAGTATAAAAGAACTTGAAAATTGTGAAAAATTTGCTATAATAATGGGAAATGAAGGCCAAGGGGTAGAAGAAACTATTTTAGATTTATGTGATGAATATTTATATATAGAAATGGATGAACGTTGTGAAAGTTTAAATGTAGGTGTTGCAACAAGTATTATTTTATATGAACTAGATAAGTAGGTGTAATATGGATTATATATATATTGGTGAAATTGTGAACACCCATGGATTAAAAGGTGAGGTTCGACTCCTATCTGATTTTGAATATAAGAAAGAGGCTTTCATAATAAATAAAAAAATTTATGTTGGAAAAAATAAAGAAGAGTTAGTAATAAAAACGTACCGAGTACACAAAGACTATGATATGTTTACTTTTGATGGTATTGAAGATATTAATGATGTTATTATTTATAAAGGTGAAAAAGCATATATGAAAAGAGAGGATATCAAAGTAGATGGATACTTTAAAGAAGATGTGATTGGTCTAACTGCTTATGATCAAGAAACACCTATAGGAGAAGTTACGTTTATTATGAAAAGTAAAGCTCATGATATTTTAGTAATTACTGATAAAAAAAGAAAACACTTGGTTCCATATATTCCAGAATTTGTAACTAATATTGATTTAGCCCAAAAAAGAATAGATATTCATGTAGTAGAAGGATTGCTAAATGAAAATTGATATTTTGACACTTTTTCCTTCAATGTTTGATGGCTTTTTAAATGAGTCCATTATAAAAAGAGCAATTGAATCTGGGAAAGTAAAAATTGAAATTCATGATATTCGAGATTTTACTTTAGATAAACATAAAAAAGTAGATGATTATGGGTTTGGTGGAGGAAAAGGTATGGTATTAATGCCACAACCTGTGTTTGATGCAGTAGAACATTATAAAAAAGAAAATTCTAAAGTGATTTTAGTCACTCCTCAGGGTGAAACTTGGAAACAGCAAAAGGCCTATGCGTTTTCTAAAATGGAACATTTGATTTTTATATGTGGTCATTATGAGGGATTTGACGAACGGATTCGTACATTAGCAGATTACGAAATTAGCATTGGAGATTATGTATTAACAGGTGGAGAACTTCCTAGCATGGTAATAACGGATAGTATTGTGAGATTATTAAATGGAGTGATAAAAGAAGAGTCACACATGGAGGATTCTTTCCATAATAATTTATTAGATTATCCTGTTTATACAAAGCCTATTATATTTAGAGGAATGAAGGTTCCTGATGTATTACTTTCCGGACATCATGCAAATATAGAAAAATGGAGATATGAAGAACAGTTAAAAAGAACAAAATTGAGAAGACCTGATTTATTAGAAAGAGATGATTAAAATGATGAAGCATTATTCTATTATAAAAGGAAAATTTGATAATCAAAGTATGGTTAGTGATTGCCAAAAACGAAATGGTTATCGTTTGGTTCCTAAAAACAATGTAGAATATGATGGAATTATGGTAAATCAGTTAGTAATTATTAATCAGTCTTTTATTGAAAAAGTATTAAAAAAGAAAATAAAGAGAAAATTGGATTTGTATTTAAAACTTATTATAGATACATTGAGAGAAGGGGATACTTCATCTGATGCTGGGGTAACTCTTAGGAATGCATTAAATGATTTGTCTCGGTATAGAGATATTGTTGAATATAAATATCAAAAATATTTGGATGAAAAATATATATCGTTACTTCTTCAAAAAATCGCTCTTTTAGAGCATGAATTAAAACAGAAGCTAATTTATATGATTGATAAACCAGCTATGGAGGAAGAAGAAAAAAGTGTAGGGGGAAGAAGAAGATAATTCCCTTTAATTTTAAAAAGATAATTCCCTTTAATTTTAAAAAATTGCTTGCATATATTAGAAATATATGGTAAAATCTATTACGTCGTGATCCGCTGGAAATATGATAAACTATGATCATTGATTTTATAGAGGAGAGTGTAACATGAATTTAGTAGAAAAAATTACATTGAGTCAAATTAGAACAGATATTCCAGAATTCCGTGTTGGAGATACTGTTAAAGTTGATGTAAAGATTATCGAAGGAAAAAGAGAAAGAATTCAGGCTTTTGAAGGATTTGTAACAGCAATTCAAGGTAGTGGAGTTGGAAAGACTTTTACTGTTAGAAAAATTTCAAGTGGAGTTGGAGTAGAAAGAATTTTCCCAATGAATTCACCAAAAATTGATTCTGTAACAGTAGTAAGACGCGGTAAAGTAAGACAAGCCAAACTTCGTTATTTAAGAGATATCAAAGGTCAAGTTCGAATTAAAGAAAGAAGAAATAAGGAAAATAAGGCTGCATAGTCTTATTTTTGCTATGGTGATAATATGGAATGGATAAAAAAGGGATTTCCCTATGTAATCATTATTTTGGTTGTTATTTTAATTAGAACATTTATTGTAACACCTGTTAGAGTAGATGGAACATCTATGTATCCTACATTAAAAAACAAAGATATTATTTTGCTAAAAAAATATGATCAAAATTATCAATATGGGGATGTTGTTATTTTAAATTATATGAAAACCAAACTGGTAAAAAGGGTTATAGGCGTTCCAGGAGATTCTATTGAAATTGTAGATGGAACACTTTATATTAATAAGAAAAAAGTGGATGACCCATATAGTAATATAACTGCTGACTTTTCTTTATTGCAATTAGGTTATACAGAAGTTCCAGAAGGATACTATTTTGTAATGGGAGATAATCGCAAGGCATCTAGTGATAGTAGAATGATCGGTCTAATTAAGAAAAGTGATATATTGGGAACTGCTAGTTTTCGTATCTTTCCATTTAATAGTTTTGGGTCAGTGAAATGATTAAAACTTAATTTGCGTTTGAAATAGTTTTATGATAGAATACCTCCTTAGAAAAAAGGGGGATTTTTTATGGAGGCTTATCGGCTTTACAATTCTATTAAAAGTGGTCATGCAGAGGTACTCAAGACTGCTGATAAAGTTATACAATCTTTTGAAAAATGTTATGGGTCTTGTTTTATGCCTGGATATGATTCACTTTCTAAACTTTATATTATCATTTCTTCAGGATATGGAGATCTTTTATGGCCTTTCTTAGCAAAATTAAACTATAGTTATTCTGCAGAACTTCAAAGCATATTTGCTACGATTGATTCATTACTACGAAATAATATGTCAGTCATGCATTCTAATAACTGGACTTGCTTTT
Organism: uncultured Mycoplasmatota bacterium; assembly: GCA_947643405.1. GTDB lineage: Bacteria > Bacillota_I > Bacilli_A > RF39 > UBA660 > MGBC102946. Next base: position 23,784 of record CANRVY010000011.1, on the reverse strand, counting down.
ATTCTATAGAAGCTTTAAAAAAACTACAGGATAGTTATGTATTAGAAACGAAGGAAGGTACCATTGTTACAACTCCACTTACAGAATATAGAGAAGATATGAAGGCTTTTGAATTTGCAAGTAGAAGAGGGTATTATGGTTTTTGTCATGATGCAGCAGAAAGATTTATAAAAGAAAATGAGGAATATCAAGCAGTAACTTGCTTGATGCCACATCAATTTGGTAGGAAACACTATCATAGTTATGTGAAAAAAGATGGTAAAATTCTTGATTTCTCTCATAATGTATGTATAGATGAAGAAATATATCAAAAAATAATGAAACCGATACCATTAAATGAAGTATATGGATATGAACTAGAAAGTGAAGAAAGCAAATTAGGTAGCGATGAGCTTGGACCAGAAAAGTGCTTGCTAATAAGATTAGCAGTAGCAAAACAAAGGAGAGGATAAATCTCTTTTTTTATGTATAATGGTTTAAATAAAATCTTTAATCAATTTACTTCATGATAAGATACATGCTATAATAAATGCGGTGATGGATGATGTTTGGGGCAAAAGGATCAGTAAAAAATCGAGTGTATCAATTTTGGTTAATTCGAATATGGAGAGAAAAACGAAAGAAGAGAAAAGAAGCTCAATTATTGAAAAGAAAACAATTGCTAGAATCACAAAAGAAAGTAATTGAAGAAGTAGTTGGTGTAAAGGATAGAAGGCGATGGAAGCTTTCTAAGGCGCCTGCTATATTACAGAAAAAAGAAGGAATTGTAGTTCAATTATCACCAGTTGGAAAGAAACCTGATCGAGTAATCGAGATAATTGAAGAAAAGTCAAAAGCTGGAATAGGCGAAGAAGTTCAATTAGAAAAAAAATTAGCACAAATAGAAACGGAAACTACAGTTGTAGTTGCAAAAGCAAAGCAAGACATGAAGCTATCTGCCCTAGAAGATTTGGAAAAGAAAAAGAAAAAGTTGGAGCAAGACTTACATAGAATAGAAATGCTACAAATAGAGTATCAAACAATTGCTAAAAAAGATCCTAAGCGACTCAATGCCACTTTAGCGAGGAATATCAATAAGAAAAGAACGATTCAAGATAATGTTAGAGTTTTAGAAGAAACAGAAATTATTTGTAAGCAAGAACTTGAACGTGTAGAAAAGGCGTTAAAAAATTTTACTGTATTGAATACAAAAGAGAATATAAAATCAAAAAATGAAAACCCAAGTCCTTTAGAAAATCAAAAGAATCATTCACATGAAAGAATTGAGACTCCAACTAAAGAATTGCCTTCTACTAATCAGGCTTCTTTAAAAACTGGTGTAGTAGTTGCAACTGTAGCAGGTGGAACTTTAATTGCCTTTCCAGCATTACTTCAAAGGAGTCTTCAAAGTAAAGAAACAAATAAATCTGATAAAGTAAAAAATAATGGTGAAACAGTCAATCGTAATATATCAACTGGTAAAAAAGCAGATATTGGAAACAAAGCACCAGCAACAAAAAAAGAAAATAAAAAATTAGAAGAAGAGAAAAATTCAAAATTGAAACTTTATCGTTCAAAACTGGAGTTAAGTAAAGAAGCAGAAATTATAATTAAAGCAGAATTAGAAAGACAAAAAAATTATTTGAAAAGATTAAATGAAAAGATTGGGAAAGTAGATGTTACTAGAAGAATAGAATATCATTTTAGAGGAATTCATCGTTTATTAGAGCATGTTTTAACTTTTGCGCTAGGAATATTTACGATTCCGTTTTCAAAAAAACGAATTTTTGGAACTGCGTTAGGGCTTACACTCATTGGTAATAGTATTCGTGGAATTCGAAACAGTCTTAAACCTACTAAAGAGGCACATGTTTATATTGAGTGGAAAGACTTTGCAAAAGCAATATATGGTGAGCAAATGGCTTTAAAACAACTTAATAATATGGTGATAGATTCATTAACTCAAGTTAAAGGTTTAAAAGAAGATATAGAAAGAGAATTTTATGGGAAAGTTTCATTTCAGGAATATGATGAAATGAGAACTAAATTAGAAGCAATGGAATTAAAGCTTCTTGAAAAGCAAAAACAGATAGAGGAAATGGAAAAGCAACTAGAGAAAGCAGAAGAAAAAAACAAAGTTAAAGTAAAGCAGATGGAAGAGATGAAAAGGCAGTCATAGGCGGAAGTTATGAAAGTATTTATTATATCAAGTGCATCATTTTATGATAGAATTCCACCAATCAAAGAATATTTGGAGAAAAAAGGATTTGAATTAGTGATGCCAAATACTTATGAAAATCCAACCTTAGAAAAAGAAATTTTAGAGCAAGGACATGAAGCACATGTTGAATTAGAAAAAAAGCTTTTTAAAATGAGCGAAGACAAAATTAAAAGTGTGGATGCAGTATTGTGTTTAAACTACGAAAAACGTGGTATCAAAAATTGTATTGGTGGGGCAACATTTATTGAAATTTATGAAGCTTTTAAAAATAATAAGAAAATTTATTTATATCACGATATTCCAGAAGGAATGTTATATGATGAACATTCTGGATTTAATTCTATCGTTATCAATGAAAATCTTGATTTGATAGGTTAATGAAATATAAAATAATTTTAAAGGGGTTATATTATGGAAAGATTGTTTGATATCTTAATATCAGAAAAGCCAAGTCTATTAATAAAAGAAAATGAAGAATATATATTTTCTTTGGTTCCAAGTTTACAGTTCTGTAAAGGATTTGAGCAAAATAACCATTGGCATATTTATGATGTGTATGAGCATATTCTTCATGTTATTGATGGGGTTTCTAACAATTTGATAATTAGGTTAACAGCACTATTTCATGATGTGGGAAAGCCATATACCTATACAGAAGATGAAAATGGGGTAGGACATTTTTATAATCACTGGAAAAAGTCACAAGAAATATTTTTAGAGTTTGCGGAAAAATATCATTTAGAAAAAGAACTTAGTGAAAGGGTTGCTAAATTAATTTTTTATCATGATTTACAATTTGATAAACTTAGTGAAAAAGAAATAGAAGAGGTTCTTGATGAGTTTGATGAATTCGAAATTTGTATGCTGTTTGAATTAAAGCAAAGTGATTTATTAGCACAAAATCCAGAGTTCCACTATTTATTAGATCGTTATAGGCTGCAAAAAAAGCAATTATTAAAGCAAAAATTAAAATGAAATTCATTTTTAGGGAAAGTAAAAAGAGGAGATAGAAGCTTATGAAAAAAGAGTTCACAATTTTGAATGGTAAAAATGAAAAATTATTTGTAGAAACATATACACCAAACATAATAAGATCTACAATTATATTTTGTCATGGCATTACAGGATGTAGAAAAGGAAGAACTATAGAAGATAATTATTTTCAGAAATTAGCGATTCAATTGATGGAAAAAAATTATAAGGTTGTTTTATTTGATATGTCAGGACATGGAAATAGTGAAGGGTTTGATTATGAAGTTACTCTTTCTAAAAGTGCTTCTGAACTGGCAAAAGTTATAGAACATGAAGTTCCAGATAAGAAAAATATAAGTTTTTTAGCTTTTTCTTATGGTGCAGCAGTACTTAGCTATTATTTATCAAATGATGAAGTAGTCCCTAAAAAAATAGTTTTGTATAGTCCATGTTTATATCCATTGGAAGGTTGTTTCTTAAATAAAGATTCTATATTTGGAAAAGATATTGTAAAAGCATATGAAAATGGAGAATTAAAAGAAAAAGGATTTGCAATTGTTGGTGCTAAAAATTTTCGTTTTGGAATGGAAATGATAAATGAGTGTCAAAATTTTGTTCCAGAATCTTTTGAAAAATTTAGTGATAAAATTTTATGTTTATCTGGTTCACAAGATATTATTCTTGATACTAAATATAATGATGATTTTTGCAAGAAAAACAATATAAAGAATATTTATTTAGATGCATCTCACTCTTTATTTGAAGAAATATCGAAAGCTTTTGAGTATACAATAAGTTTTGTTGATGAAGAGTAAGGACAGTATGAGAAGGAAAGTGTAAGAATGAAATTTTTAGGAATAGAGACTGATAGATTAGTTTTAAGAGCTCAAACGATGAATGAACAAAAAAAATTATAGAAAATACTAATGAATCCAGATGTTAATAGATATTTTCTGGTAGTATCACCAAAATTTAGAGAAAAATTAAAAGATTGGAACATGCAAAAAATATTTTATGAAGAGAATATTGAGCATGCAGTTGATAACGATGTGTTTAAATGGAGCATTTTTTTAAAAACTACTGGTGAATGTATTGGCAGATTATCTTGTCATGAAGCTCATGATGAAGATGAAACTATTAACGATGCAAATATACGAGGAGTAGGATGGATTATTGATCCTAACTTTCAAAGAAAAGCTTATGGCACAGAGGCAGCAAAAGCAATGATAGATTTCATGTTTTTAGAGTGTGAAATTGAACAAATAGTAACAAGTGCAGCAATTTGTAATCCAGCATCATGGAAAATCATGGAAAAACTGGGATTTGAAAAACAAGAAGGAACCAAATTGGTTCAGTATACATATTTAGATGAACTAGTAGAAAATTATTTTTATGTATTGACTAAAGAAAGATATTTATCTTTAAATGAGTCTATCAAAAAGAAGTGATAATATAGGAAGCATAAATATGGTACAAATGTAAGTTCGGAGATTAGTTAGAATCAATTTTTTTGATGTTGATAGGACTGCAAGTGATTGTTTAATTAGAGTTTTAGAATGTTTAATAGATAAGATGGGAGAGAATATTATGAGATTAACTAGAAGATTTATTATTCAATCATTGGATGGAGTAAATATTAATAATCCTATTAGGTATGAAAGATATTATATAAATGACAATTTAAGAATACAAAGTAAAAGAAATGTGTTTGAAAAAGAAATTTTAGACAAAGATAATGTTGTTATAGAAAAAACAAATATTTCTAAAGAAGAATTTAATGAATTGAAAAAAGAGGCTTATTCAAAAATTATAAGAGATAGTTATTTATATTTGGATGATGATAGAATTTTTATAAAAAAGTATTTAGATAAATATGAAGGATTAATTAGGGTAGAGGTAAAGTTTAATTCTATTGATGAAATGAACAGTTACAATATGGAAAGTTGGATGAAAGAAGAAATTACTAATTCTCCATTAGCATTTGATAAGTATTTAAGTAAATTAACAGAGCAAGAATTTTTATTAGAATTAAATAAGTATATAAGGAAGTGAAATAAATGGAAAATAATCGACAAAATACGACAATCAACTGGTATCCAGGGCATATGGCAAAAACAAAAAGACTAATCAGAGAAAATTTAGAACAGATTGATATTGTATATGAAGTAGTAGATGCAAGAATGCCATATTCTTCTAAAATTAGAGATTTAGATGATATTATTAAAAATAAGCCAAAGATTATGATTATGACAAAATATGATTTATGTGATAAGCTAGAAACCAAAAAGTGGATAACATATTATGAAAACCAGAACTATCATGTTATTGCAATGGATATTGAACATCAATTTGGAAAGAAACAGATTCTTCAATTAACAGAAAACTTGCTAGAGGAAAAATGGAAAAAATTAAAAGAAAAAGGGTTATTAAGAAAGCGTGCCAGAGCATTGGTAGTGGGAATTCCAAATGTAGGAAAGTCAACACTTATTAATCGTCTTGTTGGTAAAAATGTTGTTGGAACAGGAAACCGCCCAGGTGTGACAAAAGAATTAAATTGGATTCGTATTAGTGATACCGTTGAACTTTTAGATAGTCCAGGGATACTATGGCCTAAAATTGATATTGGGAATGTCGCTTATAATTTGGCTAGTTTAACTGCCATAAAAGAAGAAATCCTTCCTCTTTTTGATGTAACTGAATATATTTTAAGGACACTTGAAAATTACTATCCAAATATATTAAAAGAACGTTATGGAATAGAAAAAGTAGATGAAGATGTAATAGAAACAATGGAATTTATTGGAAAAAGAAGAGGCTGCCTTGTAAAAGGTGGAGAAATAGATTATGATAAAGTTATTGCCATTATTATGAATGATGTAAAAAATGGAATTATAAAAAATATTACATTTGATAGAATTGAGGAATTGAATGAAAGCAAATGAGCTTAATATATTAGCTTTGGCTTATTTAGGAGATAGCATCTATGAAATCTATGTTCGAAAGTTTTTAATTGAAAAAGGAATTGTTAAGGTAAAAGAGTTACAAGCTGAAGCAATTAAATATGTAAGTGCTAAGGGACAAGCTTATTATTTAAAAGAATGGATGGAAAAGAATTTATTAACTGAAGAAGAATTGGCTATTGTGAGTCGTGCTAGAAATCATAAAGGTAGTAGACATCCAAAAAATACGGATATTTTAACTTATAAACATGCAACAGCACTAGAAGCTCTAATTGGGTTTTGGTATTTAGAAAAAAATTTTGAACGTTTGGATAAAATGATTATTTTAATATTGGAGGAACAAGTATGTACGTATATGGAAAAAATGTAGTAACAGAAATTTTGAAAAAAAAGGAAAAAATAGATAAAATTTATATTTCGGAGCATTTTCGTGACAATTTTATAGAATCTTCTATACAGAATTTAAAAATTAATACTGAAATTCTTCCAAAAAAAGAATTAGATAAACTTGCAAATGGAAATCATCAAGGTATAATTGTATCAGTTCCTGATTATCAATATTGTGAACTACAAGAATTGTTAGGAAAAGAAAATCCATTTTTGATTTTATTAGACCATCTAGAAGATCCACATAACTTGGGGGCAATTATAAGGACTTCTGAGGCAGCGGGAGTAGATGGAATTATAATTCCAAAAAATCGTTCTGTTAGTGTAAATGCAACTGTTTTAAAGACGAGTGCAGGAGCAGCAAAGAATATGAAGATTGCAATGGTAACAAATTTAAAACAAACGATTGAATATTTAAAAAAACATGGATTTTGGATTGTGGGAACAGATATGGAAGGAACAGATTTTGAAAAATTAGATTATCATGGAAAAATTGCTATAGTAATTGGAAATGAAGGAAGTGGAATGAGTCGATTGGTAAAAGAAAGCTGTGATTTTATTGCTTCTATTCCAATGTATGGTGAGATTAATAGTTTAAATGCTTCAGTAGCAGCAGGGATTATGATATATGAGGCGGTTAAGCAAAGAAAGTAGGGAGAACGTGGAGTACAGAGATTTTAATGACTATGAGTTGTTGTCTTTTATAGGAGAGCATAATGAGGAAGCTGGAGAAATATTGTATAAAAAATATCAGCCACTTATCAATGCAACTGCGACGAGAATGTATAATCATACCAAAGGGAAAATTGGAATAGAACTTTCGGATTTAATTCAAGAAGGAATGGTAGGACTTAGTTTTGCGATTCATAATTTTGATGATAAAAATGGAGCTTTATTTTATACATATGCTAAAACGTGTATTGAACGTAAAATTTTATCTGCAATTATTGGTGCTCAAAGATTGAAGCATAAGATATTAAATGAATCGCTTCCCATTAGTACAGAAATAAATGGAGAGGAACAAACTGAAATTAGTTCTATTTTGTCTGATAATAGTATGAATCCAGAGCGTCTGTTGATTGACAATGAAGAAGAAGAAGAATTACAGCTTTTAATTTATCAGGAGCTAAATGATCAAGAAAGACAAATCTTAGAACTTAGAATAAATGGTTTTACTTACATTGAAATCTCTAAATTGTTAGGAATTAATAAGAAGAAAGTAGATAATGTAGTACAAAAAATTAGATCAAAATTAAAAAAAATGACAAATAAGTAAAAAAAAGAAAATTAAGTCTTTCTTTTTTTTACAAAAAATGTTATAATAACGATGTTATAGTGTAGAGTAAGGAGAAACTCTAGCATAAAAGAAAAAGGGGAAGATAGAATGAAAGAAGAATTAATGAATGAAACTATACCAGTAGAAACTCCTGAAAATGAATTGATTGATGCAATGAATGAAGATTTTTTTGATAATGTAGAAGAATCTGGACCATCTCTTGATTTAGATGATTCATCTAATGAATCATTTAAAGAAGACTTTGAGTTGCCTAATTTTGGTTCTGAAAATAGAGAAAGAACTACTGAGGGAAATACTTCAAATTTTGATCAATTGTTTGATAGCCTTTACAGCGATGTGGCGGGGGCAAATAGCCTTATTACTGAATTGATCGAAAGAAAAAAAACCATTAATAATAATGAAAACTTATTGTCAGAATTAAAAGAAAAAATGGAACAGGAAAAAAATGATTTTAGTCGTTATGTTGATGAACAAAAGAAAGCTCTTCAAGCTGAAAAAGATCAAATTAATGATTATGTGAAAACGCAAAAAATCAGAATTCAAAACGAAGAAGAAAAATTTAATGCTGATTGTGATGCAACAAGAACAGAAATTAGTCTTGCTAAACAGTCTTTGGAAGCTGAAAAAGAAAGATTTGCTCTTGAAAAAGAACAATTCGAAAAATATAAACAATTAGAAGAAGAAAAATTAAAGAATGAAAAAATCAAGTTAGATCAAGGTAGAGAACAATTTGAAAAAGAAAGAACTGTATCAGAAGAAAGTATCAAAGCTTCACAAAGAGAATTAGAAACACAACAAGAACAATTTGAAAAATACAAAGAATTAGAAGAGAAAAAACTTGAATTAGGAAATAGTAATTTATCTCAAAGCGTTGCTCGTTTCAAAGAGTTAGTATCTCAATTTAATTCTGGATTCTCACAATTGCCTTCAGAAAATAAATAGTGGATTATATGGATGAAGAATAGAGATTTATTAGTGAATGACTTTTTATTAGAAGAACCAGTAGTCTTGGAAGAAAATGAGGAAAAGGAATCAGTTGATCATGAAGAATTAGAAGAATTATCAGAATCAGCTGATTTTGACCTTGAGACTGAAAAACCTGAGGAGTTAGAAGAATCAAATAAACAGGTAGATTTGAGAGCAGAAACATTAGAAGATAGTAAACCACTTCCTAATGAAACAGATATCAATAACATTTTCAAAATGGCTAATAATAATGTAAAAGAAGCAACAAATATTTTCCATAGAAATATGGAAATGAAGTTGAAGATCGAAGAAAAATATAAGCAATTCAAAAGAGAAAAAGAAGATTTTGAATTAAAAAAAGTGGCAGCTCAGAAAAAGATTGATGCTTATAAAGAAGACGTTTATGGAAAACTGAAATCTAAAAAGAATGAAATAGAAGCAGAAATAAACAATTTAAAAATTGCTCAGAAGAAATTAGAGCAGGATAAATCTAATTTTGAAGAGCAAAAGAGAGAAGAACTTGCTAAAATCAAACAAGAAAGAAATAAAGAAATGGAAGAATTGCAAGAAAAACGCTCTGAATTAGAAACATTAGAAGTTAGTCTTCGTCTAGAGAGAGAAAACATAGAAGAAGAGAAACGTCAATTAGAACTTGATCGCATTAAATACGAAAGTGATATGAGTGAATTAACGAATAATTTATTGAAGTTTAATGAATTAGTTGGTGATTTCTCAGATGGTATGGAAAGATTTAATGAAAACAAAACAGAAGAGTAAGCTTCTGTTTTTGACTTTTTAATAGTTTCTGTTATAATATTTCAGTAAATGGGGGATCAGTATGGCAAATGTTTCTAAGAAAACTAGTGGAAGATATCGTTTGGTATGCTTAAATGGAAGTCGAAAAGTAGCTACAATTGTTTGTGATCCAGGAACAGGAAAGATTTTGGCTCCTACTGGTAAAAAAATAGTTGGAGCTGATTTAGAAACTTTAGATATTTATATTTTAGAAAAATTTAAAAATAAAGAGGAGCTATTTTCTTATTTGAAAGCTTTAGGATATCCAGTTTCTATGTCAGATACATGTTGTTTTTCATATCAACATAATAAAGCAACTAGATATTTAGAATTGGTGTATGGAAATCAGGAACTACACGATTTGGCTATTCTTTGTAAACAATATAAAAAACGGTTCTCGGAGTATTTGGTTAGAAATAACATATCAAGCAAAGAACTTAGAAAATTAGTTTCAAGTCAAATTAGTCGTGAAAAAATATGGAAAGATTTTTATAATAGTTTACTTTCTTATATTCATGATCCAGATTTTTATGCTTATTTAGCAGAAAATAATTTACTTGGTGAAAGAGCATTTGGATTTATTTATGATTATTTAAGGAATGAATCCTGTTTAGATAGGGAACAACAAGATGCTTTTCGTTCTGCCGAATACTATTTAATAGATACATTTACAGCTTATAAACCAATTCGGGGAATAGTTGTTGCGAGATCAAATTATTTTTCTTCCATTTTTAAGGGAAATAAAAATCGCAATATGAGTAGTAGAGAAGTAAGAGAAAACCGTTTCGGATATATAAATCCGTTTCATTTAATATCACAAATTCAACTTGAATATTTGGAAGATCATCCTTATTTTGATAATTTATCTGATGCAGAAAAGGAAGATTTTATTCTTTCTATATTGGGTTGGACAACTGTTCCTTGGTATGAAAGAACAATTCGACCAATGGATCCAGGCCAGATTGAAGCATTAGAAGTTCAGCCAGAATTTTCTAAATTAACCTATTTGGAAAAGATTAGATATGCTAATAAATCATTAACTAATAAATGTAATTTTGAAGAAGATCAATCTCCATATCAGAAGAAAAAAGTTTAATTTTTCTTCTTTTTTTTGAATATAAAATGTGTTATGATGGAAACAAGGTAGTGATGATATGAAAGAATATGTAGAACAGTTCTTAATCTATATTAGGGAACAAAAAAAATATTCCCTATATACAGTAGTAAGTTATCAAAAAGACTTAGAACAATTTGTAGGATTTTTAGTTACAAAAAATATTTTTAACTTTAAAAAATGTAATTATGATATTTTAAGAAAATATCTTTTGTTTTTGTACAATCAAGGGTATCAAAATAAAACGATTTGTAGACATATCAGCACACTAAGAAGTTTTTTCAAATATTTAAAATCAAAGCATATTGTAGATGATAATCCGATGCTATTAATTACAAATCCTAAGGTTGAGAAAAAACTTCCAAAATTTTTATACTATCAGGATTTAGAAAAATTACTAGATAGTCCTGATTCAGAAACCTCGATTGGAATTAGAAATAGACTTTTATTAGAGCTTTTATATTCTACGGGGATTCGTGTCAGCGAATTGATATCTATTCAATTAGATGATATTAAAAAAAATGAGCAGAAGATTTATATTACAGGAAAAGGGAATAAGGAAAGAATCGTTTTGTATGGAACTGTTTGCAAAGAAAAATTAAAACAATATTTAGAAGTTCGTTCTTCCTTTTTAAAAAAACAGGATTCTAATTATTTGTTACTTAACGATAATGGAAAACCATTAACTCCTCAAGGGGTTCGATATATTATAAATCAAATTATAAAAAAATACGCCTTATCTATTCATGTGCATCCTCATATGTTGCGTCATACATTCGCAACACATCTTTTAAATGAAGGGGCAGATTTAAAAACAGTACAGGAACTTTTAGGACATGAAAATTTAGAGACAACAGGAATATATACACATGTATCAAATGAAGGCTTGAGAAAAAGTTATTTAGAGCATCATCCTAGAGCCAGAAAAGAAAATAAATCGTAGGATAAAATTCCTTGTTTCTATAAAAAATATCTGTTATACTTATATTGTATAAACAATACAAGGAGGGATTTAATGACAAAGTTTGTTTATGCCTTTTATGAAGGAAATAAAGATATGCGTAATTTGCTTGGAGGAAAAGGAGCTAATTTAGCTGAAATGACAAATATTGGACTTCCAGTTCCGCAAGGATTTACAGTTACAACAGAAGCTTGTAATCAATATTACGAAGATAATGAAGTAATTAGTGATGAAATCAAGGATCAAATTTTTGAAAAACTTGCAGAATTAGAGGCAAAATCAGGTAAGAAGTTTGGAGACAAAGAAAACCCATTATTGGTGTCTGTACGTAGTGGTGCAAGAGCTAGTATGCCTGGTATGATGGATACTGTATTAAATCTTGGACTTAATGATGAAGTAGCTGAAGGATTCGCAAGAACTTCAGGAAATCCTAGATTTATTTATGACTCTTATCGCAGATTTATTCAGATGTTTGCAGATGTAGTAAAAGGATATCCAAAAGCTTCTTTTGAACGATTACTGGACAAAATAAAAGAAGAAAAAGGCGCTTCTTATGATACTGATTTAACGGCAGAAGATATGATGGAAGTAACAGAAAAGTTTAAGGTTGTCTATAAAGAGCTAGCTGGAGTAGATTTTCCTCAAGATCCACGTGCACAATTAATGGAAGCAGTAGGAGCTGTATTCCGTTCTTGGAATAATGAAAGAGCTAATATCTATAGAAGAATGAATGATATTCCATATAGTTGGGGAACAGCAGTTAATGTTCAAGAAATGGTATATGGTAATAGAGGAGACAGTTGTGGCACTGGAGTGGCATTTACAAGAAATCCAGCAACAGGTGAAAACAAACTTTATGGAGAATATTTAATTAATGCTCAAGGAGAAGATGTTGTTGCAGGTATTCGTACCCCAGAATCTATTGAAACATTAGCAACTGTAATGCCAGAAGTATATAAAGAGTTTGATAGGGTTGCTCATATTTTAGAAAACCATTATAAGGATATGCAAGATATGGAATTCACCATTGAGAATGGAAAACTTTATATGCTTCAAACAAGGAACGGAAAAAGGACAGCAGCAGCAGCGATTAAAGTTGCAGTAGATTTAGTGTCAGAAGGTATGATTTCTAAAGAAGAAGCGATTTTACGTGTAGAGCCAAAGCAATTAGATCAATTGTTACATCCAACATTTAAAGCTGAAACTTTGAAGAAAGCAGTTGCAATTGCAAAAGGTTTGGCAGCATCTCCAGGAGCAGCAGCAGGTAGAATTTATTTTACTGCGGAAGAAGTAAGTGAAGCATCTAAGAATGGACCAACTATTTTAGTTCGTTTGGAAACATCACCAGAGGATATTCAAGGAATGAATGATGCGCAAGGCATTTTGACAATTCGTGGTGGAATGACAAGTCATGCAGCAGTAGTAGCTCGTGGTATGGGAAGATGCTGTGTTAGTGGATGTGGAGAATTGACAATCGATGAAGAGGCAAAAACGATCACAACTAAAGATGGCCTTATTTTAAAAGAAGGAGACTTTATTTCATTAGATGGTTCGACTGGAGCTGTTTATGAAGGAAAACTAGAATCAGTAGAACCAGAAATTAGTGGAGATTTTGAAACCTTTATGTCATGGGCAGATGATGTCAGAACATTACAAGTTCGTACGAACGCAGATACTCCAAGAGATGCAGCTCAAGCTAAAGCTTTTGGTGCAGAAGGAATTGGACTATGTCGTACAGAGCATATGTTCTTTGAAGAAGAAAGAATCTTTGCGGTTCGACAAATGATTACTGCTGAAACCTTGGAACAAAGAGAAGCAGCATTAGAGAAAATTCTTCCTATGCAAAGAGGAGATTTTGAAAAACTATTTGAAGAAATGGACGGATTAACAGTTACAATTCGCTATTTAGATCCGCCTTTACATGAATTCTTACCACATACAGAAGAAGAAATTAGACCACTCGCAGAAGCTTTAGGAATGACCTTTGAAGCATTGAAAGCAAGAATTGATTCTTTAAAAGAATTTAATCCAATGATGGGACACCGTGGATGTCGTTTGGCAATTACTTATCCTGAAATTGCAAGAATGCAAACAAGAGCAGTAATTGAAGCAGCTATTAATGTTAGTAAAAGAGGAATTAATGTAAAACCAGAAATTATGATTCCGTTAGTTGGAGATGAAAATGAATTATTGTTTGTGAAAAAAATTGTGGACGAAGAAGCACAAAAAATTATTAAAGATTCTGCTATAGAACTTACTTATGAAGTAGGTACAATGATTGAAATCCCAAGAGCTTGTATTATTGCTGATAAAATAGCAGAATCAGCAGAATTCTTTAGTTTTGGAACAAACGATTTAACACAATTATCTTATGGATTTTCTAGAGATGATGCGGGAAAATTCTTAAATGATTATTATAATGCTAAGATATTTGAAAGCGACCCATTTGCAAAATTAGATCAAGCTGGTGTTGGAGAGCTTGTAAAAATGGCAGTAGAAAAAGGAAGAAAGACAAGACCAAATATTCATTTAGGAATTTGTGGAGAACATGGTGGAGATCCAGCAAGTGTTGAATTCTGCCACAGAATCGGACTTACTTATGTATCTTGTTCACCATATCGTGTTCCAATTGCACGTTTAGCAGCAGCACAAGCCGCAGTAAAAGAGAAAATAGGACAATAATTTATATATTAAAGAGGCTAAGATATTCTCTTAGTCTTTTTTGAGTTTTGAATCGATAGAAATTTATTACTTAGTTCAGATTTTTGCGTTAGAATAAATCGTAAATTAAGGAAAGGCAAGAAGGATACCATAAAGCTAAGTTATAGGTAGCTGAATAAAATTTTGAGTAATTTCCAATTGGTATTATGAAAGATGGTGTCTAAGAAAATCAAATAGATGAAATAAATAACTGTATATGAGCAATGTACAGCTATTTTTCTATATCATTTTTTCCTTAACTAATGATATAATAGTTTTAATGAGTTAAAACTTGCTAATTAATCAGATAAACAAGTTACTTGTAAGGAGTAGTAATTATGAAGAATATAGAGAAAATATTGATTACTGGTATCATTTTTATTTTGATAGTTTTTCCTTATATTCCAATAGCGCAAGCTAAAGAAATTTATCTAAACGACATGAATACCGTATATTTTGAAGATGTTGTGAATACAGGAAAAGATAGTGGATATTCAAAAACAAATGCGATCAAAAAAGGAGATCCACATTATGGTTGGAAACTTGGGAAATTTGCCCTTACAGGATTTTCTAGCAAGCGAAAAGATGAAAAAGGGAATTGGATATTACTAAAAAATGTCGGCGATGAAATAACGTTATATTTTAACTTATTACAAAACATAGACAAACTAGATAAAAATGAAAATTTAAAAATAGCAATTGATAAAAATGGTTATGATAATGAATTTAATATTAAACCAACAAACTTTGGGAAAGGTTTTTTAATTATTAGAAAAACAGATGCAACGGGAAATAAAAACGAACCCGAAATGTATAACAATTACTTAAAAGGGATTAAAGTAGGAGCTAATACTAAAGTAAATATCTATGAAGAAGGAGATTATGAAGTAGCTCTCGATTATGAAATCGTAGAAAAAGGATTTGCACTTTTCAATAACTATCATAACTATCGTATACGGTTTAGCTTTTCCATTCGAAATGGCAACTGTATGATCTATCCTTTTGATGTTAAAACTAAAGAAGAACTAAAAAATACATCGATTACCGAAAACGGATTCTATTTAGATTTGGCTAATTCTAAATACTTAAATGTCAACATAAAAAAAGAAGTCTTAAAGGAAGGAGCAGAAGGCTTAATAGAAGACACAAGATTTAATAGACCAGCTAAATCAGGAGAAGAATTTACAGAAGAAGGAATTTATACTATTACTGCTATGAATGAATATACAGGTGAAACAACAATAAAAAAAATATATATAGGAAAAGATAAAATTTTAAAAGCACATGTCCAGACTGGTCGTTCAATTGAAAATATAAGAGAATTAACAAAACTAGGAGCGACCATCGATGAAGAAGGAAATCTTAGTAATATTCCAAAAGAATACCAAATAGAAGATTACAACACTAATAAAAACCAAATTATAAAAAACTATTTATTCGTTATAAGTATACTTTTTATTATAGTATTTGTAATTTTAAAAATAATATATAATAAAAAAAATAAAATGAAGAAAAGAGAAAATCATGAAAAAAATTAGTAAAAAAATTATATTATTATTAGTTGTTTCTGTTACATTGTGCAGTTGTTCTTCTAAAACATTCAACAATGATGAGACGAAATTGTCGTTTTCTGGTTTAGACGATGAGAATTTACAAAATTATATAATCGACACTCTATATGCAGGAATAAATGCAGAATTTTCAAATGATGATTATAATATTGATGATATAACAACTGTTTATATTTCAAAAGAATATCTAGAAGAAGTTGAATATAATTCTAAATCCAATATTTATTTCGGATATGACATTCACGAATTAATGCAAAAGTTTAATGGAAAAAAATATGTTTTCACCGTTGGAAAAGATGGAAAAACAAGCGTAGAAGAGTTTAAAAATTACGAAGAGCATTATCACAAAATGTTAAAAAATGTTGTCATTGGTGCAGGAGTAATACTTGTATGTGCTACAGTTTCTATTGTAAGTGGTGGAACAGTAAGTATTATATTTGCGGCTTCCGCTAAAACTGCTACTGAATTTGCCATATCATCAGCTACCTTAAATGGTATCATTGCATCAGCTATTGAATATTATAAGACAGGAGATATTCAAAAATCCTTAGAAAAAGGTGGATTAGAAGCTTCAGAAGGATTTAAATGGGGAGCTATATTAGGTGGGACAACAGGAGGCTTTAAAGAATTAGTAACGCAAGCAAATGCTACGAGAAAATTAAAAACAATGAACTTTCATGAAAGAGGAATTCACTCTGAAGCAAGAGCTAGTAAAAAATACGGTGGTAGAGAACAAGTATCCTACTTTAATGGGAAAGAAGTAAACTCTTCTGTTCAAGGTGCAACAAGACCAGACTTAGTTAGAGAAGTAAACGGAAAACTAGAAGCAATCGAAATCAAAAATTACAATTTGAATAGTAAACAGAGTAGAAAAGGTTTGATAAAAGAACTTAAAAGACAAATTACAAGTAGAGTGGAACATTTGCCAAAAGGCTCACAACAACGTGTCGTTTTAGATATCCAAGGAAAAAATTATGATAAAAAAACTTTAAATGGTGTTATAAAAGAAATTCAGGAATCTTGCAAAGATGTATATCCCAATCTTCCTGTTGATATTATGACTTAAAGTTTTTATTATTAAATATTATATACCAAAAGAAAAATTTCTTTCTTTTTTTTCTAAACTAATGATATAATAATTAAGGTGATACTATGAAAATATTATGTATAGGACATGTGGCATACGATATAACTGTACCATTAGAAGAATTTCCAACAGAAAATACAAAAAATAGAGTGAATGAACGCATAGAATGTGGTGGGGGACCCGCTAGTAATGCAGCTTATTTATTGGGAAAATGGGGAGTAGAAACATATATTGCTGGAGTAGTAGGTTATGATGAATATGGAAGAAAAATAAAGAAAGAATTTGAAGAGGTTGGTGTCAATACTACTTATTTAGAACTTAATTCAGAGCATCAAACGACTTCAAGCTTTATTATTGCAAATAAAGAAAATGGTTCTAGGACTGTATTTACGTATCGTCCTAATACAGTTAAAATGAATTCTATAAAGCTAAATTTTGAGCCAGATATTATTTTAATCGATGGACAAGAAGTAGAAATATCTAAAGAAATGATTAAAAAATATCCTAATGCTATTAGTATTATAGATGCAGGCAGGCCAAAACCAGAAATTATTGAATTGTCTAAGCTAGTAAACTATACTGTTTGTTCTAAAGAATTTGCAGAGACAATAACAGAAATGGTAATCGATTATGAAAAGCCAAATACTTTAATAGATCTTTATAAAAAAATGGAATCTATTTTTAAAAATAATATTGTTGTAACTTTAGAATCCAAAGGGGCTCTATATAAATATCAAAATCAAGTTAAAATAATGCCTTCCATTAAGGTAAAGGCATTAGATTCAACTGGTGCAGGAGATTTATTTCATGGAGCTTTTGCATATGGAATTGCTAAAAATATGCCATATGAAGAAGTAATTAAGCTTTCAAATGTAACAGGAGCTTTATCAGTAACTAAAATTGGAGGACGCTTCTCTGCTCCAAGTGTAGAAGAAGTAAAAAATGTATACCATGACTTTAAATAATGTTATTTTTATAGAGCAATATCCAAAATTAGATCTTCATGGGTATGATCGTGAGACTGCTAGAGTAGCAGTCTTGGATTTTATTAAGGAAAATAAAAAATTACGTCAAGAGATTTTTGTAATAATACATGGAATAGGAAGTGGAGTTTTGCGTGAAACGGTAAAACAAGTGTTATCACACGATAGGCAAGTTTTAGAATTTAAAACCTATTATTATAATAATGGTTGTACGATTGTTCGAATTTCTTTAGAAAATATGATAAAAAAGTGAAAAAAGTTTGACAAACAAGTGAAAAAGGTGCTACCATAAAAATAAATAGGAGGAATGTTTATGTATAGAAGTAGAGAAGATGGCTTTGTATTAACAGATATTATACTTCAAATTCTTTTCTTTGTATTATTTATATTCGCACTAATATGGTTATTTCCAACAAAGGGATTTATAAATAATATGGAAAAGCAAGAAGTTTCTGGAAATAGTGCAGATTATCAGGTTTTATCAAATAGAATTTTTAATGAAAACTTACTTGATATGAAAGTAGCAGCAGAGAGTTATTATACGACACCAAGATTGCCAAGAAATACAGGTGATAAGGTATCAATGACGTTAAAGGAAATGATAGATAAAAAGCTTGTATTATCAATTCAGGATAAAAATGGGAGTAGTTGTGATATAAATAATTCATATGTAGAAATTGCAAAGAGAGCAGATGAATATGAGTTAAAAGTAGTCTTAAGTTGCTCAGGAAAAGAAGATTATTTAATTGTACATTTAGGATGTTATCAATATTGTGAAAATGATATATGTGAGAAAAGTAATGACACGGATCTTGTTTCTAATACGAAACCTACCCAGACAACTGTTGTAGAAAGCATTGTAACAACAGAAAGACCAGTAATCAATAATAATATTACAATTAATAATTGTGTAAATTGTGAAGAAGGGCCTATTAGAACGGAACCAGTATATTATTGCAAATATATAGATGGAAAATACTATGGGAAAAATGGAAATGTAGTGGATAGTACAACATATCAAAAAGAATGTGTTGCAGAACCAGTATATTACTGTAAATATGTGAATGGAAAATACTATGGGAAAAATGGAAATGTAGTGGATAGTACAACATACCAAAAAGAATGTGTTGTAGAACCAGTATATTACTGTAAATATGTGAATGGAAAATACTATGGGAAAAATGGAAATGTAGTGGATAGTACAACATACCAAAAAGAATGTGTTGTAGAACCAGCAAAAACTCTTTATTATGAATATCGCACAAAAACATTAGTTGCGAATGAAGTAGCAACTAAAATGTGCGCATATTATCCTGTAGAAGAAGCAAGTAAATATATTTATACTTTAGGTTATACTGGAATTAGTACTACAGATATTTCAAGATATCCATATGCAGTTACTTTACCAGCAGGAGCTACGAATGTTCAAATTGATCGAATTTCATATGGTCAAGAAACGTTTAATTTATCTGCCTGGAAAAATTTAAAAGCCAATGGGTCTATTTATAATTATGAGTATAATGACTCTAAGTGGAGTGCCAAAGATACAATCACAACAACGAGATTTAAAAATTCGGCGTTAAGTAAGAAACATTTTAGTGATGTTAGAGTATTAAAGACAAAAACAATATCATATAGTAATTATGTAGAGTATCGAATTGATTATCGTGTGTTATTTAATCGAACAAATATTTTAAAAGATAGATATTTAGATACTTACAATGATAGTAATGTAGGAAATATATATTATGTGCCTATCCGTTTTCATTTAACTTATGACATTGTAGCGTCTAAAACGAAAACCAAACCATGTTCGAGTTTAACAAAAAAAGAAAGCAATCAAGTAATAAAAAGATATACAGTTTATGATGTAGAAACTAATTATGAATATGGTCCAAGAAAGTGGACAATAAATCCTAATTTGAATGGTGTAGAATATACAGGAAAAACAGAATGGAGATAAGATGTATTAACATCTTTTTTTCATCTATAATCTGTTGATTTTACAGGGAAAAATGGCGATTCAAAAATTGACAAAGGTAGATAACTGTGATATGATTAAAACACATGGGCAGTTTTATGTATAGAGAAAATTTTGTTGATATTTGACAAAGACTGTGTTTTGTGGTATTATAACGCAACCAATTGAGAAGGGGGAATTATTATGTACGAATATGAAGAAAGAAAAGATAAAAGTTCAATTAAAGGAGTTGTTATTCAAATATTATTAATGGTAATGTTCATATTTATTTTAATATGTTTATTTCCTAGTAAAAGTGATTTGGATAAATTAAAAACGACTCAAAGTGTAAGTTCATTAGAACCACTTTATGATCGAATTTTTAATGATAATATTATTGCAATGAAAGATGCTGCTAAAAGTTATTATACAACACCAAGATTACCAAAAAATGTTGGAGATAAAGTATCCATGACTTTAAATGAAATGCTTGATAAAAAAATAATTTTACCTTTTGTTGATAGAGAAGGTAATCAATGCGATCTTGAAGAGTCTTATGTAAGTATTACAAAAGAAGATGAAGAATTCATTATGAAAGTAAACTTAAAATGTACAAATCAAGAAAATTATTTATTAGTTGTAATGGGATGTTATAATTATTGTGAAACTGGAATTTGTGAAAAAAATGAAGAAGATATAAAATCTCCAACAGTAAATCCATCAGGGCCTACTACAATTATTAAAGAAACTATAGTTAGACCAATTATTAATAATAATATTATAATTAATAATAATTGCGAAAGTGATAATTGTAAACCAGGAAAATATTACTGTCAATATGTGAATGGAAAATATTATGGAGCAAATGGAGATCAAGTAGATAAAACTACTTATGATAAAGAATGTAAATTAGAAGAAAAGTATTATTGTAAATATGTAAATGGAGCTTATTATGGAAAAAATGGTAACATTGTAAGCGAAGAAACATATAAAAAAGAATGTGAAAATGAACCAACTCCAACTTACATTTGTAAATATGTAAACGGAATTTATTATGGAAAAAATGGTAATGTAGTAAATGAAGCAACATATAAGAAAGAATGTGAAAATGAGCCAGCTCCAACTTATATTTGTAAATATATAAATGGAATCTATTATGGGAAAAATGGAAATGTGGTAAATCAAGCAACTTATGAAGCAGAATGTACTACTCCAAAGCAGTATCAATGCAAATATATGAAAACTACTAGTAGTAGTTATGGTGCTTGGTCATCTTGGTCTGATTGGTCTGAAAGAAGACTATCATCAAGCAATTTAAGACAAGAACGCTATAAAACAGTAACACAACAAAAACAGGAAAAACAACTAATTGGTTATAAAACTGTTACATATAAAGATCCAAATAAACCAATTTATGGACAAAAACAAGTATTGATTGGAACAAGAACTGAAAAAGAATGTGCTGAATATGGTTATATTATTACATCTACTGGAAGCGTTAGTAGTAATGTAACATATGGTGCATGGACATCAGCAGGATTGGTAAAACTTTATTCAACTCCAACAAATACAAGCACAACACGATATACTAAGATATCAGTGGGAACAGAAACTTGTGGTGACTGTGGAGCAAAATTGTATACAATCTATAAAAAGGAAACAAGAACTGTCCGTAAAAATTCGACAACGACAAATGAGAACTCTGTATATCAATGTCTAAGAACTGTGCAGCACGAGGTGCCAGTATATGGAACTCAAAATGTAATTATTGATTATGATACATCAACTAAAAGAGAAGCAGTATATGGTTTAGTAACTGTAGAAAAAGATATTACCCTTTATAGTTATAGAACAAGAGAAATTATTGGTGGAAAAACAGACTATAAAATTAGTAACTGTAACGATACTGGTTTATTAAATAATGGATATCAAATTATTGATAAATGGGAAATATAGGATAAGAAGGAGATGTAAATATGACAATTTTAAATGAAATGATAGAAAAAAGAATGGCAGCTGTTGAAGCTGATGTAATAGCAGGATCATTTTCAACTAAAGATAAATTTAATGCAGAGATTGATCGTTTGATGTCTGTAATGGTAAGAACTGCAATTTTAAAAGGAATTGATAAAGAAAAAGCAGAAGAGTATCTTCAAGAAAACTTTGCACTAAAAGCAGTTGAATTCTATGATAAAAATGTGCTTTCTGATACATTAATTGAAATGCCAACTGATTATGGATTTGCTGAAAATCAAAATGAAATTGTGCAACTAATAGAAAAAGGAGACTTAGAAGCAGCAGATAAAAAAATTGATCAAATTCTATCTATTTTAGAAGATGAAGATTATGTAAAAGAGGCAATTGCAGATGGAACATTTACTCAAAAAGATATTGAATATTTTAAAAATGTTGCATGTCCTTATTTTGAAGAATTGAAGGATGAAAAAATTGTTCCAGAAGCAGAAAAACAAGGCTTATTACAAAGAATTAAAAATGGTGCGATATTTATTGTAACTGGAAAGAATCCTTATGATGGTCAAAATGTAAAAATAGAACATAAAAAACAACCATTAAAAGAAAGAATTTTAAATAGTAAATTAGCAGAATGGGCTAAAAAACATAAAGTTGCAGTAACAGCAATTGGATTAGCTGCAGTTTTAGGTGCAGGAGTATTTATTGGCGGAAAGTTTTTACACAGTCGTGCAGAAAGTTCTCCAGATGACCTTAGTTTAGGTTCAACGCCACAACAAGGAGGAGAAGAAACTGCAACATTTGCAGTAGATGAAGATCATAATTTCAATATAAATGATCAAGTATCTCATACAGAAAGATTGCAATTGTTAGCAAAAGCTATTATGGAGCGAGGCGTTCCTGTTGTATCAGAAGAAGAATGCATGAAGCTTGGTAATGACGGAAAGTTAGCAGTTTCCCCAGAACAATTAAATAATTGGCTAATTTCTATTAATTTAGAGGATATGGACGAGTTAACTTTTACGAAATTATTAGCAGATAGTGATACTGATAAAGAAGAATTAAGTAGTGATTTTACAAGAGTTAGTAATATTCTTGGCTCTATTTATACAACTAAAGAAGAAAGTGCATTTATTTATGAATTTATTTCAAACAAAGAATATAGTGAATATATTAAAGCTTATGAAGAAGCAATTATTCAAAATCAAAAAGGTGATTCTGAAAGCTTGGTTACGTTAATAAAAAGTAGGGTTTATAATCCAGTAGCTGCTACTAGTAGTGGATCTTTAGGAATGCTTTCAACTTCATTAATTTATCAACAGGCAAACGTTTATAATGCAGAGGTTGTTGGTCAAGATATTATGGATTTATATAATATTAATAATGATTGTAAAACAGATACAACTGCAACATTCTATTCTGATGATTGGGCAGAGTATATGAGAAAATTAAATTCAAAATTTGATGCAGCTATCACATATACTAGTTCTGAAGTAGCAGCTTATGCGCAATATCTTTTAACCTTAACAGATGCTCAAGACGATAATAAAGTATATATTGAAGGTCAAGTATTACCTTATTTAGAAAAAAATAATATTCAATTAGGGGAATGGGATATTTTAGAAAATATTGAAAATAACAATCGTGAAGTAAAAAGCCAAGATACTGGACAAAGTAGTGGTAAAACGGTTAGCACTCCTTCAGAAGTTACTGCTACTCAAATAGCAAAAGAACCAACGACACTAGAAGAAAAAGCGGTTCAATCTCAAGTAGAATCAGAATTAGAAACTGAAAATCGACAAAATTTTGAAGATGTAGTAGATGGTTTTGCAGCTGCTCAGGGTGGAATTGTAACAGAAA
>CANRVY010000010.1 GCA_947643405.1 uncultured Mycoplasmatota bacterium | reverse complement strand
AACATTTATAATTTTAAAAGACTGTTCACAAAAAATTATTTGTCAACAGTCTGAATAGTGCTTATTCTAAGCACTATTTTTTTATTATTCTATATATTTTTTTGAGAATTGGAAGAAATAGTTCAATTGGGTAGTAAAGATATTTTTTTATAGGCAAATCATACTCGCCTGCAAATTCCATTACAATTGAATTAAATCTTGATTTATATATAGCCAAGTGATCATTTAAGTTTCCGTCAATTCCACCTAAGTTGCAATAAGTACAGTGATGTTCATTGGAGTACTTACAAATATTGTATACCAAGCCTATAGATACTTGTAATTTATTAAATAATAGAATGTTTCCAGCATATAAATATTCTGATACTCGTATTCCCATTTCATTTGTTGGCATAATGACTAAAGCAGCAGATAGAGTTAAAATGGAATTTCCGTTTTTAATTTTCTGTTGAACCTCTTCAATTTCTTCTTCTTTTCCATTATTTTCTTTTAGAAAATTCAAATATTTTTTCAAATCCAATCTTCCAAAAAATAAAACTGCCTGTTCTTTATAACTATCCATTATTTTTTTGAAATATTCTTTGTTCCTAAGGTGAATTCCTTGACGTTCTTCTGTAGAATTTAATACATTTATAAAATCTTCCAGTTTATTAGGATCGGTTGTATGCTCATAAAAAATACCTCTATTTTCATGAAAAGATCCAAGATAACTACGAATTCTTTTTTTAAAAGAATTTTTTATTTGTTCATTTGTGAGCTGTTCCATATTTTGATTTATAAGGGGTATCATCATATGGTATCTAGGTTGCAGAGTTTTATTAATTGATTTTGGGAAACCTTTATGTTTGTAATGCAATGCAAGTAAATTTTTATGAAACTCTTCACTATTTTTTGAAAATAGAATTGGAATATCAATAGAACTATTTTTTTCAAATTTCAATATATTTGTTTCATAGAAACAGAAGTTAGGATCGATTTTTATCATATAGCAGTGTTCTTCTTTTGCTATTTTCTTGATTCCTTTCGTAAACTCTTCTAGGATTTGTTTATCTAAAAAGTCAATGACATATCCTCTTGGAACATATCCCATAGAGATATTTTTCGTTAAACTTTTGATTAGTAGCAAGCAAACTGCAACTAATTTTTCGTTTTGATATAGTCCTAATTTTAAAGGTTTCCAATTATCTTTTACATTGGCCCATTTAGAATCTTGCATGAAAGATACATTTTGAGCTTTTTTTATGAAAGCTTGATATTCATTTTCTTCAATATTTTTTTTAAATAAAAATTCTTTCATATTATTTCCTTCCTTTATTTTTGAGTAAAGATAAAATTTGATGGATTTTATAATGAAAAGCAATTGGGAGTTCAAAACCACCAATCAGTTCAATGACTTTTCCGTTAAAGCCTTTTTTAAAATCATAAACTCCATAATCTTTATGAGTTTTATCTTTAAATTCAGTAATTCCATAAAAATTGTATCTTTTATAATGGTTTTGGATAGCATAGTTTATCATTTCATATTGGATTTTATATTGAGCATTAAATTCCAGGTATTTTTTGTAATTTCCACTATATAAATAAATGACTTCATCACCATAAAGGATAAACATTCCACCAGACAAAATTAAGTTATTTCCTTCTTCATTCTTAATCTTTTCAGCATTATTTAATTTTCTCGTAGTGCTATCAACAATAATGTTTAACTCTTTTCTTTTTCCATCATTGGCTTTCGCATTACTTAATTTATTTAGTTTTGCTTCAGTGTTATGGAGTTCGTCTTTTAAATTATCGATATATTCTAATACATTTATTTCAGCAATTAGGAATTTTATTTGATTTAACGGAGAAAACAATTGATACATAGTTTGGTAGTAAGTTAAAGATTTGTCTTCAAAATGTTTACGTTCACTTGTTTCTTCAGTTAACTTTTTAAACAAATCTAACTCATTATATCCTAATTCACGAACTGTAATATTTGATTTTAAAACTTTGTTCAGTATATTTTTAGTACTTGATCTGAAACTTCCTTTCAATTCTTCATAAGATTTCCCATTGATATCTAAAACGAACATCCATTTAGCCTGTTCAGAAAACGTTTCACGAAAGCCAATATTGTGCAAATAAGAAATTGTATTGTTATGATTAAAACCGTTTGTAATAGTATTCCCATCGATATCTCTTTCTACTAATTCGTAATAGGGATCCATTTTAAATATGTAACCTTGGTGGTTTTTGATAAATTTTTTTAATTCTATAAAAAAACAATGTAATAGAGCTTCATCTTGATAGTCAATTAAAACACCTCTAGGAGCATAAAATATTTTTTTACCAAGAAAGTTCCCACCAGATAACATCATTGTGGCTGCTACAATTTGGTCTTCCTTTTTTAGACCAACATAATAAGTCTTCCAACCAAATTGTGTTCTTAATTTAGCTATTTCAGGAGTTTGTAAAAAAGTTTTTAATGGATGATTATCTAAAAAATTTCTAAATTCTTGTTCTGTTAATTCACATAGCTTCATTATTTCACATTCTTTCTATTATTAGTATAAACAGAAATAGATAGATAGTCAATTGATAAACATATAGTTTTTTTGACAAAATATTGTTATAATAGAAGTAGGGGGAAAGGATTGTGAAAGTAGAACAAAAAGAAATAATGGAACAAAGTAGACATTTGTGGATTTATGGAAGGAATGGAGAAAACAGAGAAGCTCTTTTACGTGATCTAGAGTCTTTATATCCGATAAAGTTAGATAGAAATAGTCCAATGGCTATTTATATGCAATCATTTAGTTTGCCAATTATTCAAGAGAAAAGAGATAATTATGATAAAGTATTAGCGGGAATAGCAGCTAGAAATCATTTAGATTTTGCGATAGCAGAAAATATAATGAGAAAAGTAGAAGAAGATCATATATTAGTACCAGAAAAATTTTTATCCCATATAAACCATTTGTTTTTTAATAAAAAACATGATGAGATGCTCACAAATGAGGAACTATTAAGAGCTTTAAAAGCAAGTAGACAATTTTATGAGCGATATTATGTTTCAGAATTAGTAGGAACAGAAAAAGAAGATATTGAATCACTAAAAATTCAGTTTTTAATGATAGATGGATTTATTTGTTATTTTAAAAAAGCAATCAACAATCAATCTTATTTTGGCCTTGTATTTGATCATCAAACACCATTTCCAGTAGAAACGACAATGGCAATTAATGGATTTGTATCAAAAAGGTGTAATAGTGATATTTCTGTTAAAGTAGCAATACAGCCAGAAGAATGGGAAACTTACTACGATTCGAATGGTATGTTAATAGAAGCAATACATGATTATGGAACTGTTGAATTAGATGACTCATTAAAACAATATATTAAAACGAAATTTAATTGATAGGGGAGAAAACAAAATGGAAAAGATTTATATACCAGGAATGTCTGTTACAAGAAAAGAAGAGGGAAAAATAAAAAAAATATTTAGAGATACAGGAATGCCTGTTGAATTTTTAACAAATGAATATTTGTCTCTTTCTAAGATGAGTAAGAATAATATTCAAAAATTCATAATGGAAAGAATAAATTTTATTAGTCATCGTCATGATGTGGTACACTTAATCTGTCATTCTATGGGATGTAATCTTGGAGTAATTGCTAGTGGTCATCCAAATGTGGAAAGTATAACTTTTATATCTCCAGAATTTAGTAGTCCAACAAGATTAGAAAGACAAGCAATTTTGGAGGTTGCTTCGCAAAAGTATCAACATGAGCAGAAAGAATCATTGAAAGCAAGAAGCCTAGGAGAACAGTTATTATTAGTTGGTCTATTTTTACGTTCTAGAAGATGGGCTTTAAAAGAGCTTTCAAGCGTTGAGATACCAATGCGAGTTTATTATTCTGAAGGGGATCCTTTTGTATCTAGTGAGGAAATTCGAAAAATAGGAGATTTTACAACAAAAAAAATTATGGTAGAAACGTCTTACCATAATCCACTTCTTAGTGAAAAAGGACCAATGCTTGTAAAACAGCTAAAACGTTATTACGGAGAATAGGAAGGGATAAAAATGAAAATAGCGATTGCAACAGATCATCGTGGAGTAAAAATAAAAGAGGAGTTAATAGAATATTTAAATCAAAGTGGATATGAAGTTTTCAATTATGGAACAAATGATGAGGTAATGGTAGATTATCCAGATTTTGCTTTTCAAGTAGGAGAGGCAGTAACAGCAGGAACAGTTCACTTTGGAATTTTACTTTGTGGAACTGGTATTGGAATGAGTATTGCTTGTAATAAAGTAAAAGGAGTAAGATGTGCCAAAGTAAGTACTTTAGAAGAAGCAAAATTATCTAGAGAGCATAATAATGCTAATGTATTGGCTTTGAGCTCTAAAATGCAAATCTCCGAAATGAAAGAAATCATCCAAACATTTTTAAATACTGAATTTTTAGGAGAGAGACACTTAATTAGAATTAATAAAATAAAAGATTATGAGGAACATTATGACAACTAAAACGATATTATATATTGTAGTCGTGCCATTATCTGTTTGGGCACTTGATAGTTTGAATATAAATGGATTATTTAAAAAGAACAGATATTATCAAGTAAGATTATTCTATTTTATGCTTAGTATGGGATTATCTTATTTGGTTGTTAATTTTTTATATGACTTTTTTTCATATTCAAGATTTGTTTAGGGGGAATTCTTATGAATGAAAAATTAGAAATAATTTTAGAAAATCTGAGAAAAAGCGGTGCAGTTTTGAAAGAGGAAGAAGTTAAATATTTGAAAAATTTTATGGCTCATGAGATAAAAAAAGATTATGGAATTCATGAAATACTAGAAACGCTAACCAAAGAATTAGAAGAACAAACGAAAGAATTTATTCATTTGACAAATCAAGTAGTTAGTGGAATTTCTAGTTGTATTTATTTACCGAATTTAGATGGGACTTATTCAATTACTGTATTTGGAGGAACAACTAGTTATGATGGCAAAACAGAAGTAAATGAAAAAACGATTTTTGATTTAGCGTCTATTACAAAACTTTATACTTTTATATTAACTGTTTCATTAATTGAGAAAGGTTTTTTAAGACAAGAAGATAAAGTAAAAGATTTGGATTCTAGATTTGCTTTTCTCGATGATTATACAATAGAACATATATTAAAGATGTCAGGAACAATTTTGACAGATAAAAAAGTATCTGAAGGGAAAAATAAAGAAGAAGCTTTAAGAAATTTGGAAACTGTTTATGTAGCTGATTCAGACTTTTCTTATAATCGTTATACAGACTATGGTTTTATTGTTTTATCAAAGATTTTAGAAAAGATAGTAAGTGAAGCGTTGGGAAAAAATATGACGTTTGAGGATATTATGAAAGCTTATTTATTAAAACCTTGGGGGTTAGAGGAAACAATGTTTCATCCAGATAAATCAAAATATCAAATAGCAGGGAATGGGAATCATGAAGGATTAGTACATGATCCAAAAGCTCGTTTGTTAGGAGGTGCTGTGGGATCAGCTGGACTGTTTGCTACTTCAGAAGGATTAAAGCATTTAGCAGATAATCTTTTTAGAGTAGAAAATGTAAATTATGCAAAATTAGCAGGAACAATTATTTACCCAAAAGCGAAACAGAATCATAAAGGCTATGCAGGTATTTATCAAAAACATCCATTAGGATTAGATAAAACGTTTGTTCCGAATGAATATGCAACAGGTAGTTTTGCGCATCAGGGATTTACTGGTTCTGTAGCAGTTTTTGATCCTAGAAATAAAATGCACAATTCTATCCTAGTAAATGCGATTAAAGAAAGAGAATCAAAAAAGCCAGAAGGATATATAGAAGCTTTAACAATTTATCAAGTCATGTTAACTAAAATAACTTTGAAAGCTTATTTGGTTAATAGATATTATGAAATGATTCATAAAAATGAAGATATTAAAATAGTAGGAAGAGCAAAATAGCTCTTTTTTTCGACAAGAAATTTAAAAAATTTGTATATACTAAAAGAAATAGAAGGATAATAAAATAAGTACAAAGGAATGGTACTATGAGACTAATAAAAATAGTGATAATTACTCTTTTGTTACTTTTTTTACCTTATCTGGTTTTAACTTTATTTTTAAAAGAAAATGAGAATCATTTATTTTTTGAATATGGAGAAAATACTTATGTAAAAGTAAAAAGAGAACAAAAAAATATAATAGAAGAAGTTCTGCTAGAAGAATATGTTGTAGGAGTATTATCTGGAGAAATGCCTATTAGTTTCGAAGAAGAGGCTTTGAAAGCTCAAGCAGTAGCGGCAAGAACTTATGTATTAAAAAAGATGGAAGCAAAAAAGGAATATGATGTTGTAGATACGGTTAGTAATCAAGTTTTTTTAAACGAAGAAGAGAGAAAGGAAAAATGGAAAGATAAATTTGAAGAGCGAAATAATAAAATTAAAAAAGTTGTAAATGATACAAAAGGAGAGTATCTTTCTTATCAAGATAAAGTGATAGAAGCATTTTTTTTCTCTACTTCAGTAGGTGTTACTGAAAATAGTGGTGAGGTTTTTTCGAAACAACTTCCTTATTTGGTAAGTGTTGAATCAAAATGGGATGAAAAAGTTTCACCTGTTTATCAGGTTGAATATAATTTTGAATTAAAAGAATTTTATCAACAACTGGATTTACCATATCAAGAACAATTAAATGTAAAAATTTTAAATACTACTTCCACTGGTAGAGTGAAGCAGCTTTCTATTAATGGAAAAGAATTTGATGCAGGAACTGTGTTTTCAAAATTGAAATTGAAATCAACATTTTTTACAATAGATCAAGTGGGATCGATGGTACATATTGTAACAAAAGGTTATGGTCATGGAGTAGGAATGAGTCAATATGGAGCAAATGGAATGGCAAAAGAGGGATATCGTTATGATCAGATATTAAAACACTATTATCAAGGAACAATTATTAAAAATTTAAAAAAATAGTATAAAAAAATTCATTTTTGTTCACACTTAAAATAGAGGTGAGAAAAATGACAAATAGAAGATTGAAAAAGCCTGTTTTATATGGGATTTATGTTTCATCTGTATTTCTTATATTAGGAACAATTTTTTTAATAGAAGGGATGTTATCCAAAGATTCGTTCAAGGATAATAAAGAAGGAAGACCGACTTATGTATCAGATACTATTTTTAGTGAAGATATTCCAGTGGTAGGAGAAGAAACTAAAATCATAAGGCCATATACTGAAAAAGAAATTAAAATTGTCAAAAATTATTATGATTATCAAGGAGTAGCAGAATCTCAAATTGATTCTATTCTTTATCATGAAAATACTTATTTACAGAATAGTGGAGTTAGTTATGGTGGAAAGGAAGGATTTGATGTTGTTGCAATTTTAGATGGAACAATAATTGACATCAAAGAAGATTCTTTACTTGGAAATATTGTACAAATAGAACATAGTAATGAAATGATTAGTATTTATAGTAGCTTAGGTGAGGTAAATGTAAAAAAAGGTGATAAGATTAAACAAGGTATCGTGCTTGGAAAGAGTGGTACAAATAATATTGCAAAAGAGTTGGGAAGTCATTTAGATTTAGAACTTATTATTAAAGGTCAAACAGTAAACCCTGAAAGTTACTATGATAAATCTGTTAGTGAAATATAAGGGCAATAGCTCTTTTTTCGGTATAAATACCTACTTGCTTTATATACTTAAAGTAAGAGGTGTTAGATTGTGTATAAAGAAGAACGAATTAAAAGAGAAGCTTCTTATATATTAGAAACGAAGGAGACAGTTAGAGAAATAGCAAGAAAGTTTAAAGTTTCAAAAAGTACAGTTCATAAAGATTTACATGAAAGATTAAAATTACTTGATTTTGATTTATATCAAAAAGTAGATGCAATATTAAAATATCATAAAGAAATTAGACATCTTAGGGGTGGAGAATCAACTAGACGGAGATATTTAAAAGAAATAAAAAGTAAATAGAAAAGAGGGTAACAATGTTTGCAAAAGATATTGGAATTGATTTAGGAACAGCAAATGTTTTGATTTATATCAAGGGACAGGGAATAGTGTTAAATGAACCTAGTGTAGTAGCCATAGATTCTGAAACCAAAAAGCCTCTTGCTGTTGGAAAAGAAGCCAGAGAGATGCTTGGTAGAACCCCTGGAAGAGTAAAAGCAATACGTCCAATGAAAGATGGTGTGATTGCAGATTTTGAAATAACAGAAATTATGTTAGATCATTTTATAAAAAAAATAAATGGAAAAAGTTTATTATCTAGACCTAGAATTTTGATTTGCTGTCCCTCAAATATTACGCAAGTAGAAAAAAATGCGATCAGGGAAGCAGCTGAGAAAACGGGAGCTAAAAAAGTATTTTTGGAAGAAGAGCCAAAAGTGGCAGCAGTAGGAGCTGGCATGGACATTTCTAGACCAAGTGGCAATATGGTCATTGACATTGGAGGAGGAACAACTGACATTGCAGTTTTGTCTTTGGGTGGTATTGTAAATAGTTCTTCTATTAAAGTCGCTGGGAATGTTTTTGATAATGATATTATGAAGTATATTAAAGATAAATATAAATTGTTAATAGGAGACTGTACTGCAGAAGAAATAAAAATTACAGTTGGGACTGTATTTCCTAATCATAAAAATGAAAAAATGGAAGTACGAGGAAGAGACTTGGTAACTGGCCTTCCTCATACTATTACCATTTCTTCTGAAGAGGTAGAAGAAGCATTAAAAGAAAGTGCTTATATTATTGTGCATACCGCTAAAAATGTATTGGAGCAAACTCCGCCAGAATTAGCAGCCGACATCATTGATAAAGGAATTGTTATTACAGGAGGAGGAGCTTTAATTGACGGGGTTGATGCATTATTATCTCATGAATTAAAAGTACCTGTTTTTATAGCGGAAAGCCCACTAACTTGTGTAGCAGAAGGAACTGGTATTTTATTAGATAAAATTCATTTGATTGATCACTAATATTTGAAAAATTATGCTGTTTATGTTACTATAGTCTTGGAGGAATAATTATGGAAGAAAGCCTTAGAAAATATGCTCGCCTGTTATTAGAGGGATGTTTGGGAATAAAAGCAGGGCAGCCTTTGCTTGTTTTAACACCAATAGAAGCTTATCCTTTTTTAAGAGTTTTAGCAGAAGAAGCCTATATGATGGGAGTTAAGGATATTTATTTTGATTATGAAGATGAGGTATTAAAAAGACAGCAATTGGAAAATTTGAGTTTTGAAGAAATTGATAAAAGCTCTTTTTGGAATAAAGCAATATTTGATGAATATGCGAAAAAGAATGCTGCCTTTTTAACATTATGTAATTTTGAAAATGAGGATTTGAGTGGAATACATCCAGAGTTATTAGGATATGTAGGGAAACGATATGTTGCAACAAGACCATATTATAAAAAACTTCAAAGAAATTATGATATTTCATGGTGTTTCGCGGCGGTTGCTACAACAGGATGGGCAAAGAAGATGTTTCCAAATAGTCAAAATCCATTAGAAAAATTATGGAATGAAATCTTTAAAATCTGTTTGGTTGATAGAAGAAATCCTATCATGGAGTGGAGACGGAAAATACAGAAAAACAAAGAATATAGTGAATGGCTAAATAGTCTTGGTTTAAAGAGTCTTCATTATGAAAATGGACTTGGAACTGATTTTCAAATAGAACTTCCGAAAAATCATATTTGGGTAGGAGTAGGAAAGAAAATGCCAGATGGTAGAAATATTATTGTGAATATGCCTAGTGAAGAAATTTTTACCTGTCCACTGGTGGGAACAGCTGAAGGTGTTTTAAAAGCTTCAAAGCCACTTGTTTATAATGGTGCCCTCATTGAAGATTTTGAACTTACATTTAAAGACGGAAAAGTAATTGATGTAAAAGCAAAAGAAGGAGCAGAGATATTAAAACAGATTATAAAGGCAGATGATGGAGCTTGTGAATTGGGTGAAGTTGCATTGGTAAATTATGATTCTCCAATTTCAAAATCAGGATTAATCTTTTACGAAACTTTATATGATGAAAATGCAGCTTGTCATTTTGCATTAGGGTCTTCATTTCCAAAATGTTTACATGGAACTTCAGGAAAAACAATAGAGGAACTAAAAAAAATGGGATTAAATCAATCTGCGATTCATGTTGATTTTATGGTAGGAACAGAAGACTTGAATATTACTGGAATCAATAACGATGGTAAAAAGATTTTAGTTATGAAAAATGGGAATATTAGATTGTAGAAAACATTAGAAGCATAGACTTTTTAATGTTTTTTTGATAAAATAATTGTGGTGAGAAGCATGAATCAAGAATTATTGACAAGAATATTATTAATGGTGTTTATAACGTTTTTATTTGTAACATTTATTATACCATTTGTTAAAAAGATGGCGCTTCATATTGGAGCAGTGGATATTCCAAATGCTAGAAAAGTACATAAGGAACCGATGCCTCGTTTGGGAGGGTTAGGAATATATTTTGGATTTTTATTAGGATATATGTTATTTGGAACACATAGTGAAACTATGAATTCTGTACTTATTGGTAGTTTTATTATTGTATTGACAGGAGTTATAGATGATGTAAAGCCTTTAAAGGCTTCTCATAAATTCATTGGTCAATTAGTAGCAGCTTGTATAGTAGTTTTCTATGGGAATATATTATTGAAGGACATTAGTGCTTTTGGTTTATATTTTGATTTTGGGGTACTTGCATATCCAATTTCAATTTTCTTTATTTTAGGTTGTATTAATTGTATGAATTTGATTGATGGATTAGATGGACTAGCTTCTGGAATAAGTTCTATTTACTTTTTAACTGTTGGTATTATTGCAGCAATGCAAGGAAAATTGGGATTGGACTTTGTATTGACATTTATAATGTTAGGTTCATCATTGGGATTTTTGGTTCATAATTTTAATCCTGCTAGTATTTTTATGGGTGATAGTGGATCTATGTTTTTGGGTTTTATCATTGCAGTAATCGCTTTATTGGGCTTTAAAAATGTAACAATGACATCTTTAATTATTCCGCTTCTTATTTTAGCGATTCCAATTTTAGATACAATATTTGCCATTATTAGAAGAGCTTTAAAGGGAGAAAGTATTTCAACGCCAGATAAATTTCATATTCATCATCAATTATTAAATCGTAATTTTTCACAGCGAGCTACAGTATTATCTATCTATGCAATTAATTTATTATTTGCAGCAGCATCAATTGTATATGTATTAAAAGATCAGATGCTAGGATATATTATCTATGGAATTTTGCTTGTTATAGTAGTATTGTTTGTTGTAAAAACTAATGTTGTATTTGATGGAGAAGAAATAAAAAAGAAATTATTTAGAAAAGAGAAAAAGAGTAAAAAAGCTTAAACTTTATATTATTTTATAAAAAAAGAAAAATTGTAATGCCAGTTTTTCTTTTTTTGAATAAAAATTTAAAAAATTTACATACTATAAATGGTGATATCATGAACTTTAATATGGATTTTAAAGCAATAGAAGTATTAGATGTAGTTGTAAGAAGTTTATTATCATTAGTGACTTTATTTTTGGTTACTAAAATGCTAGGAAAAAAGCAAGTATCTCAACTTAGTTTATTTGATTATGTAATTGGAATTTCTATTGGTAATTTTGCTGCTGAAATGTCTATTAATTTAGAAACAAATTATATCAATGGAACAGTAGCTGTTATTATATTTGGAGTAGTAGCTTATATTGTTTCTTTTTTATCAATGAAAAGTATTCATTTAAGACGCTTTTTTATGGGTGTTCCTACTATTTTAATTGAGCATGGAGAATTATTGATAGATGGATTGAAAAAGGTAAAATTTGATATTAATGAACTTTTAGAAGAATGTAGAATCAATGGGTATTTTGATATTAGTGAAATTGAATATGCAATAATGGAAACAAATGGTACTGTCAGCATTTTACCAAAAGGTCAATATAAACCAGTAACTGTGAAAGATATGAATTTGAAAGCTTCAAAACAAGGATTATGTGCAAATGTAATTATAGATGGAAAAATGATGAAAAATAATTTAGAGAATATCCACAAAGATGAAAAATGGTTAGAAAAAGAGTTGAAAATAAAAGGATATAAAAAGTTAGATGATATTATGTTAGCAACTGTTGATGTGAATGAAAAATTAGTGATTTATGAAAAAAATAGAAGTATAAATCCTACCGATGTATTAGAGTAGTTGACACAATTAGACTTCATGAAATCGATAAAAAATAGACTTTTGTCTTTTTTTTTGTTACCATAAAATTGGGTGATGATATGAATAGACATTTCTGTGCATCTGTTTTTGTAGTAGATCCTAAGACAAAAAAGTTATTGTTGGTATTTCATAAAAAGTTTCATAAATGGGTTCAGCCAGGTGGGCATATCGAAGATAATGAAACGCCAGAAGAAACCGCTTCTCGCGAAGTATATGAAGAAACAGGATTAAAAATTAAATTATTAGGAAGACGTTTTCCCAGGGAAGATGATTTCATTAGACCTTTAGGGATTCAGTGTAATCGTAATTTACAAGGTGATATGCATATTGATATTACTTATGCAGCTGTTCCTTTAACTGATGATGAGGTAAAGTTGAATGTAGAAGAAAGTTTAGGAATTGGTTGGTTTACAAGGGAGCAATTAGAGGCTTTAGATGTGTTTCCTGATATAAAGATAACAATGGATTATATTTTAGAGCACTATATAAAATAGGTGATTGTATGAATTTATTAGAATTTTGGTTAAATGTTTTATTTCCATTACTATCATTATTAATTACTGTTTTTGCGACAATTTATACAGTAGGTAATCGTATTAAATATGAAAATATGGAAAAGCATAGACCATATTTAGTATTGAGTAAAATAGAAGCATTAGAAAAAATTGATTTATATGCTTATTACTTGATTGCTTTAGGAAGAAATTATCGAGAATTAAATGAGTATATTGATATAGAACAAATTGATAAATTGGAATCTGAAAATAGACTTGATTTAAACTTGATTATTCATAATATAGGTTATGGAGTCGCAACGAATATTAAGTTTTATAATTTATTAGTTGGAACTCAGATTCATGGTTCTCAACAAAGCAACAAAGAAAGAAACCAAAAATTATTTACAACTTTTGATATTGCATCTGGTGAGGAGAAAAAGATGCAAACAAAACTAATTCATCATATAAAAGAAGAAGATGGAATTATAACAGAAGAACATTTGAGAATTTTATGTGTCTATCAAGATTTAAATAAAAACGTATATAATTTTATTATCAGTATTAATGTAAAGCAAAATGGTTTTTATGACTTCTTTGCTTATCAACCATCATCAAGCAGTTATAAGCGATGGATTAGACAAAATAAAAAACAATTAAGGAAAATATATAAAGATTATAATTCATAAAATCCAGAGTTTTATAAACGACTCTGGATTTCTTTTTTTAAAATTTTTTTTATTTTATTTTTAATTTTCTTTTTTGTTTTTTTGGAACCAACGAAATAAATAACAAGGAGTCCAATAATACCCAAAATAATGTACCAGTAATTGATTTTTTCTTTTGGCTGTTCTCCCCATATTCCTAATTTTTCTTTTTTAGCAATCGTTTCATGATCCTGTAATAATGGAGTATATTTATAATCTCCATATAAGTAGGCGACTTCTGCATATCCTTTTTTTATAATGTTATCTTGCAATAATTCATCATCGATAAAAATCCATACTAGATGTCTATTATATTTATCTGTTTTATCACTATTAGAATCATACTCTAGTTCAATTTTTTTGGCTTTTTGTAAACTGTCACAAGTAAAATTACTAGCTTCTTTTCCCCAAGGCTCTTCTCCTTTTGTTGGATGTTTTGTTTCAGGAGTATCAATTGCAAGAAATCGAGCTGTAATCGTTTCTCCATTTAATTCAAATTTTGCTGTGTCACCATCTACACATTTTGAAAGCGTAACTGGAATTTTTTCATTCGCTGTTACATTTGGAATAAAAAGAAAGAAGCTTAATAGAAATAAAAGTTTAATTTTTTTCATAGAAATTTACCTTTGCATTTACTAATTTTTTAAATTTTCTGATTTTAATTCTGTTGTGCATATTATCAAATAGGAATATGTAACAAGCTTCCCATACTCCAACCCATCCAATAATTAGTGCAATTTCGGCGATTAATTCATGAGCGGAAGAAAAATGGGAAAATAAAACGAAGATGACACCAATAAAAAATAAAATAATGGCTCTAATATAAGTAAATTTCAATTCCAAGTAACTTTCTTTAATGTCTTCGCCAAGGTTAGATCGTAAAATGTCAACAAAGTCATTTCTTTCTTCCTTAGAGAACGTTTTTGGACTGCTGACTTCTATTTCTATTGTATGACTTAAAGGAATCCCTTTATTTTCATCTAATATATAAGAGAGTAGTTCTGAATTTAGTTTTTGATCATTATAGGGACTTGTATAGTCATCTTTATCTTCAATATGTATTGTAATAACATTTCTCATGATTGCACCTCATTCTAATATTATTTTATCATTTTTTTTATATTTTTTATATGAAGATTGCTCAATTATTTCAAAAATCTGATTTATATTTATAGATATAGATTGTGTTAAATAATTTATGCGCTATTTTTGAGAATGTAATTTTTGTTCTTATAATACTTTTTCTAGAAAACAATAATAGTTTGCTTAACTTTTTATATTTTATAATAGTTCTTATCAATAATTTTAGAATAATCAGCTATAATTAAACTATAATTTTTTTTAGTGAAATGAAAAAGTAAGTGAGACACTTGATATAGTTTAGGATGCCATTAGTAATTTTCGGGATTAAGTGCAACAAAAACTGTACTTTTTTCGACTAATTTGTTCAAAAAACGTTCAGCTTAACAACAAATTTTTTTTATTTAGAATTTTACTTGTAAAAAAGAAAAAGGAAGATTATAATATTTTGTAAATCCAAAAGGTGGGAGATTATATGTTACAAATCAAAAGATCATTTAAAATAGAGAAGGAGAAGTCATTTGCAGATGATACTTTAAAGAAAACTGATTTAGATTCAACTGCTATAGTAGAATATTTAGAAACGGTTCGAAGTGAATATGAAATTGAAAGAAATAAAAAGCAGAGTTTTGAAGATCGAGCAGGATTAATTATAACTTTATTAGGGGCGATTTGCATTTTTCTTTTTGAAAAAGTTCAAATTAAAGATATTATTTCACAAATGACCATGTCTTTGACTTTTATAGACTTTATTAAAGTAATTAGCGGTTTAGCAGTGTATATTTGTTTTGGATTTACTTTGTTTATGGTTGTCCTTGTAATCAATGTCAAACAATATAACAATTTTGAAGTGAAACATATAGATGAAATGTTATTGAAACAAATGAGATTGGCAGCTCTTGCTAAAATTATTTTTACATATAGAGATATTATTATGCAACATAGGGAATTAAATGAAAAAAAAGCAGAAGCATTTAGGAAATCTGTTTATGGAGTTTTTGCTACATTGGTTTCAATTATTATTTACATAAGTGTTATTTAAGAAAGGAGGATATTTATGAGTAATGATCCAGCTGAAACGATTGTTGATTTATCAAAATTAATGGGGAATCAGTCCGAAACCTCTTCATCAACAGATTTATTATCTACAAGCAGTGATGAGAACGAATTGTTAATAGGAACTGAAACCTTTACAAATCATAATGTAACTAGTAATCCAGAAAATGAAAAAAGGTAAAGGGAAGAATGAAAATATTTATCAAATCTTCCTTTTTTGTTGTAAAAAAAATTTATTAACATTATGGATTTTTAAATGAATTTTATTTTAGCATGTCTTTTTACATATAAAAAATATTTACAAATCTATTAAAAGTATGGTATAATACGTCAGTTATAAAAAAGGGAAGTGTATTTATGAATATAAGAAATATTGCTATCATAGCGCATGTTGACCATGGAAAAACAACATTGGTTGATCAATTATTAAAAATGTCAGGAACATTTCGTGATAATGAAGAAGTTACATCAATGGACTCAAATGCGATTGAACAAGAACGAGGAATTACCATTTTAGCGAAAACAACAGCATTAAATTATAAAGGATGCCGTATCAATATTTTAGATACTCCAGGGCATGCTGACTTTGGCGGAGAAGTAGAGCGTATTATGAATATGGTAGATGGTGTATTATTGGTTGTTGATGCATATGAAGGAACGATGCCACAAACTCGCTTTGTCTTAAAAAAAGCTTTAGAAGCAGGAGTAACACCAGTAGTAGTAGTGAATAAAATTGATAAAGAATCAGCACGTCCCAAAGAAGTAGTGGATGAAGTATTAGATTTGTTTATTGAATTAGGAGCTGATTTAGAACAATTAGAATTCCCTGTTGTTTATGCATCAGGCTTGGCTGGAACTTCTAGTTTAGATCCAGATCCTTCTACTCAAGAACATACGATGGATCCAATTTTGGATATGATCGTAAATTATATTCCTGCTCCAGATGTAAATGAAGAAGGTGGATTACAATTTCAGCCAGCTTTACTTGACTATAATGATTTTGTAGGAAGAATTGGAATAGGGCGTGTAAAACGCGGAAAAATGAAGGTTAATGAAATGGTTAGCTGCGTTCGCATTGATGGAAGTATCAAACAATTTAGAATTCAGAAAATGTTTGGCTATATGGGTTTAAAAAGAATTGAAGTAACAGAAGCAAAAGCAGGAGATATTGTTGCTATAGCAGGACTTCCAGACATTGAGGTAGGGGAAACCGTTTGTACAGTTGGTAGTGAAGAAGCGTTACCTTTGCTTCGTATTGATGAGCCAACACTACAAATGACATTTGGTGTAAATACATCTCCATTTTGTGGAAGAGAAGGTAAAATATTAACAGCTCGGAAAATTGAAGAGCGTCTAATGAAAGAGACTGAAAGAGATGTTAGTTTAAAAGTAATTCCTAATGATAGTGAATCATTTATTGTATCAGGAAGAGGAGAATTACATTTATCAATTTTGATTGAAAATATGAGACGAGAAGGATTTGAACTTCAAGTTTCAAAACCAGAAGTTATTGTGAAAGAAATTGATGGTGTAAAATGTGAACCATATGAAGATGTTCAAGTTGATGTTCCAGAAGAGTATGTTGGAAGTGTAATTGAAGCTTTAGGAAACCGTGAAGGAACAATGGAAAATATGAATAGCAGTGATGGGCAAGTAAGACTAAATTATACAGTTCCATCTCGCGGCTTAATCGGATTTATGACAGAATTTATGACTATGACAAAAGGTTATGGAATGTTAAACCATACTTTTAAAGAATATCGTAAAATGGCAGGAAGTGCAGTAGGAGAAAGAAAACTAGGAGTACTAGTTTCTATGGAAAACGGAAAAGCAACTGCTTATGCATTGGGACAATTAGAAGACCGTGGAGTTATGTTTATTGAACCAGGTGCTGACGTTTACGAAGGAATGGTAGTAGGAGAACATTCTCATGATAATGATTTAGCAGTTAATGTTGTAAAAGGTAAAAAATTAACCAATACACGTGCTTCAGGAAGTGACCATACAGTAGTTTTGAAACGACCAAGACTAATGCCTCTTGAGACCTGTTTAGATTATATTAATAGTGATGAATTAGTAGAAGTAACACCAGCTTCATTTAGAATTCGTAAAAAAATATTGAATACAAATGAACGTAAAAAATATGATGCGAAGAAGTAAAAATATACTTCTTTTTTTTTGTTAATTTTTGATATAATGATAATAGGGGGAAAAGAATAAGGTTTTGAAGCAATTCAAATCAATCCCATCTAGCCTTTAAAAGAAGAAGGATTAAAGGAATGGTGGATGTCCTATCAACCAATAGATTTTTCTATTGGAAATTATTATGGAACCAAAAAGGACTTGTGTAATTTATGTTTAGAAGCAGCAAAATGTGGAATACGTGTTTTTGCAGATGTTATTTGTAATCATACTGCTGGAATGGTAGGTAATGATTTAGAACCTCATGAAAGCGTAAATCAAAATTTACAGAGTCATTCTGAATATCGGAAACCAAAGCAAATTGTAAGTAATTGGAAGGATAGACAAGATGTTATTCACAATTGTATGAATTTACCAGGATTAAATGTTTATCATCCAGATGTAGAAGATATGATTGTAACGTTTCTAAATGAATTGATTGACTGCGGAGTAAGTGGATTTCCATTTGATGCAGCAAAATCGATTGGACTACCAAGTGAAGGTTATCGTTTATGGCCAAATATTATTTATCGATTAAAAAAGTATGGATTATTTTTATATGGAGAAGTAATTTTTGAAGAAAATATAGAAGTATTGAATGAATATGCACGCTATATGCATATTCTTGGAAATTATGATAGTAGTGATAGAAATGCTATGATAAAATATGCTGAGAGCCATGATACATTTTTAAGTCATGATGATTTAGGATACACTAGAAATATTACGTCAGAAGAAATTTTAAAGTATTATTTTTCACTAATTAGAGAATATAGGAACACAATATTTTATACGCGACCTTGGGATGATACACGGAAGTCTCCAATTGTAAAGGAAGAGCATCAAAAAGTGTATGCAAAAAAGTATTGATAAGTCATATTATATGACTATTATGATATATCATTTTTTATTGTAAAAAAGTGTACTTTATATTATAATAGTGGAAGTTTGGCGGTGAATTCTATGATTGAAATTCAAGATTTAGTTTATCAATATGAAAAGAATAGTCCTGATTACATTTTTGACAAACTTTCTTTTAAGTTAGAAAAAGGTAGTTTTACAACTTTAGTTGGACCAATTGGAAGTGGAAAAAGTACTTTGATAAAAATTTTATTAGGCCTTATAAAAGTAGATAGTTATATTAAAATAGATGATTTGGTTTTGTGTTCTAATAATATGAAACAAATTAGAATGGAAATAGGAGTTGTATTTGAAAATCCTGAAGACGTGTTTGTAGCTGAAACAGTGATGGACGAAATAGCTTTTGCTTTAGAAAATCAAAATAAAAGCAAAAAAGAAATATGGAGAAAAGTAGACGAAATAGCGGATTGTGTTGGAATAAAGTCGTTATTAGAATGTGATCCCCATACATTAAGTGAAGGAGAAAAAATACTTGTATCTTTAGCAAGTGCTCTTGTTGCAGATCCTCAAATCTTAATTTTAGATGAAGCTTTATCAATGTTAGATGAAATTTCAAAAAGAAAAATTTTGGGGATATTAAAGGAATGCAATGAAAAGGGAGTTACCATTTTAAATATCACACACGATTTAAATGAAAGTTTATATGGGAAAGATATTGTCCTTTTACAAAGCGGGAAAGTATTATTGCAGGGAAGAAAAGAAGAGATATTAAAACAGGAATCCAAATTAAAAAGAGCAGGTTTAGAATTACCTTTTTTAGCAGATTTAAGCATTCGATTAATGTATTATGGAGTACTAGATCATATGATTTTAGATATGGATGAGATGGTGAACGCAATATGGAAATAAAGTATGATAGTGTTTA
This sequence comes from uncultured Mycoplasmatota bacterium, assembly GCA_947643405.1. GTDB lineage: Bacteria > Bacillota_I > Bacilli_A > RF39 > UBA660 > MGBC102946. The sequence continues at coordinate 26,048 of CANRVY010000010.1, read as the reverse complement.
TTATAGTAAGAAGGAAAATACGCCTTTAGAAAAGTTGATTTTAGAGGATGTCAATTTAGAAGTAAAAGAAGGAAAAATAAATGGCATTATTGGGAAATGTGGAAGTGGAAAAACCACGTTTTTAGAACTAATGAATGCTCTTTTATTGCCGACTCTAGGCAGCATTCAAATTGGCGATTATCTAATGGAAAAAAATTGTAAAATAAAAAACGTAAATAATCTTAGAGTAGAACTTGGATATGTATTTGGAAATCCAAAACGTCAATTCTTTCTTCCAACTGTAAAAGAAGAAATTGCTTTTGGAATGAAACAGTTTTCTTATAAATTAGATAAGATTGATTCGAGAATTAGTGATGCTTTAAAAATGGTTGGCTTAGATGATTCCTATTTAGAAAGAGATCCAATGAAACTTAGTAATGGCGAAATGAGAAAAGTAGCTATTGCTTCTGTATTAGCATTTAATCCTAATGTTTTAATTTTTGACGAGCCAACATTAGGATTGGATAGTATTAGTGAGAAAAGCTTTTTAAAAATGCTGAAGTTGCTTAAGAATAAGTATCATAAAACGATTATTATTGTAACTCATGATGTAAATATGATACATAAAATAGCTGATTATCTATTTGTATTTCATGAAGGAAAAAAGGTTTTAGAAGGAACAAAATATGAGGTATTTGAAAGTGAACTATTAGAACAGTACGAAGTGGTTAGACCAACTATAATGGAATTTTCTTATCAAGTATTAAAAAGAAAAGGAATCAAGCTTGGCTATCGTGATGATGTTAATGATTTAATAAAGGATATTTATCGTCATGTTTCATAATATAATGTTAGGAAGGTATTATCCAGTACGCTCTAAAGTTCACGCAATGAATCCAATCTCAAAACTTTTATGTATTTTTATATTTATTTTTACGACCTTTTTATCTACAACTTGGCAATTGAACGTTTTCTTATTGATGCTTACTTTTCTATTCTTGTTATTAACAAATATTCCAATTGTTCATTATTTCAGAACCATTAAAATTGTGATTCCTATTTATATGATTTTATTCATAATTGGAATTATTTTTCATATCCCGTTATTAGATAGTTTCTTTTTTATGGTAAAGATTACTCTGATTCTATTTTATTTTACTATGTTAACATTAACAACTCCAATAACAGAGATTGTTTATGGTTTTGAAAAAATTTTAAGTTTTTTTAATTTATTTGGTCTTAATGTATCTGCTATAGCGCTTTCTATTACAGAATCGATTCGATTTATTCCAAATATGGTGGATGAAGGAAGTCGTATTTTAACATCAGCAGCTAGTAGAGGGATTGACTATAAGCATTCTAATTTAATCACGAAATTGATCATCTTAAAATCTATGGGTAGAACGATTTTGTCTTTATCGATCAAAAGGTCAGAAGATTTAAGAAAGGCAATGGCTTTAAGACTTTATCACAGTAATAAAAGAACGAATTTTAGAATGAATCGTTGGAAGATTTTTGATAGCTATATGATTATGATGTATGCATTGGTTTTATTGCTTATTATTAAAAAGGAGATTTTAGGATGAGATATTTAATGACTTTTTCATATGATGGATCAAAATATCAAGGCTATCAAAAGCAGCCAAATGGTAAAACGATACAAGAAGAAATAGAAAAATCCTTATTTAAAATAGCAGGAAATACAGCAATAACAATTCATGCTTCAGGAAGAACTGATGCTGGTGTTCATGCAATCAATCAAAAAGCCCATTTTGATTTGGATTACAAAATAGAAGTAGACCGTTTAAAGCATTCTCTCAACTCTATGATTTCAAATGATGTTTATATTAAAAAGATAGAAATTGTAGAAAATGATTTTCATGCAAGATTTGATGTAATAAGCAAAGAATACATTTATAAGCTGAACATGGGAGAATATAATCCAATTGAAAAGGATTATGTTTTCCAATGTTGTGAAAAACTTGATATTAATGAAATGATGAGAGGTTTAAAATATTTAGAAGGAACTCATGATTTTCGTTCTTTTACAAAAGTAGATGAAGAAAAGGATTTTGAAAGAACAATTATTAGAACAAATTTATTAATTGATTCTAAAAATAAAAATTTGATTACATTTATTTTTGTTGGAACTGGTTTTTTAAGGTATCAAGTTCGCAATATGGTTGGTACTTTAATTGAAATAGGAAAAGGAAAGAAAAAAAGTACTGATATTATAGATATTTTAGAAGCAAAAGATAGAAGAAAAGCTGGTATTACGGCACCTTCATCAGGTCTTTATTTAAATAATGTTGATTATAGTAAGTAAAAAAGCATGAAAATGATTAAAAAACATATATTTTAATTGACAAAAACAAGTTTCTTTAGTAAAATGTTAACTGGTACATTTTAAATCTTTTCCAGATGGATCTTGGGACAATCCATTTAGGTATTGAAAAATATAAGGAAGGGAAAAATAATTATGATGAAGAATTCATACATGCAAAAAAAGGAAGACATCGTTCGTAACTGGTATGTAATCGATGCTGAGGGTCAAAACCTTGGTAGAGTTGCAACTAAAGTTGCTCATGTTCTTCGTGGAAAACACAAAACTACTTACACTCCACATGTTGACTGTGGTGACTTTGTAATCGTAGTAAATGCATCTAAAGTAAATTTAACTGGAAATAAGTTAGATGACAAGATGTATTACAATCACAGTGGATATACTGGAGGATTAAGAGAAAGAACAGCTCGTGAAATGAAAGAAAAATACCCAGTTGAAATGGTAGAAAGAGCTGTAAAAGGAATGCTTCCAAAAGGAAGATTAGGACGTCAAATGTATAGAAAATTATTTGTTTATGAAGGAGAAAATCATCCACATATGGCTCAAAAGCCAGTTGAGATGAAATTAAACTAAGGAGGGTTTTAAATGGCAAAGGTTTATACAGGAACTGGAAGAAGAAAATCATCTATCGCTCAAGTTAAGATGGTTCCAGGAAAAGGAAAAATTACTGTAAACGGAAGAGACGTAAGAGAATTCTTCCCATATGAAACTAATGTTATGGATTTAAAACAACCATTAGTTGCAACAAATAATGAAAATACATTTGATATTGAAGTAAAAGTAAACGGTGGAGGATTCACTGGAGCTACTGGAGCAATCCGTTTAGGAATTGCCAGAGCATTATTAGAGTATGATGCTCCAAATGAAGGTAATGAAGGTAGCTATAGACAAATCTTAAAAAGAGCTGGATTTATTACAAGAGATTCAAGAGCAAAAGAAAGAAAGAAACCAGGATTAAAAGCTGCACGTCGTGCACCACAATTCTCAAAACGTTAAGAGCGGAATAAGATTAGAGAAGTGTTTAAACTTTGTGAGAAGTTTAAATGCTTTTTTTATGGAATATAATTATTTTATAAATATATCGCGTATTAGATTCATAATGAATGTATGCCTCCTTATTATAAAAACGCTTACTTTTTGTTAGAATGTAATTGACAACCGGATGAAAAGTGATATAATATGATAGATTATTAATGGAGGTGCTAATTTATGAATAATCAAATGAATTTCTCTAATGCATCTGTTCCAATCGCTTCAGTCTTAAATAGCATTAATACAGTAAAATTTGGGGGACTTGATTTACAGCCCTCATATCAAAGAGGATATATTTGGAAAGATGATTTTAAAGATAAACTGATTTATAGTATTATTAAATCATATCCTACAGGAAGTATTAGCATAAGAGTTTTAAAGGATGTTAATGCTAAAGGTGCAAGATCGGAGGTAGTTGATGGCCAGCAACGTTTAACTACAATAAAAGATTTTATATCAAATGAGTATACTATAAAAAGTGAATGGTCTAGAAAAATAATTGAATTAATTCGAGAATATTTCAAACAAGCGGATGAAGATGATGAATTGCTTGAAAAACTTATTAAAAAATTATCAAACAAAGGGGTAATAAAACTGAAATATAAAGATTTGCCAGAAATTATTAAAGGTAATATTAATGCATATAATATTCCTATGACATATATTGCAGATGCTTCTGACCAGCAAATAAGAGAATACTTTAGATTTCTGCAAAATCAAGAAAGACTTAGAGCAGGAGAAATTATCAATTCGATGCCACCTACTAATTTAGAATGTTTTCTAGATAGTATTCAACATAAAAATCTATTTTTGGATAAAATTGGCTTTTTAGACAGTAGGTTAGAATTTGATAAAATATTTTATAGTATTATTGGGTTATTTGATGGTAAAATTTCATTTGGTTCGGCAGATAAAGCGATTCAAAATTATGCATCAAAGGCTTCCTATCCTACCATAGGACTAGATAATTGTAATAGAATGGTAGAACAAATTAATTCTATAATAGCTCTTGATCACCAAGTACTTCAAAACACTAGAAAACGTTATTTAAAGTATTTGCTTTTATTGTCAGGATTAGGTTATGTCAATTTTAGTGAAGAAGCAGAAGTAAAATTGAAGAAACTTAAATTGATTGATGACAAATTATCAGCTTTCTTTTCCGCTAAGGAAAATGAAGTAGAAAAAACTTTTGAAAATTATTCATCTGATGTCATTGAAGATCTTAGATTAGTTGCTTTATTAACTAAAGGTGGACATCCTTTGTATCGTGTTGAGGAAAGAATGAAAATATTAGCAAAATATATTAACGAAAATCAAATTAATATTTAGAATATTTCTTTTATTCTTTTTATGATAAATTATTTGGAACTAATTTTATTATGATGGAATGAAGTTATGTCAGCATATGGAAAGTATTTGAATTTTCAAATACTTTTTTCAATAAAAAGTATATTTGAGAATTAGAATAAGAGTATTGTCATTTTATGTTATAATAAGTGAAAAGAAGGTGATATCTATGTTTATCAAAAGAATAGAATACGAAAAAGAAAAGATTCTAAATCCAAATGAGTATCCTTATAATATCCCTTGTTTAAAAGAACTCGATATATTAGAATTTCATAGTCCCGTTACTTTTTTGATAGGAGAAAATGGAAGCGGTAAAAGCACATTAATAGAAGCTCTAGCTCTTTCTATGGGGATGAATGGAGAAGGAGGAACAAACAATTTTAATTTTAGTACAAAAAATACAGTTTCATCTTTACATCAGTATATAAAAGTAATTAAAACTCCTGATTTACCTCAAACGAAATTTTTTTTAAGAGCAGAAAGCTTTTATAATTTTGCAACCAGAGTAGATGAACTTGAAAAAGATAGTGGTAGAATGCTTGAATATTATGGCGGTAAATCATTACATGAACAATCTCATGGAGAAAGTTTTATGGCAGTTATGAAAAACCGTTTTGGTAAAAATGGATTATATATTTTAGATGAACCAGAGGCAGCTTTATCTCCTACTAGACAGATGAGTTTACTCATTTTAATGAAACAATTAATAGATGAAGGTTCTCAATTTATTATTGCTACTCATTCTCCTATTTTGCTTGCTTATCCAGACGCGGAAATATATAATGTAGAACAGGAGTTTCAAAAGTGCAAATACGAAGATACAGAATATTATCAATTATATAAATTATTTATTAATGACAAAGAAAGAATTTTAAGAGAATTATTAGTAGGGGAAAACTTATGAAAGAACAAATTATTCATCCATTTGAACCAATTTTCGATAATGAATCAAAAGTGTTAATATTAGGAAGTATTCCATCTCCAAAATCTAGAGAAATAGGATTTTATTATGGGCATCCACAAAATCGTTTCTGGAAAGTATTAGCAACGATATTTAAGGAATCTATACCTAAGACGAATGAAGAAAAAACAAAATTTGTATTAAAGTATCATATTGCTCTTTGGGATGTTGTGAAAAGTTGTGAAATAAAAGGTGCTAGTGATAGTTCTATTTCAAATGTTGAAGTAAATGATATTAAGGCTTTATTACAGAAAACAAAAATAAAATATATTATCACGACAGGGAAGAAAGCAGATATGTTATATCAAAAATATTGCTATCAAGATGCAAAAATAAACTCGATTTGCTTGCCTTCTACCAGTCCTGCAAATTGTAGTATGAAAGAAGAAACGATAATAGAAAGCTATAAAATCATAAAAGAACTTATAAAATAATGGAAAATTATAGAAATTTTCTTTTTTTTCGTTACAAATATCAAATAATACGCTATAATGAAATAAAGAATGGAGATGATAAAAATGTTAGCATTAATTACAGGTGCAAGTTCTGGATTAGGAGCAGATATGGCAAGAGTATTAGCTAGAAGAGGATATAATCTAATTTTAGTTGCAAGAAGGAAAGAAAAACTAGAAAAATTAAAGAAAGAATTAGAGCATCCAAAAAAGGGTTTTGGAATAGAAGCAGAAATCATTTCCATGGATTTAGCTAGTACGTTTAATTGCATGAAATTATATAATAAAGTGAAGAAACAAGATATCGATGTTGTAATTAACAATGCAGGGTTTGGGTTATTTGGAGAATTTACAAGTACCAAATTAGAAAAAGAATTAGATATGATTGATTTAAATATCAAGTCTGTTCAAGCGCTTACCAAACAATTTTTAAAGGACTTTAAAGAAAAGGATAAAGGATATATTTTAAATGTAGCAAGCTCTGCAGGGTTTATGCCAGGACCTTACATGGCAACTTATTATGCCACCAAAGCGTATGTACTTCATTTTACAGAGGCGTTAAGCGAAGAACTTAGAAGGGCAGGAAGTCATGTTTATGTTGGGGCTTTGTGTCCAGGACCAGTGGATACGAATTTTAATAAAGTAGCAGGAGTAAAATTCGCACTTCCAGGACTAGAAAGCTATGATGTTGCAGAATATGCGATAGAAAAGATGTTAAAACGAAAACTCATTATTATTCCAGGTTTTAAAATGAAGTGTGCAATAATAGGAACTCGTTTCCTTTCAAGAAAAAGAATTACTCGTATTGCTGGAAACTTCCAAACTAAAAAAGAGGGCAGAAATGGTTAATTATATTGATCAAAGTCATACTTATATTGAAGATGGTGTTGTGATAGGAGAAGGAACAACCATTTATCCGAATGTCATATTAGAAGGAAACACAAAAATAGGAAAAAATTGTATCATCCATATGGGATGCTATTTAAAGAATGTGGAAGTTGGAGATAACACAACTATTTATCATTCACAGATAGAAGATAGTAAAATTGGAAGTTCTTGTAATATAGGACCTTATGCACATATTCGACCTAATTGTATTATTGAAGATGATATCAAAGTCGGTTCATTTGTAGAGCTTAAAAATAGCCATATAGGTAGGCAAACGAAAATTCCACATTTGTCTTATATTGGGGATTCTATAGTAGGGAAGAATGTTAATATTGGTTGTGGTGTTGTCACTGCTAATTATGATGGGAAAGAGAAGCTTCAAACAATTATAGAGAATGGAGCTTTTATTGGATGTAATACAAATTTAGTTGCTCCAATTAAAATAGAACAAAACGCCATTATTGGAGCAGGATCTACCATTACCAGAGATGTCCCAAATGATACTTTAGCTGTTGCTAGGGCTAAAATTGTTATGAAAAAGTATAAAGAAGAGTGCTAAAACTCTTCTTTTCTTGTATAATAATGAAAAGCAACTGAAAATTACTATAAAAACAACTGAAATTTGGTAGAACGCAACTAACGTTCCATAGTAAAATGTGTGCGAGAGGTGAGAAAAATGAGTTTTAATGAAAAACTTCAAAAGTTAAGAAAGGCAAATGGTTTATCGCAAGAAGGACTAGCGGATTTATTAGATGTTACAAGACAATCTGTATCGAAATGGGAGTCTGGAACAACTTATCCTGAAATGGATAAATTACTTGCTATGTGTAAAATATTTAAATGTAGTTTGGATGATTTAACAAATGATGAAATTTCAGAAATTAAAATTGATGAAAAGAAGAAAAGTAATATTTATGCATTTATTGATAGTATTCTGGATTTTATAGAAGAAACAAATAATTTACGAAAATCAATGACAAGACAGGAGTTGATGTCTTGTATCGTTGTAATGGGAATAACAGCTTTTATTTTGTTACTATTTCGTATTCCATTTTATCATGTAGAAAGATTGTTTTATTTAACTATCCGATCTACACAAAATGATTTATTTCGAATTGGAAGTCATATTATTCAATTTGTGATTAATTGTTGCTATTGGAGTCTCTTTTTAGTCATTTTTATTTATATTTTTAGAATCGTATATTTGGATAATCCAAGATATAAAAGAAAAAAAATAATAGAAAAAGAAGCAATAGAGAAAACAGAAGTTGTAGTAGAAGAAAAATTAGAGCTTGTAAGAGAACAGAAAAAAAGAACTAATAATATTGATATATTATTTCGTTTTCTAGAAAAAGTAGTTATGTTTTTTGTGAAAGCGTTTATTTGTTTTATTATTTTACCAACCTTATTTATTTTGTTTTTCCTTTGTGCGGGATTATTTATCTATTTATTTTTATTATTTAAAGGAGTTTTTTATATTAGTATATTAATTGGAGTTCCTTTTGCAATTCTTTTAATTCTAACCATATTAGAAGTATTAATTAACTTTATTATAAAAGGAAAAGCAAATGAGAAAAGGCTTATGATGACATTCCTTGTTTCTATAGTAGGATTAGGTTCTTCTTTTGGAATTTTACTTTTAGATATGAGTTCTCTTACATTTGTAGATGAAGTACCAAAGCAAGCCTCTATGGATACAATTTCAAAAACATATGAAATGAAAGATGATACATATTTTCTATTTTGGCCAGAAACAGAATACATTGTGGATAATACATTAGGAATTGAGATAAAGGTTGAAGTAGACTATTATAAGGATTATACTGAAGTTCATCTTCCACTTGAAATAAATAGTACTTTTGTTTATCATGAAAAATCGTATGTATTAATAAATCCAAAATTGCTTTCTATTATGATAGAAGATTTAAAACATAGAAAAATTTATAATTATGGAATGTTAAATGATATCCATATTAGAATTTATGCAACAGAGCAAAATATTGAAATTCTGAAAGCAAATTATGAAAAAGAACTCGACAACAGGAAAACAGAAGATGATTATTATTCTAGCGAGATTGGAAATTATGAAAGTAGGATTTATGACCTGGAACAGGCAAATGAAGAGCTTCGTAATCAAAATAGGGAATTGGAGCAAGAAAAGGAAAATCTAAAATCATCTAATTTGGATTATCAAAACAAAATAGATGATTATAAAAGAAGATTACAAGAAATTATAGAAGAGTAGAAATGCTCTTTTTCTTTGCTCTTTTCTTACTTTATGATAAAATACGATATGGTGATATCTATGAGAGGAACAAATTTATGTCTGTCTTTTAATATGGAAAAAATATATGAGAATGCGAACTTTCAATTTGGAGAAGCTGATAAAGTTGGAGTCATTGGAGTGAATGGAGCCGGAAAAACAACTCTATTTAAAGTTATACTAAAAGAACAAGAATTAGATAGTGGGAACATAATGATTCCGAAAAAGAAACGAATCGGATATTTACCACAAGAGATTATTTTAGAAGATAAAAATATAGCTGTATTTGATTACTTGATGAGTGCTCGTCCTATAACAAGATTAAATCAAGAGTTAGAGCAACTTTATATGGAAGTAGCAACAGCTTCAGAAAAAGACCAAAAAAGAATACTCCGAAAGATTGGAGATACACAAGAGTTATTGGAGTATTATGATTGTTATAATTGTGAAAATATTTTATTTGAATTAATCAATCATATGAATATTGATAGTACCTTATTAGATATGAAGCTAATGGATTTATCGGGAGGACAAAAATCAAAAATTGCTTTTGCTCATCTTCTTTATTCTAATCCAGAGATTATGTTATTAGATGAGCCAACCAATCACTTAGATGTGGATACAAGAAGCTTTGTTATTAATTATTTAAAGAACTATCATGGAATGGTATTAACGATTTCGCATGATGTTAACTTCTTAGACGCAGTAACAAATAAGATTATGTATATTGATAAAATGCAGCACAACATAATTACTTATGAAGGTAACTATACAACTTTTATGAAAAAGTTAGAAAAGGAAAAAGAAGCAAAAGAAAGATTAATTACAAAACAGGAAAAAGAAGAAGCAGAACTTCGAGAGTTTATTTTGCAGTATTCCAATTCTTCTGGAAAAAGAAAGCGAATTGCGCAAAGTAGAGAAAAATTATTAGCAAAAAAACAGAAAGAAAAAGTAGAACGTGATGAGGTTAGAAAAAAAGTTCGAATCCGAATAAAACCGCTTCGGGAAGGTTCTAGAATTCCTGTTAAAGTCAACAATATTTCCTTTCATTATCCAGATAGTAATGATTTATATCATAATCTTTCTTTTCTAATTAATAATAAAGAACGATTTTTAATTGTAGGAGAAAATGGAGTAGGAAAGTCAACTTTGTTAAAATTATTAGTTGGAGAATTAAAATCTGAGGAAGGAAATATTTGGTTTGGAAGTAAGACAGATATTGCTTATTATGCTCAAGAACAAGAATTATTGGATATGAATAAAACAGTACTAGAAAATATTGATAGAAGTGGATATAGTGAAAAAGAGTTAAGAACTCTTTTGGGTAGTTTTCTTTTTTATGGAGATGAAGTATTTAAGAAAGTGAATGTACTATCTCCTGGTGAAAGAGCTCGTATTGCTCTTTGTAAAGTAATGCTTCAAAAAGGAAATTTACTATTATTAGATGAGCCAACTAATCATCTTGATCCAGAAACTCAAAAAATTATTGGAGAAAATTTTAGAGATTATGAAGGTTCTATCATTTTAGTTAGTCATAATCCTTCTTTTGTAGAAAGTGTTGGGATAGATAGAATGCTTGTATTACCAAGCGGAAAGATTATGAATTATAGTAAAGAAACATTAGAATATTATTATCGTTTGAATAAACAAAATTAATCATGTGCATTTTCAAGTAATGTTGTGATTAAGTCTTGATATGTGAATTTGTCATTGGTAAGTAATTTAGGATACATGCTAATGGTTGTAAAACCAGGAATGGTATTAATTTCATTTAAATAGATTTGATTTTGTTCTGGCAGATAGAAAAAGTCAATTCTAGATAGTCCTTTAATTTCAAAACATTGACAAGTATGACTTGCGATTTCTTTGATTTTGTTTCGGATATCTTCTGGAATATCAGTAGCTAGTTCTGCTTTGCTGGTATTATCTATATATTTTGCCTCATAATCATAAAATGTATGCTCTGAGTGAATTTCTCCAAGTTCAGAAATGATGAAATGGTTTTTGTTTTCTAAAATCGCACATTCTAGTTCTCTCATTTTTAAAAATGGCTCTAACAATATTTTGGAATCATAATGTCTTGCATTTTTGATTCCTTTTTTTAGTTCTTTTCTGTTATATGCGATTGTGATTCCGATTGAAGAGCCTCCATTACATGGTTTGATAATAATTGGATAGGGGATACTGTTTTCAATTTCTTTCATCTGTATTTTTTTATCATATAGTAAGAAGGGAACGACTGGAATATGGAAATGAGATAGTAGTATCTTTGTATAATGCTTATCCATACCAATACTACTAATTTTAGAATTGCATCCAACATATGGAATGTGGAAAAGTTCTAATAAAGCTTGGATTTTTCCATCTTCTCCATTAGTACCATGAAGTATTGGAAAAACGATATCAAATTTTTTTAAGAAAGGAATAATAGAATCAATTTTTTGTATTTTCTTATTTTGCCATTCTGTTATGCTTTCTATAGAGTCTTGATATAAAAACCACTCATTTTCCTTAGATATTCCAACAGGAGTAACCTGATATTTTTGATAATCAATATGTTCTAAAATAGATTTTGCAGATTTACAGGATACTAAATGTTCACTTGAGTTTCCCCCAAATAGTAATAATACTTTTTTCATTTTACACCTCTAAGTTATTATATGTGCCTATTTTGTTTTTGTTCTATTTGACAAATGAATGTCATAGATTATAATAAATTGCTTGTTTATTTGAGGAATTTGTGTTATATTATGTTTGGTTAATAATTATTTCTGTCACTTTCCAAAGATTTTGCGAGGTCCTAAATAAGTATTAAATCAAATCGAAAAGGAGGGTGCACTGTGGAAAAACAAGATAAGATTATCGTTTGTCAAGATTGCGGTGAAGAATTTACTTTTACTGTAAGAGACCAAGAGTTTTATGAAGAAAAAGGTTTTACAAATGAACCTAAAAGATGTAAAAATTGTCGTGATAAGAGAAAAGATTCAAAAAGAAATTTTAATTCTAACGATAACAGAGCATAACTTACCAATTGGTAAGTTTTTTCATATAAAATTATAGAATTTATTAGACTTTTTCTACTTTTCCACATGATTGCATTTGGTATGATTGGACTTTTCTACAGAAAAAATTTTTTTATATAATAAACACTTTTCTTTTTTAAACAATTTTGTGGATTTTCATTATCTAAAATTTTTTTATCCACATAATATAAAAAAGAGTTTATAGAGACTCCTATAAACTTTTTAATTATTTTCCAGCTTTTTCTTTTTGTTCTAAATAGTAATTTCTTAATTCTTTAAAGCGTTGGTAATGTACGATTTCTCTTTCTCTTAGGAAAGCTAATGGAGCTAAAACATCTGGATCGTTTGTCAAGTCCATTAGGTGCTCATAAGTTGCTCTAGCACGTTGTTCTGCACCCATATTACTTTCAATATCAGCGATGTAGTCTCCAGCTACTTTGATGTAAGCCATATTAAAAGGGTTACCAAAGCAATCAGATGGGAATAAGTCAGGACCAAATTGTGCATAATTTCCACCTAAGCCAGCTGCTTTTAGTTCTTCTGGAGTTAATCCTTCTGTTAGTTGGTAGATCATTGCAGAAATGATTTCTACGTGTGCTAGCTCTTCAGTTCCAATATCTGTAAGTAGTGCTTTTCCTCTATCATCTGGCATATGATAACGTTGATCTAAATATTGCCAAGCAGCAGCGAGTTCTCCAGCAGGGCCCCCATATTGTGTTACAATGTACTGTGCCAATTTTGGATCGCGTTTTTTGATATTAACAGGATATTGCAATTTTTTTACATATTTCCACATATCTTTTTTCCTCCTTATTAATTTTCCCAAGGCCATGGTGAGTTATTCCAAGCCCAAGGGAGTGTTAAAATAGCATCACTATCAACTGTGATAGGCCCAAATTGCTTTTCGTATTGGTTTAAAGCATTTTTATATTCTAAACGATATTGATTATATAGTTCTATCATGGCTCTATCATTTGGATGAGTGTCCAGATATAAGTTTATATCGTGAGCCCCAAAACAGTAAGCGTCAACATAAGTGAGTAGTTGCGCTTGTTCATTCATAGGTTCTATTTCAAATGGTCTTGAAATTTTATATTGATTGTATAAGTCTGGATACATGTTACCTCTAATAAATCCAGCATATGCACTGTATAAATCATTTGGAGTTACCTGTTGTATATAATTGCATTTGTTAAAGTTATTGTTATTTGCGCCTGCTATGGTATTTTTCATAGCTGTCATATTTCTATTTTCTTGATACTCTCTTTCATTGTAAGAATTCATTTTTTCACCTCTCGCTTTCATTTTATGTGATTTGGGCAATTTGTGATGGGTATTTATCCATATTTTAAGGAAATTCCATTCAATTGTTAGAAAAGGTATTGTCAAAATGAGAAATCCTTGATAAAATAGTATCCGTAAGTCAGATGGCTTATAGATGGCAAGTATGGTGAAGGGGTTAACACGGTGGATTGTGGTTCCATTATGCTAGGGTTCGAATCCCTATACTTGCCCCATATATAGGAAAACAAAGCTCATAACGCTAGTTATGAGCTTTTTTAATGCTTATTTTAGATTGATAAGTTAAAAAAAGATAATGAATATTCACTATCTTAGTTTCGACATTGTTTTAAAGTCTGTCCTTTTTTATAAACAACTTCATTTGCAATTATAATAGCATGAGCATTATCATAATCTTTAAAATCATATGTATATTTTGATGGATAATTTTCTATATAAGATTCTTTTCTGATGTGATATGGATTATAAGTGTAATCCATTGTTTTTGGATCTAATTTTATATCCATTAACATTGGCTTTTGATCCTTTGTTTCAATTGTAATATTGATGGAATCATTTCCTAAACAAAGTGTTACATTGAGTTCTTCTTTTGATAAATAAGATTTATGGTAATTATAACGTTCTGAAATTAGTTCTAAAACTTCAGTTAAGAAAATAAGAAAAATAATTGAAATAATGATTATAATAATCCATGATAATGTTTTTTTCATTTTCCTTTTTACTTCTGCCATATTAAGTATTAGGTTTTCCTCTAATTTTTTTTGATAGTTTTTTTCTGTTAATTTTTCCCCACTTAATAATTCATTGATTGTGATATTAAGTGTTTCACATAAAAGTGGAAGTATAGAATAATCTGGCATACAATTCCCATTTTCCCATTTAGATATGGTTCTATTACTGACTACTAAGATGTTAGCAAGTTGTTCCTGCGTAAGATTTTTTTGCTTTCTACATTCTAAAATGAATGTACCTATTTTTTCTTGATTCATAATTTTTCTCCTTTCGATAAAAATATACAATATTTTAGCTAATCTGAACAGGAACTGAAAAGAGAATTATGTATTTTATTATGAATCTTCATTTTTGTTTTTTGTTAATTGATTTTTATACTTATCAAAATTCATATAAATATATGTTAAATCATCAGCTAGTGCAGACTGGATACTTTCTTGAGAAAAATAGCTGAATTTTACAATTGCTTTAATAATTAAAGATATAATAATAATTCCTAAAGTAGAATTTAATATAACAGAAATTTTTGTGTAGTCTATTGATTTACTTTCATTATCATAAGCAATTTCTGCAAAAGATGCTAATGTCAAGGAAGCTGATACAATCCATGCTAAAAAGCTAGAGGCAACTTTGATTGGCTTTTGACTGTTGAAGTAATCAATTGCTAATTTTAAATCATTTTTAGTACTGAATCTGTAGAGCTTTAATGAAACTATAAGATAATTTAATTGCTGTTTCCTAGCTTCTTCAGCATGAAGAATCAAATGTTGCTTAAACACTTTTACTTTGTTAGTATGTTTGATTGTTTTAAAATAATCAGTAGCAAAGTAAATTATGATGAATAAAAATAAAGCACTGAAAAGTATAAATTCTTTTGATTTTAAAATATTTTGAAAAATAATGTAGAATATGGTTAATATGGTTGCAATACTCCAGTAAAAGATATTAAATTTTCTTTCCTTAATATTTTTATCATATTTTTTATTGTTTAGCATAAGAATCTGTTATTCTGAAATTTTTTGAAAGTTATTATAATTTATTTAATCAGCCAAAAGTGATGTTTTTTGTACTGAGATTTTTGAGTATTATTTGTTTTTTTAGTAGTCAGGTTGCGGATATAATTCGTGGTATGTTATAATAATGAAAAGTTTTGAGAATGATGTAAAAGTTATTATTTTATGGAGGGTAGTATGAACGAAGTGAAGAATGAAAATTTGGATGAATTATTAGAAATGAATAGTTATTTTGATGATGATTCAGAGGAATATATAGATGATTTTGAGGGAAGCCCAAAACTAAAAAGAAATTTAGATATTAAAAAGTATGATAGGATGATAAAGGATATTATTTCTTCTATTGAAGATGGGAGTATTATTTTAACTCCTGATTATCAAAGAAATTATTTATGGGATAATAAAAAATCTTCAAAATTGATAGAATCTATATTACTAAATATTCCAATACCAGTGATTTATGCATCTGAAGAAAAAGATGGAAAGTGGAATATTGTTGATGGTTTACAAAGATTAAATACGCTAAGCAGATTTTATAAAGATGAATTTAAGTTAACTGGGCTTGAAGTTTTAAGTGAATTAAATAATAAAAAATATTCTGAATTATCAGACAATTTGAAAAGTAAAATAGATAGAGGAGATTTATCAATCATATTACTTTTAGATTCATCTTCTCCAGATATTCAATATGATATTTTTATGAGATTAAATACTGGGGCAGTACAATTGAATGAGCAAGAGTTAAGAAATTGTTTGTATAGGGGAACATTAAATGATTTAATCAAAAATGAGATGATTAATAATTCTGATTTTAAAGCATTATTTAATTTAAATACGCTTCATAAAAGAATGATTGATGTGGAAATAATACTACGTTATTTAGCATTCAGTGAAAACTATAATTCAGAGAGTAATAAAATTGAAAATTATGATGGAAGAATTAAAAATATTATTAATAAGTTTATGATAAAGTATCAAAATGCAGATGAAGATGTATTAGAACGTTTTAAAGAGAAGTTTTATGCAAATATAAAAAAGTGCAATGTAGTTTTTGGAACAAAAGCGTTCAAAAAAATGAATAGTCAAGGAAAATACGAAACTAGAATCAATAGACCATTATATGAAACTATCATGATTTGTTTTGAAAAATATTCGTTAGAAGAATTACGTGAAAAAAAAGACTTAATTTTAAGAGAGACAGAAATTTTATTGAAAGGACAAACTTTTAATGATTTAATTTCAACAGCTACTGGAAATACAACAAAGACAAATAATCGACTTCTTTTATATTCAGATTTATTAAAGGAAATTGTTGGGAAATGATTCAAACTTTAAATGAATATCTTGATAAAGATGGGGAATTTTCCAATTTAGTAGCATTATTAAATCATAGTATACAGAAAAAATATAATAATATTACTGTTTTGGAGAAGGCTATAATTGTTTTAATGGTTACTAAGCTTGAGGTTTTTTTAGAAAATAAAACAAGTGAATGGTTTAATTATTTAAAACAAGATGAAATGAATACTTCAAATAATTTATCTTCTACCATAAAACAAGAAATAATTATGAGCACTATTTCAGATGTGTATGAAGAATTAAAAAACGGAAAAATAAGTAATAAAAATAAGAGTAAACTAAATAATTTTAATATTTTAATAGATGATTTTTATCCTTTAAGCAAGTTAGATATAGAGTTTAAAATAACATTGAATTCTCATGGAAGTACAGAAATAAGTAAATTACTAAAGAAAATTGGAATTGAAGATATTTTCAATCTAATGGAGCAATATGAAGAAAAGAAAAATAAAGAAGAATTATTGGGTGATATCAGCCTGACAGTAAAGTTTGACTATAAAGGGAATATAGATAAATTAGTCAAGTATAGAAATATGATTATTCATGAGGATAATTTGTCAAGTATTTCATATTCTGATTTGAATGAATTTATAAATAGTGTTAATTTACTTTCTGTTATTGTGGAAGACTATATCAGAAAAGTTCGTATAGAAAATGAAGAGTTAGAAGTGGCGAATTCTTAATATAGAATGTATTTTTCAATTTTTAATTACACAAATGTGGGAGGAGGCGATGGTCAAAGTGTAACAAATATTAAGTATAACAATTAAAGCCTATAGAGTTTGATTTAGTCAAACTTTATTTTTTTAATAATTTATTTTATCATGGTAGCATGAAAGGAGGATTTATGAATAAACCTTATAAATACAAAGATTCTTTTTACTTTTTTGATCATGATATTTTTAATGATATGTTTAATAGAAAATGTAATAGGGATAGATTGATGATTAAAGATATAGAAGAACAGTTAGCAAATGCTATTAATGTATCGAAAGATGCAGTTCATAGTTGGCGTTATAAAACTTATAGTCCTAATGATTTAAATCTTGTTAACGATATAGCAAATTATTTTGGGTATGAAAAGGATGTACTATTGTGTAAGAAGGGTGGAGATACAAAAATGAAAAAAATATCAGATGTTGAATTGATGTCGATAAAAAGAGTATATGAATCAATAATAGAATTTTTAGAATATTTCTACAAAACAAATGGTTTTAATGATTTATGGTTTGATTTTGAAAAACTTGAACCTTCGTTAAGAGAAGAAAAATTATGGGAAGTAGCAGAAAAAGAGCATGATAAGGTGATGTTGTCTTTAAAAAAAGAATATCCTATTATTGGAAAAATACAAATTTATACTGATTTAAGTAATTTTATTTATAATGATTTATATGACATATATGATGGAAAATTGACTTACGCATATAGATTTGAAGCGATACCTGATGGAAATCCAACAACTGATGAAGATTATATAAAAGCATATAAAAAATTAAATGAAATAATTGATTCATATTGTTAAAAATTTATTAAACTCTATTTAATTTTAGGTAGTTAAGTAGAGTTTTTTATTAAATTTATTTTTAAAAATGAAGTTTCAATTTTCTTAGTATTTAATAAATATTAAAAGTATTGTCCTAGCCAGCACTGAAAACCTACTCCCGCCAAGTTTTCTATTGTGGGAAAATTCCCAAACCCTTTAGAAAATATTTTTTTAACAAATTAATCCATAATCATTTACTCTTGTTCCACAAAATGCTATAATGTAGGTACGAGAGTAAAGTGGTGAAAATATGAGTAATAAAGAAAAAGTAATTGAATTTCTAAATAGTAATCATGGATATATTACTACTGCAGAATTTTTAACATTGGGTATGAGTAAACCTTTAATTCAAAAATTTTTAGATGAAGGATTAATTGAAAGAGTAAGCTATGGTTTATATATGGATACTAAGATATTAAAAGATGAATACTTTATTTTACAAAAAAAATATCCACTAGCAATATTTTCTTATAATACTGCACTACATATTCTTAACTTAACGAATAGAACTCCAATACAAATAGATATAACTGTACCTAGAGATAAAAAAGTAAGAGGAAATTATAATATTCATAGAGTTTCAGAGAAGTTTTATGATATTGGAATAATCGAAGCCTCAAGTCCAAGTGGAAATCCAGTAAAAATATATAATGCTGAGAGATGTATTTGCGATATGTTGAGAACTGAAGGAGAATTTGATTTAGAACTTCAAAATAGAGTATTAGATTATTATTTCCATAGTAAAGATAAAGATATTGATAAATTATTAGAATATGCGAAGATCTTTAATATTTATGACAAGATTAATACAATTGTGGAGGTAATGATGAAATGGTAGAAGAAAAGATTAAATTAAAAGCAAAAGAACTCGAAGATAAGTATAATTTAAATTACTATGAATCATTACAAAGATTTATGTTTGAAAGAATATTAGAAAGAATATCTGTTTCAGAATATCAAGATAACTTTATATTAAAAGGCGGATTATTACTTGCTGCAATGTTTGGTGTAGAAAATAGGACAACAAAAGATATGGATACTACAATTACTGGGATAGATATTTCAAAGGATAAAATGGTAAGTGTTTTAAATAAGATACTATCTATTGATTTAAATGATGGAGTTAAATTTGATATTGTAAGTATTTCTGATATAAGAGAAGAAGATGAATATGGTGGAAATAAATATCATATTACTGGTAGAGTAAATAGTACTAAGGTTAATTTGGAAATTGATATATCAACTGGTGACAAAGTGACACCAAAAGAGTTAAAGTTTAAATATCCTTTATTATTTGAAGATAGAAGTATTTTAATTAATAGTTATAATGTTGAAACTATACTAGCTGAAAAGATTGAAACTGTTCTAAGACGTGGTAAATATAATAGTAGGATGAAAGATTATTATGATGTATATTTCTTTTTAACAAAGTTAAAAAATGAAATTAATATAAATATATTAAAAGATGCAATTAATAATACTTTTACTAAAAGAGATTCTTTTGAATACTTAAATGATTATCGTGAAATTATTAAATCAATCATTGATAGTGATAGACTAAAAACAAACTGGAAATCTTATTCGAAGAAGAATAGTTATGCAAATAATCTAGAAGTAAATCAAATAATGTTTTTATTAAATGATTTTATAAAAGAATTAAATTTAGAATTAGTAACAGTATAGGGATTGGGAAACTTCCCATAATACGCGAAAAGTGCTTGTGGGAGGAACTTTTCAATACTTGCTAAGTAAAGAAGGTGAAGTAATGAATGAACATTATTTAGATTCTGAAGTAAACGAATATATAGAAATAAAGAATGATAAATCTGATTTAGAATCAAAATGGAAAATGGCAATTGGACTACAGCAAGTCGATAATTTAACTCCTTCTGAATATATGAAAGATTTAGTAAAATTAAATATTAAGAATGAAATATCGCTTGATGAGTTGGATAATAAGCTAAAGAAATATTATGATGATTTTAATGATAGTTATAATAGAGATGAGTATGAATGTGATTTTGTATCATTAAGAATTATGCAAATATTACAAAATGATATGTTTTATTTAACGATAGATTTTTATAAATATGTTCATTACTTTTTATTTAAAGATGTCTATAAGTTTTCTGGAAAATTTAGAGAAGTTAATATTTCAAAAGACGAAAAAATATTAAATGGTGATACAGTAGTATATTGCGATTATAATAGAATTAGAGATTATCTTATTTATGATTTTTCAGAGGAAGGAAAAGAAGATTACAATAAATTAAGTGCATCTGATAAAATAATAAGTATATCTAATTTTACTTCTTGTATTTGGCAAATTCATCCTTTTATGGAAGGTAATACTCGTACAACAGCAATATTTATGATTAAGTATTTAAAGGAATTAGGTTATAATATTAATTATTCTTTATTTAAAGACGATTCAAAATATTTTAGAAATGCGTTAGTTAGTAGCAACTATAGTAATGATAAATTAGATATAAAAGAGGATAATAGTTATTTAATTAAGTTTTATGAGAATTTGTTATTAGGTAAAAATAATAATTTAAAAGTAAAAGGTACATTTGTTGTTAATTATTATGTGTCTGAGTTGTCCTAAAATGTCGTAATTTTCATTAATTGTCTTGAGATTATGAAAGAAATAATATATAATTATAATAAGACATAATAGTTTGTATAAGAGGTGTAGTGATATGCAAAACAATGTATATACGGTTAAACAAGTTGCAAAACATTTAAAAGTAAGTGATAGAACAGTAATAAGATTGATACATGATAAAAAGTTAAAAGCCTCTAAAGTTGGATGTTCATGGAGAATTCTAGAGAAAGAGATTAATAAATATCTTGAATCTTATACGAATTATAAGAAGGAGGCTTAGTTATGTTAGAAAATGATATAAAGAAACTCATTAAAGCAATGAATTATTTACCTAAAAATGGAGTTAGTAATATTTATTTTAAAGAATATAAAATAGGTAATGAATTATATGAAATATTTTTGGATTTTAATGATAAAAGAATAGATTATGGAAATAAAATTAAACTTGGAAATACTACTACATGTAATTTTGCAAAGCCTGAAAATTTTGTTGTTTTAGAGTGCGTAAATAAGTTGCTTGAAAAAGGTTATAAACCACAAAATATAGAATTAGAAAAAATATATCCATCTGGGCATGGACATAGTGGAAATTTAGATATTTTAATCTATGATGAAAATAGAAAAGCATATTTAATGATTGAATGCAAAACATGGGGTATTGAATATAAAAAAGAAATTAATAAAATGTATAAAGATGGCGGACAACTATTTACATATTATGCTTTAGATAGGGATGCAAAATATTTGTGTTTATATACATCTGTGTTAGAAAACGGAAAAATTCATTATAAAAATAGTATTATTTCTATTGATAATGAGTGGATTTCATTATCAACTTCTAAAGAAATTTATACACATTGGAACAAATCATTTAAAGACAATGGTATATTTGAAAAACATGCTGAACCTTATGATATAAAACATAAAGCATTAACTTATGAAATGCTAGATGATTTAAAAGAAGAAGATAGTGGAAAAATATTTAATCAAATTATGGAAATATTGCGTCACAATGTTGTTTCTGACAAGCCAAATGCATTTAATAAATTACTTAATTTGTTTGTATGCAAAATTATTGATGAAGATAGAAATGACACAGAAGAATTACATTTTCAATGGTTAGATGATGATACAGATGAATCATTACAAATGAGATTGAATGATTTATACAAAAAAGGAATGTGGAGATTCTTAAATATTAATGTAACTGATTATTCTGAAACCGAGATAAATAATGCTTTACAGTCAATTGATGCAAATGAAAGTTTTAAACAAACAATAAAAGATATGTTTATTGATACAAGACTTAAGAAAAGTCCTAATTTTGCATTTAAAGAAGTTTTAGATGAAAAATCATTTAAAGCTAATGCAAAAATTGTAAAAGAAATTGTTCTGTTGTTACAGAGTTATAAATTTAGATATAGACAAAAACATCAGTTTTTAGGTGATTTTTTTGAATTGTTATTAAATACATCAATGAAACAAGAGGCAGGACAATATTTTACACCTGTACCTATAACTAGGTTCATTATTAGTTCTTTGCCAATAAAAGAAATGATTATTGAAAAAATCAAAAATAATGAGGGTGAAATTTTACCTGTTGTAATTGATTATGCTGCGGGAAGTGGACATTTTTTAACAGAATATATGGAACAGGTCCAAAATATTTTAGAAGAATTTGGAATGTCATTAACTAAAGAAGAAATTGATAAAATTGTCGATAATTTAGATATTTCTTTTGCTACTCCAACAATAAAAAATAAAATACGTACATGGATAGAAAGTGAAAAATTTATTTGGGCCAAAGATTATGTTTATGGAATCGACTTAGATGATAGATTGGTAAAAACTGCTAAAGTGTCCGCATTTTTTAATGGTGATGGTGAAGCAAATATTATATGGGCTAATGGTTTAGATAATTTTAAGAAATCAAATGAATATATTGGAAAATTGAAAGAGACACAAACTTTTGACAAAAAAAACAACGGACAATTTGATATATTGATTTCCAATCCACCATATAGTGTAGAGGCATTTAAATCAACTTTAAAGAATGGTAAAGAAACTTTTGAATTATATGATAATTTAACTGATAATAGTTCTGAAATCGAGTGTTTATTTGTTGAAAGAATGAAACAATTACTTAGAGTTGGTGGTAAAGCAGGTGTAATTTTACCTATTTCTATTTTAACAAATAGTGGTATTCATTCAAAAGCCAGAGAAATAATTTTTAAGTATTTTAAAGTAAAATCTATAGTGGAACTTGGCTCAGGTACTTTCATGAAAACAGGAACAAATACTATAATTCTATTTTTAGAACGTAGACCTGACAATGATTTTAAAGAAATAGAAAGAGCGGTCAACAAATTCTTTGATGATAATTTAGATGTTACTGTTTTAGGAATAGAAAATGCTTTTTCTAAATATGTAATGAATGTTTATGATAATTTATCTTTTAAAGATTATCTTAAATTAATTAACGGCGAAGTGATTGAACATGAATTATATAATGATTATAACAATGAATTCGGTGGAAATTTAAGCAATGTTAAGCAACTAGAAAAAGAAAAAATCTTATATTTTATATTAACATGTCAACAAGAGTCTGTAATTATAAAGACCGGAAAGAAACAAGAAGAAAAAATTTTCTTGGGTTATGAATTTAGTGAACGTAGAGGTCACGAAGGACTGAAATGGCTTTCTACGGGGACTAAATTATATAATGAAAATGATCAACTAGATACTACGAAAGCAAATACATATATATATAACATTTTTAATGATAATAAATTAAACATAGATGATTCTCTTGAAAAAAATGTACAATATAAATTTTTAAGTGATTTAATTGATTATGGTACTAGTAAGTTTGATAAAAAACTTAATCTAAATAAAAAAGGAAAACTTAATCTAAATTTAAATAATAATTTTCCTATAAAAAAATTGGGAGAATTAGTTAATTTGATCAAAGGAGTTAATTATAATAAAGAACAACAGACATTTATAAATACTAATAATATTATTTTGACTGCTGATAACGTGACCTTGGATTGTAATTTAAATATTACAAAAAAAATATACCTAGATGAGAATTTAAAATTAGAAAATACAAAAAAATTACAAAAGGGTGACATATTTATGTGTTTTTCAAGCGGCAGTAAAAGACATGTTGGTAAATGTGCTTTTATTGAAGACAATTTGAATTATTACGCCGGTGGATTTATGTGTATATTAAGAAGTAAAACTGAATTAATTAATATGAAATATTTATATTTATTTTTATCTTCTAAAAAAGTACAATCATTGGTTAGCAATTATTGTACAGGTGCTAACATTAATAATTTATCAAATGAAATTAATAATATTGATGTTCTTTTGCCTCCAATTGAAATACAAGAAAGTATTGTAAAAGAAATAGAAAAAAATAAGCATAGTTGTAATTTATTATTACAAAGAAATAAGGAGCTTGAATTACAAACAGATAATATAATTGATCATTATTTTAATGAAAATATTATGCAAAAAATAGGTGATTATTCAATTTTAATTAAAAGAGGCAAATCAGCAAAATATGGAGAATCAGATATTCAAATTATTAAATCAGGTCAGGCTAGAGGGTACGAAACATTTGATTTTTTTAACAAGTATTATGTTAGTAATAATTTTGTTTCTGATGAAAGAAATTTGGTTAAAGGCGATTTATTAATAAATTCAACTGGAGTCGGAACTGCTGGTCGAGTAACTTTATTTAATTTAGAAGGTAATTATGTTGTTGATAGCCACATTACAATTGTAAGATTAAATCAAAATAAACTTTTACCAAAATTTGCATTATATGCACTTGTACATATTGGATTTAAGACAATTGAACAAATGGCAACCGGACAAAGTGGTCAAATTGAATTAGCAATTGATACTATAAAGAATATTAAAATTCCTTTACCATCTATTGAAGAACAAAGGATGGTGGTATCAAAAATCGAAAAATTAGAAAAAGAAATAAACAAAAATCAAAATGAACTACATAGTTTAATGTTATCCAACGACAATTATTTAGAGAAATTTTTATTTAGATAGTAGCATTTATTTGATTGTCATGCTATACTTATAATAGCTACTAGGGAAGGTAGTTATTAATACATATATAAACATAGTGCTGATGCACAAATTGTAGTCTTTAAATAAAAATTTAGAGAACTGAGTACATATTATTCAAATGAAAACAGTATTCCCTGTTTTCATTGTGGATAAATGTCCAGTTCTTTTTATGTGTTCCTAAAAATACTGGTAAAGGAAGGAGGATATAATGGAACTACTAAATTTGATAATCTTATATTGGAAAGATGATGAAAAAAGAAATAGAACCTTTTATAAGTTTAGTAATACCAGAAGCAGTATTAGGAGATAATAGATTAACATTTTTAGAAAGAGTGTTATTAATTGAAATAGTGTCACTATGTAAGAAAAATGGATATTGTTGGCCTACTAATAGATATTTTATGGATAAATTTGATTGTACTAAGCCTACAATATCAAAGAGTATAAGTAGTTTATCAAAATATAACTATATTGATATAGAAATCAATAATAGTGAAAAAAACAATTCAAAGAGGATAATTAGGTTATCTAAAGTATTAAAGAAAGGAATAACAAGTATTCAAGAAAATACCAATGCTAGTATTCAAAATAATTTTAACCATTATAATAAATATAAAAATAATAAAAAAGATATATTAAATGATATTTATTCAGTTGATAATGAAGGTAATGAATATTGGCATGACGTAAAAATTGAATCAGAAAAAATGACTGATGAGGAAGTAAAAGAATTAGAAGATTTATTAAAAAATTTCAAGTAATAAAGGAGGATTGAATAAATAATATGTTTAAACAAGTCATAAATTTAAATGAGGTGACTTATGTTTAATATAACTGAAACTTTTAAAAATGATTCTCCTAATTTCAAAGAACTGGTATCTAAATATATAAAAAGTGTGATTAATAATGCCTGACATCATAGATGTAATTGAATTAATGTGTTATACTTTAAGTGGCTTTAATTTGTTATACAAAGCGGAAGGAGAGTAAAAATTGTATAACACTTTAATACAGATGCCAGATTATTATAGAGCAGGAATTTATATAAGATTGGATTGTCAACATTTTTTTAGACAATTTTTATAAGGACAGTTGTAAACGATA